>NZ_JBFBDP010000030.1:0-104403 GCF_040701585.1 Streptomyces sp. NPDC093801 | reverse complement strand
CCGTTTCGACCAGCGCGTCGCGGACGTGTTCGGCGCTGCGGCCGTCGGGCAGGTGCAGGAGCATGACGTAGCGGGTGGCGCGTTCGACGAGAGTGCCGATCGCCGAGCCGCCGTCCTTGCCGATGATCAGATCGCCTTCCCAGTGACCGGGCACGGCCCGGTCTTCCGCTTCCGCGGGCCGCTCGCTGATCATGATCATCGGGTCGGTGAAGCGGGGCTGGCGGGAGTTTGCCTGGCGGTGGGGTCTGCGGCGCGCGCGGCCACTGCGCAGGGCGCCGGCCAGCTCTCGCCGTAGCTCTCCGCGTCCTTGGACGTAAAGAGCCTGGTAGACGGTCTCGTGGACCACGTGCATCTCCGGCCGGTCGGGAAAGGTTCTGCGCAGAGCCTGGCAGATCTGTTCCGGGCTCCACCGCTGGTCCAGGCCCGCTTGGACGGCCGCCCGCAACTCGGGGTTCTGGCTGATCTTGCGCGGCTTGGGGCGTGGACGGCGGGCATCGGCGCGGGCCTGGGCCGCGTGCGGCCGGTACTGCCCGTTGCCGGTGTGCCGGTTGCGGCGGACCTCACGGCTGATGGTGGAGGGGCTGCGGCCCAATTCGGCTGCGATCGCGCGGACCGTGGCTTTCTCCCGCAGCCGGTCGGCGATGTGTATGCGGTCGGCCTCAGACAGGTACCGCGAGGACACGGGAGGCGGCACCACCGTGTGTATCGGTGGTGCCGCCTTGTTCCTGCCGGACGGATTACGTCCGTTGCGCCAGCGTCTGCCGGTCTTCGGGTTGATCCCGACGATCCGGCACGCTTCCTTGTTGTTCAAGCCTTGCCGCATGAGCTGGGAGTATGCCGCCCGCTCCTGGGCCAGCTTCCTGGGTCCCTGCGGCTTCCGGTCTCCCCGGATCTCGAAGTCCATCGCACCCCTTGAAGTGGGGTGTTGCGACGACTCCTAGAACCCAAGATTCCGGGAGGGCCCTCGGCCGTCCGGGGTCAGGGCAGGACGCGGACGGGCGCGCCGTCGAGGAAGGCGAGGACGTCCTCGACCGCTTCCCCGTAGTACGTGGCGTAGTTGGCCCGGGTGACGTAGCCGAGGTGGGGCGTGGCCAGCAGGTTCGGGGCGGTGCGCAGCGGATGGCCGGCGGGCAGCGGCTCGGTGTCGAACACGTCCAGGCCGGCCCCGGCGATGCGGCCCGTGCGCAGGGCCTCCAGGAGCGCCTCCTGGTCCACGATCGCGGAGCGGGAGGTGTTGACCAGGCGGGCCGTCGGCCGCATCAGGGCCAGCTCGGCGGCGCCGATCAGGCCCCGGGTGCGCTCGCCGAGGGCGAGGTGGACGGAGACGAAGTCGCTGCCCGCGAGGAGCGCCTCCTTGGAGGGGGCCAGGGCGACCCCTTCCGCCGCGGCGCGCTCCTCGGTCAGGTTCGGGCTCCAGGCCGCCACGTCCATGCCGAAGGCGAGCCCGATCCGGGCCACCCGGGCGCCGATCCTGCCGAGGCCCAGCAGGCCGAGGCGGCTGCCGGCCAGGTCGGTGCCCACGGTCTGCTGCCAGGGCCCGCCCTCGCGCAGGGCGGTGTTCTCCGTGACGAGTCCGCGCGCGAGGCCGAGGAGCAGGGCCCAGGTGAGCTCGACGGGCGGGGTGGAGGAACTGGCCGTGCCGCACACCGTCACGCCGGCGTGGCCGGCGGCGGCGTAGTCGATGACCGAGTTGCGCATGCCGCTGGCCACCAGCAGCCGCAGGCGCGGAAGCCGCTCCAGCAGGCTCGCGGGGAAGGGGACGCGCTCGCGCAGGGTGACGAGGATGTCGTAGCCGGCCAGGCGGGCGGCCAGTTCGTCCTCGTCCGCCAGGTGGTCGGGGTAGGAGACCACCTCGACGCCCCGCGCGGTGACCGGCGACCAGTCGGCCAGGCTGGTGGCCGCCCCCTGGAAGTCGTCGAGTACCGCGCAGCGCAGGGCCGTCGTCATACGGCGTGGGCCCGGGCCACGGCGTCGATCTCGGCCAGCAGCCCGGCCTCCAGCGGGTTCGCGCCGGCGGCCGCGTTGGCGCGGACCTGCTCGGGTGAGGTGGCGCCGGCGATGACGGAGGCGCAGCCGGGCTGGGCGGAGAGCCAGCCGATGGCGAGTTCCAGGACGGTGCGTCCGTGCTTCTCCGCGAGCGCGGCCAGTGCCTCGACGGTGTCGAGGCGCTCCTCGGTGAGGTAGGCGTCGCGGCCTTCGAGGCGGGAGCCGGCCGGGACGGGGGCGCCCCGGCGGATCTTGCCGGTGAGCAGGCCGTTGGCGAGGGGGAAGTACGGGAGGACGCCGAGGCCGTAGTGGCGGGCGGCCGGGACCAGTTCGCGCTCGGCCGACCGCTCCAGCAGCGACCATTCGTTCTGCGCCGACACGAAGGGCACCGCGCCGGTCTCGCGGGCGGTGTGGGCGGCCTCGGCGAGCTGCCAGCCGCTCAGGTTGGAGTGGCCGATGTAGCGGACCTTGCCCTCGGCGACGAGCTCGGTGAGCGCGGCGAGGGTCTCCGCGATCGGGGTGGAGGGGTCGGGGCTGTGCAGCTGGAGCAGGTCGATGCGGTCGGTCTCCAGGCGGCGCAGGGACTCCTCGACGGCGCGCCGGATGTAGCCGCGGCCGCCTCGGGAGCCGGCGGCGGGCCCGTACCCCATGTCGACGCCGTCGTAGCCGAACTTGGTGGCGAGGACCACCTGGTCGCGTCGGCCCTTGAGGGCCTGGCCGAGGTGGTTCTCGGAGCCGCCCCGCCCGCCGTAGATGTCGGCGGTGTCGAGGAGGGTGATCCCGGAGTCGAGGGCGGCGTCGACGACGGCCCGGGTGGCCCGGAGGTCGAGGCGGGTACCGAAGTTGTTGCAGCCGAGGCCCACGGCGGAGACCAGGAGACCTGAACGGCCCAGGGGGAGATGGCGCATGCGGGATCTTCCTCCACACTCGTCGGGTGCATGATCGACAAGTGGCCAGTCTAGACAGGCGGGTCGGTCGGGGACACGGTCTTCGGCCCCGGCGGCGTGAACTCCGTGTGACGACGCGGGAGGGCGCCGCCGGCCCTGTGCCGGCGACGCCCTCCCGACCCGTCCGGGATCAGCCGTTGGCGGCGGCCAGCAGCACGTCCACGAGCCGCTCGGCGGCGTCGGGCCGCCCGTACGCCCGGGCCCGCTCGGCCATCTGCGCCCGCCGGCCGGCATCGGTGAGGAGCGGGCCGACCGCTTCCGCGAGGCCCTGCGCGGTGACCTCGCCGAGGAGGGCGACGGCGGCGCCCGCGTCGGCCAGGTACTGGGCGTTGTGCGCCTGCTCGTTGCCGGCCGAGGTCGCCAGCGGCACGAACACCGCGGGCTTGCCCAGCGCGGTGAGCTCGGCCAGCGTCCCCGCCCCGGACCGGGAGATCACGATGTCGGCGAGCGCGAGCACGTCCGGCAGCTCCGGCCCGACGAAGCCGGTCACGTGGTAGCGGCCGGCCAGCACCGGGTCCAGCCCGGCCGCCGCGAAGCGGAGCTCGTCGACGTTGGCGGGCCCGCACTGGTGGATCACGTTCGCGTGGCTCAGCAGCCACGGGAGCACCTCGCGCACCACGCCGTTGATCTGCTGGGCGCCCTGCGCGCCGCCGGTGACGTAGACGGTCGGCAGGCGGCGGTCGAACCCGACGAGGTTCAGCGCGTGCACGGCCTTGTCGGGGTGCCCGGAGAGCACCTCGGGGCGGACCGGGTTGCCGGTGACGACGGCGCGCTCGCGCACCTCGGCGGGGAGCAGCGGCAGGGAGGACTCGGAGGACACCGCGATGCGCGTCGCCGAGCCGGCGAGCTTGCGGTTGGCGAGCCCGAGGCGCACGGTCTGCTCGTGCAGCACGAGGGGCCGCTTGCACAGCCGCGCCGCGAGCCCGGCGGGCACGGCGACGTAGCCGCCGGTGGCCAGGACGACGTCGGGCTCGAACTCGGAGACGATCGTGCGCGCCTGCGCCACGCCGAGCGGCACCCGCGCCATGTCCTTCATGTTCGCCGCCGACAGCATCTTCAGCGGGTTCGCCGAACGGCGGATCTTGCCCGTGGCGACGGTCTTGAACGCGATCCCCTCGGCCGGCGCGACCCGCGCCTCGAGCCCGTCGGCGGTCCCGATCCACAGCACGTCGAGCGTGCCGCCGGCCGCCGCGAGTCGGCCCTGCAGGGTACGGATCGCGGTCAGGGCGGGGTAGGTGTGTCCACCGGTCCCCCCACCCGTGACGAGCAGCCGGAAGGAACGCGGAAGCGCGGAAGAAAGGTTCACCCGGCCCACCCTACTGTCCTGCCGGGAACATCTCCCTCCGGGGCCGACCCGCCCGCCCCGGCCACCGCACCGGCGCCTGCCGCCGGTACGCGTCGGGGCCGGGCCGGCCCGGGCCGCTCCAGGCGGGCCACGCCGGCGTCGAGGTCGATCCCGGTCCTGCGCGGGGCGCCGTCCTGCTCGTCGTCCCGGAGCACCAACTCGATCCGCCGCTGTTCCAGTTGGGCCCGCTTGCCGGGGTAGATCAGGGCGTGCAGCTCCTCGGTGGCGGTCGCGCCCGCGCCCCGGCCGCCCCGGTCCCGTCCCGGGGCACGGCCGGGCAGCCACCCCCGTCTCCGGGCCCGGCCGACCGTGTACTGGACGGCCGCCAGCACGAAGAGCGGTATCACCACGATCAGCACGAGGAGCGGACTCGTCAGCAGGCGCAGCACGTCCCGACAACGTCCACCGTCCCGCCCGGGTTCCCGCGTTCCCGGGCGGCCGGTGCGCGGGGCCCTCCGGTGCGGGGTCCGAGATCAGCCGGTCCGCAGGCGGCGGGCCTCGGCGACGAGCCCGGGCGGCAGGCCGGGGCCGGCACACGCGCGGTCGATCAGCAGGGTCCGGTACGAGACGTCCGGGAGGTCCGGCGCGAGCCCGATGAGGTCGCGCAGGTCATCGGGGGAGCCCGTGAGCCGGGCCCGGTAGGCGGCCGCGGCCGCGCGCAGCGTGACCTCGGCCGGCTCGTGCTCCAGCCCCTGGCCGGCGAGCCGGACGGCGCTGGTGAAGTCGCCCTGCTCGGCGCGTACGTCGGCCAGGTCGAGGTACAGCGACCAGTTCGCGGGGTCCAGGACGCGGGCGCGCTCGAACGCCGCCGCCGTCCGTTCGGGGTCGCCCAGGACGCGCCACGTCCCCGCCCGCACGACCTCGGTCATCATGACCGGCCCGGCGGCGTCCGCCCGGTCGCAGAGGGCGAGCGACGCGTCGGTCAGACCGCACGCCCTCAGGAAGATCGCCATCCTGGCCATCGCCTCGGGCCGCGGCTCGCGTGCGCAGACCGTCTCGACGGCCCGGATCCAGGGGCCGAGCGCCTCCCGCGTGCCGTCGCCGTCCAGGGCGCGGCCGTAGTCCGTGGTCCGCATGACGGCCTCGGCGAACGCCTCCGCGCCCACCGTCCCCAGGAACCGCGCGTCGCCGAACCAGGGGGCCGCGGCCCAGGCGACGTCGGGACGCGCGCCCGTGGCCGAGCCGAGCGCCGTCACCGCCCCGTCCATGTCGTCCTCGAGGAAGCGGACGTACGCGTACGCCGGCACCGTCCGCAGGGAGTCGGCGCCCCGGAGGATCCCGGCCAGGTCGGCGCGCCGTTCCTCCCACAGTTCGGCGAGGGCCGCGTACGGTTCGGGGTCCTGCGGCGCGGAGGCGATCGCGGCGCCCAGGTGGTGCACCGCCGCCCGCAGGTCGCCCCCGCAGTGCGCCAGCACGCGCGCGAGGCCGACCGCGGTGGCTGACGCCCGGTTCGATGTCATCCGGGGATCGTACGGGGTCCCCCTCCAGGCGGCCCGCAAGGGCGTCCCGCCCCGGCCCGGCCAGCGCGCTCCCGCCCCCGTCGGTGATGATTGCGGCATGCAGCCGACGCATCTCCCGACGACCGAGTCGGCCGTCCGCGCGATCCGCGCGATCGCCGAGGAGTACCGCCTGCCGTTGACCGTCACCGACGACATCGGCGCCGACCGGACCTCGCGCCGCACCGCCGCGGACCCCTTCAGCTCCCTCGACCCCGACGGGTCCCTCCCGCACGAGGCCTTCGTCGCACTCGACGGCACGCCCGCGGTCACCGTCCGCCTCTTCCCCGAGGAGGACGCGGAGATCACGGTGGACCGGGTCGAGTTCCACGACGTCCCCCGCGACGCGGTGCCCGCCTTCCTCCGCTCCGTCTACGGGGGCCTCGCCCACACCAGGGGCCGCTTCTTCCCGCCGGGCCTGTGGCTGGTCGTCCCCGTGCCCGGGGACACGACGTACAAGGAACTCGTCACCTCTCTCCATCCCACCTCCTGGCTCCTGCGCAGCGCGCGCAACGCGTAGGCGGGGGAAGGAAGGGGGTCGCCGCGTCGGACGCCCTGCCCGGTGCGCACGACCGCGGCCCGGCACGCGACCGGGACCCCGGCCTGCCCGGATGCCGTTCGGCGGCGGGGAGTTGACCCGGGGGTGCCCGTCCGGCACCCGTGACAGAATCGGCGCGTGCAGATCGGGGTGCTGGGTCCACTGGAGGTGCGCGCGCGGGACGGACGTCCGGTCGACGTGCCGGGTGCGCGGCTGCGCGGGCTGCTGGCCGCCCTCGCGCTCAGGCCGGGGCGCGTGGTCCCCAAGGCGGTGCTCGTCGACTGGATCTGGGGGCCGTACCCGCCCGCCGACGCGACCAACGCCCTCCAGCGGCTGGTGTCCCGGCTGCGGAAGGTGCTTCCCGACGGGGTGGTCGAGGGCCTGACGGACGGGTACCGGCTGGCGGTGGAACCCGACGCCGTCGACGCCGTGCGGTTCGAGCGGCTCGTCACCGCGGGGCAGGCCCGCAACGATGACCTCTCCGGGCGGGTGCGGCTGCTGCGCGAGGCCCTCGGCCTGTGGCGCGGCGCGGCCCTGCAGGACGTCGGCCTGCAGGACAGCGCCGCCTGCGACGCGGCGGTCGTACGGCTCGAGGGGCTGAGGCTGACCGCCGCGGAGGCGCGGGCCGAGGCGGACGTCGCCCTGGGGCGCGGTGCGGAGGTGGTCACGGAGCTGGCCGACCTGGTGGCCGCGCACCCGGTGCGGGAGCGGCTCGTCGCCGCCCTGATGCGCGCCCTCGTCGCGGCCGGCCGCGACAGCGAGGCGCTGCAGGCGTACCAGCGGGCGCGGGAGGCCCTGGCCGACACCCTGGGCGCCGACCCCTCCCCCGAGCTGTCCGCCGTGCACCTCGCGCTGCTGCGGGGCGAGCTGGGGCGGCGCGAGGAGGGCCCGAGGACCAATCTGCGCGCCGAGCTGACCAGTTTCGTCGGCAGGGGCGCCGACGTCGCCGCCGTCCGGGGGCTGATCGCCGAGCACCGGCTCACCACCGTGATCGGGCCGGGCGGCGCGGGGAAGACCAGGCTGGCCGCGGAGACGGCGCGCACGCTGCTCGACGACCTGCCGGACGGGGCCTGGCTGGTGGAGCTCGCCGCCGTCGGCGCGGACGGCGGCGACGTGGCGCAGGCTGCGCTCGACGGACTGGGCCTGCGGGACGCCCTGCTCGGCGGGGCCCCGAACGCGGAGCCGACGGACCGGCTCGTCGCCGCGGTCCGCGACCGCGAGGCGCTGCTCATCCTCGACAACTGCGAGCACGTCATCGAGGCGGCCGCCGTCTTCGCCCACCGGGTGCTCGGCGAGTGCCGGCGGCTGAGGATCCTGGCGACGAGCCGGGAACCGCTCGGCATCACCGGTGAGGCGCTGTGGCCGGTCGAGCCGCTGGCCCTGCCCCGGGGCGACGCCGGCCCGGCCGAGATCGAGTCCTCGCCGGCCGTCCGGCTGCTGCGGGACCGCGCCGGGGCGGTGCGCCGGGACCTCGCGGCGGGCTCCGGCACCGACGCCCGCACGCTGGCGACGATGGTGCGCGTCTGCCGGGCGCTGGACGGGATGCCGCTGGCGATCGAACTGGCCGCGGCCCGGCTGCGCACGATGTCCGTCGACCAGCTCGCCCACCGGCTGGACGACCGGTTCCGCCTGCTGACCAGCGGCAGCCGGACCGCACTGCCGCGGCACAAAACGCTGCGCGCGGTGGTCGACTGGAGCTGGGAGCTCCTCAGCGGCGCCGAGCGGACGGTGCTGGGCAGGCTCTCGGTGTTCTCCGGCGGGGCGGGCCTGGAGGCGGCCGAGCGGGTCTGCGCGGACGGCGCGGTCGCGGAGCACGAGGTGCTCGAACTGCTCACCGCCCTGACCGAGAAGTCGCTGCTGCGCGCCGAGGGCGGTGCGGCCCCGCGCTACCGCATGCTGGGCACGATCAAGGAGTACGCCGCCCACCGCCTCGCCGAGGCCGGGGAGGCCGAGCGGGCGCGGCAGGCCCACCTGGCGTACTTCACCGGGCTCACCGAGACCGCGGAGCCGCACCTTCGGCGCGCCGAGCAGTTGGAGTGGCTGGCCCTGCTCGGGGCCGAGCACGACAACATCGGCTCCGCGATGCGCGGCGCGCTCGCGGCGGGCGAGGCGGAGGCGGCGATGCGGCTCGCGGCGGCCGCCGGCTGGTACTGGTGGCTCAGCGGGCACCGGACCGAGGGGATGGAGCTGGTCACCGCGGCCGTCGGTACGCCCGGCGAGGTCGCCGACGACGTACGGGCCACGGCGTACGCGCTGGTCGTCCTGTTCGTCAGCGCCGGTCGCGGCGACGAGCACCAGGCGGCGGAGTGGATCCACGAGGCGTACCGGTCCAGCCTGCGCAGCCGGCGCCGCAACCCGCTGCTGGGCCTGGTCACCGCGCTGGAACGCATGCTGGAGGCTCCCGACGCCTTCCTGCCCGCCTTCGAACCACTGCTCGACAGCGAGGACCCCTGGGTGCGGGCGCTGGGCCGGCTGCACCTGGGCAAGATGCGGATCATGCTGGGCCAGGAGGGGCGCGAC
Organism: Streptomyces sp. NPDC093801; assembly: GCF_040701585.1. Lineage (NCBI taxonomy): Bacteria > Bacillati > Actinomycetota > Actinomycetes > Kitasatosporales > Streptomycetaceae > Streptomyces > Streptomyces sp. NPDC093801. The sequence goes on along the minus strand of NZ_JBFBDP010000030.1, from coordinate 95,571 downwards.
GCGGACGCGTACCTGGAGACGGCGCTGGCCGAGTTCCGGTCGCTGGGCGAGCGGTTCGGGATCTCGTTCGCGCAGACGGAGCTGGCGGAGCGGATCGCCGTGCGCGGCGGGTTCGCCGCCGCCTGCGAGCACCTGGAGCAGGCGATCGCGGTCGTCACCGAGCTCGGCGCCGTCGAGGACGTCATCCGGATGCGGTCGCGGCAGGCCCAGCTGTACTGGCTGCAGGGTGACGGGGACGCCTGCGCCGCCGCCCTCGCCGAGGCGCAGCGGTACGCGGAGGGGGTCACCTGGCCGGACGCCCTGGCCGAACTGGCCCTCGCGCGGGCGGAGCTGGCACGGTGGGGCGGGGAGGGCCGGGAGGCGCGCCGGCAGCTGGGCCTGGCGGCGTCCCTGCTGGGCGACGAGGCGCGGCAGGGGAACGTCCTCGCGGTGACGCATGACCTGCTGGGCTACCTCGCCGACGACCTCGACGAGGCCCGCGCGCACCATGCGGCGGCCTGCGCGGCGGCGGCCGGGGCGGGACACGCGCCGCTGATCGCCCAGGTGCTGGTCGGGGTCGCGGACCTGGCCCTGCGCCGGGGTGCGTACGAGCAGGCGGTACGCCTCCTGGCGGCGAGCGCGGCCGTACGGGGGCTCCAGGACCGCTCGCAGCCGGATGTGGCCCGCATCGAGCGGGCCGCGCGCCGCCACCTGGGCGACGCACGGTTCGCCGAGGCGGCCCACGAGGGCACCGGGACCGCCTGGCCCGACCTGACCGCGGCCGCGCTCGCTCCCTGAACGGTCCCGGGCGACAGCCACGACCGCGAACGCGGCCATGCCGCGGCAGCCACCCGGCCGACCACCACCGGCCGACGACAGGATGCCCCCGGGGCCGCCACAACGGACCCGGCGAACGGCCGGACCGCCGTCCCCCGCAGCGCCGCAGGAGTCCCGTGCAGCAATGTGATCAACGCCCGTCCACCCGGCAAACCACCACCGGCCGACGACAGGACGCCGCCGGGGCCGCCACAACGGACCCGGCGAACGGCCGGACCACCGTCCCCCGCAGCGCCGCAGGAGTCCGGTGCGGCGGTGTGATGGACGCCGCTCGCCGTCGTCCCGACCGGGTCGGCCTGCGGGAACCGCGGCGCTCCGTACCTCCGGGCCGAAGGCGGCCCGACGCGGCAGGCTCCGGGGGCCGTGCCGTCGTGCTCTCAGCGGCCCGAGCCGGTGCCGTCCGGGCGCGGTGATCGGGCCGGCGGGTGAACCACGGAGCCCGCCCACGTGTCGCCGCTCCCGCCCGGGGCGGGCTCTGTGAGCATCGTCCTGCCCCGCCCTTCACGGCCCTCGGCCGCTGCGGCTCCGGCGCCCGGGGCCCAGCACAGGCCGCCCGGGGCCCACCGCAGGAGGCGCCCGCGTGACCAGCCCGGCAAGCCCTCCCCGGCCCGCCACCGTGCTCGCGATGAGCCCGGGCACGCGGGCAGCCGTGCTCGGCGGCCGGGTGCTGGCCGAGCTCGTCCGGGTCGCCGATGTGGACCCCGGGCTGCTGCTCACCGACTTCGCACGGCGGGACCCGGCGCTGAGCCGGCGCCTCGCCCACGTCGAGGTGCTGTTCACCGGCTGGGGCTGTCCCGCCCTGGACGCGGACGCGCTGCGCCGGATGCCGCGGCTGCGGGCCGTCGTGCACGCCGCCGGAAGCGTCAAGCGGCACGTGACCGAGGCGTGCTGGGAACGCGGTCTGCTGGTCTCCAGCGCGGCCGCCGCGAACGCCCTGCCCGTCGCCGAGTACACGCTCGCCGCGATCCTGTTCGCCAACAAGCGGGTCCTGGAGGCCGCTCGCGCCTACCGGACCGCGCGCGGACCGATCGACCCGCTGAGCCGCTACCCCACGGCCGGCAACTACGGGCGCACCGTCGGCCTCGTCGGCGCCTCCCGGGTCGGCCGGCGGGTGCTGGAGCTGCTGCGCCCGTTCGACCTTCGGGTCCTCGTGCACGACCCTTACGCCGACCCGGCCGAACTCGCCTCCCTCGGCGGCGAGGCCAGCGGACTGGACGAACTGCTCGGCCGCAGCCACGTGGTGAGCCTGCACGCCCCCGAACTTCCCGGGACCCGCCGCCTGCTGGACGCCTCCCGGCTGGCCCTGATGCCGGACGGCGCCACCCTGATCAACACGGCCCGGGGTTCGCTCGTCGACACGGAGGCGCTGACGCGGGAGCTGGTCACCGGGCGGCTGCACGCCGTCCTCGACCACACCGAGCCCGAGGTACTGCCCGCCGGCTCCCCCCTGTACGACCTTCCGAACGTCCTGCTCACCCCCCACGTGGCGGGATCCCTGGGCGGAGAGCTGGACCGGCTGGCGGTGACGGCGGTGGAGGAGCTGGAGCGCTACGCGCGCGGTGTCGGCTTCCGCTACCCGGTGGACCGGGACCGCCTGGCCTACTCGGCCTGATCGCCATGGACCACCAGCCCTTCCAGGTGTGCGCGGCCGCGGCTGAGCCGGGCGCCGGACAGCTCGGCCGCCCCGGGGTACCAGCGTCTCTCGTACTCCCAGCACAGCCACCCGTCGGCCGGGCCCCCGGCCACCGCCCCGGCCAGCGGCAGCACGCCCGCACCCAGCGGGACCGGAGTGAGGTCGTCGGCCGAGGCCACGTCCTTGACCTGGAGGTAGCCCAGATGCGCGCCCAGCCGCCGTCTCGACTCGGCTGGCCCTTCGCCGCCGAGCCAGGTGTGCAGGACGTCCCACAGCGCGCCCACCGCCGGATGCCCGACCCCGTCGAGGACGCGGGCGGCGGCCGCTCCCGTGCGGTGCGAGTCGTGGGTCTCCAGCAGGATCCGCACCCCGTTCCGCTCCGCGCAGGGCGCTGCTTCCCCCAGGCGGCGTACGGCATTGGCGTCGGCCTGCGGCTGCGGCAGTCCGTCCCCGCCGGGGAACACCCGTACGTACGGGGCCTCGAGGTCGGAGGCGAGCCGGACCAGGGACCTCAGCTCGGCGAGGACCGGCCCGTCGGGGCCCGCCGCCGCGACCCTGGTGTAGCCCGCGACCCCGAGGACGCCGACCCCGGCCCGGGTGACGGCCCGCAGTCCGGCGACCCGGTCCCCCGGCGGGCTCTGGGGGTGCAGCGGCTCCTCCGGGTGGGCGCGCACCTCGAGGCCGTCGTAGCCGTGGCCGGCGGCCAGCTCGGCGCTCCGGGCGAGCGGGGTGCCCGGCAGGCCGAGGGTGGACAGGGCGTACCTCACGGCATCCTCCCGGCGGTCGGCGGCGGTGCGGTCGAGGCGCGCACCATGAGGGCGGTGGGCAGTGTGGTGATGCCCCCCGGGGGCAGGTCCCGGCGGCCGGTGACCAGCTCGGCGGCGAGCGCTCCCGCCTCGCGCAGCGGCACCCGGACGGTGGTGAGGGCGGGGGCGGTGTCCTGGCTGAACGGCAGGTCGTCGAAACCGGCGACCGAGACGTCCTCGGGTATGCGCAGGCCCGCCTCGCGCAGGGCGGCCGCGGCCCCTGCGGCGGCCGTGTCACTGGCTGCGGCGACCGCGGTGAAGGGCATTCCCCTGCGCAGCAGTTCGCGGGTGGCGTCATAGCCGGCGGAGCGGTCGAACCCGGCGTGGACGGTGAGTTCCGCACAGGCCCCGGGAAGCGCCGGATCGTGGCGCTGGAGGGCTTCCCGGTGTCCGGCGAGGCGCTCGCGGGTGGTGCTGCGGCCTGGCGGGCCGGCGACGTAGGCGATGCGGCGGTGGCCGAGTGTCAGGAGGTGTTCGGCGAGCCGGAACGCACCTCCCCGGTCGTCGAACACGACCGTGGCGACGGGCAGGGCGGACGGTACCGGCAGGGGCGGGCGTCCGCAGAGGACCACCCGGGCTCCGGCGGCGGCCATGCGCGCCACCCGGGCGGCGAGTGCGGCCGTGTGCTCCGGGTCCTCGGCGGCCGCACCGGTGAGGACGACGCCCCCGGCGCGCTGGCCTTCGAGCAGGGTGAGGCAGGCGGTCTCGGCGGCCGAGGCGCCCTGGGTGTTGCAGACGACGGCCAGGCGGCGCGCCCCGCCCTCCCCGGCGGGGTCGAGGGCGTGCTGCAGGGAGCCCGCGAGGATGCCGAAGTAGCCGTCGGCGATGTCGTGCACGAGGATCCCGACGAGGTCGGAGCTGGCGGCCGCGAGGGCCCGGGCGGGGGCGTTGGCGATGTAGCCGAGCTCTTCGACGGCCCGCTCCACCCGGGTCCTGGTGCCGCCGGCCACCGGATAGCCGCCGTTCAGTACGCGCGAGACCGTCGCGGGCGACACGCCCGCCCGAGCCGCGACCTCTGCAAGAGTCACCGCCATCGGGATCCCCTCCCCCTGCGGCCCGCCGCTGCCGCGGGCCCTCGTCCGATCTGGTGTGTGAACCTCATGGTGCCTGATGGAGAAAGCGCTTTCTATCACCCGAACGGGTAATTGATGGGCGCCAGTTCCGAGACCTAGCCTGATCGACAGAAAGCGCTTTCCTTCGCTTTCCGCAGACGATGCCGAGCGAACGGGAGGTGGGTCGCCATGGAACGCAGGACGATCAGGATCGCGATGAACGGCGTGACCGGGCGGATGGGGTACCGCCAGCATCTGGTCCGGTCCCTGCTCGCGCTGCGCGAGCAGGGCGGGCTGGACCTCGGCGACGGCACCGTGCTGTGGCCGGAGCCGGTGCTGGTCGGGCGCCGCGAGGCCGCCCTGCGGGCCATCGCCGAACGGCACGGGCTGGAGCACGTCGGCACCGACCTCGATGCCGTCCTGGCCGATCCGGAGGTGGAGGTCTACTTCGACGCCCAGGTGACCGGCGCCAGGGAGGCCGCCCTGCGCCGGGCGGTGGCGGCGGGGAAGCACGTGTACTGCGAGAAGCCGACCGCCCTGGGTTTCGCGTCCGCCCTGGAGCTGGCCCGGCTGGCGGCGGCGGCCGGCGTCAAGCACGGCGTGGTGCAGGACAAGCTGTTCCTGCCGGGCCTGATGAAGCTGAGACGGCTGGTCGAGGCCGGCTTCTTCGGCGAGGTCCTCTCCGTCCGGGGGGAGTTCGGCTACTGGGTCTTCGAAGGGGACCGGGATCCGGCCCAGCGCCCCTCCTGGAACTACCGGGCACAGGACGGCGGCGGCATCGTCGCCGACATGTTCCCGCACTGGGAGTACCTGCTGCACGAGCTGTTCGGCCGGGTCCGCACCGTGCAGGCCCTGACCCGGACGCACATCGGCCGCCGGTGGGACGAGGAGGGCAAACCCTACGAGGCCACGGCGGACGACGCCGCCTACGGGATCTTCGAGCTGGAGGGCGGTGCCGTGGCCCAGATCAACTCCTCCTGGGCGGTGCGGGTGCACCGCGACGAGCTGGTCGAGTTCCAGGTGGACGGGACGCACGGTTCGGCCGTGGCCGGGCTCCACCACTGCCGGATCCAGCACCGCGCGGCCACGCCGAGACCGGTGTGGGACCCGGACCTGCCGGCGGCCGGCTCCTTCCGCGCCCAGTGGCAGGAGGTACCGGACCACGGGCCGGTGGACAACGGGTTCAAGGCCCAGTGGGAGCTGTTCCTGCGCCACGTCGTACGCGACGAACCCTGGCGCTGGGACCTGCTCGCAGGGGCCCGCGGGGTGCAGCTCGCCGCACTCGGGCTGCGCTCCTGCGCGGAGGGGCGCCGGCTGCCGGTGCCGGAGGTGACGCTGTGAACGCCATCCGACTCCCGTCGGCGGACGGCGGGTTCCGCCTCCACCGGCCCTCCGCCGCGCCCCTCGGGCCGTACGCCTGTGGTCCGGCCCGCAGCCGGACCCTCTACGCCGCCGTCCATGTGGCCGCGTCCCCGCCCTCCGCGCCGGGCGGCGGGCCGGCGGTCGACTGGGAGGCCACGCTGGCCTTCCGGCACCGTCTGTGGGCGCTGGGGCTCGGTGTCGCGGAGGCCATGGACACCGCACAGCGCGGCATGGGACTGGGCTGGCCGGGCGCGGCGGAGCTGATCCGCCGTTCGGCGGCCGAGGCCCGGGCCGTGGGCGGCAGGATCGTCTGCGGCGCCGGAACCGACCAGCTGCCGCCCGGCCGGGTGCACTCGCTCGCGGCGGTCACCGCCGCGTACGAGGAACAGCTCGCGCACGTGGAGGGCTGCGGGGCGGGGGCCGTCCTGATGGCCTCCCGCGCCCTGGCCGCGGCGGCCCGGGGCCCCGAGGACTACCTGGAGGTCTACGGAACGCTGTTGCGCCGGAGTTCGCGGCCCGTGCTCCTGCACTGGCTGGGACCGGTGTTCGACCCCGAGCTCGCGGGGTACTGGGGCCACGACGGCCTCGACGGGGCCGCGGACGTCCTGGTGGCACTGGTCGGCGCACACCCGCGGAAGGTGGACGGTGTCAAGGTCTCGCTGCTGGACGCGGAACGGGAGAAGGACCTCAGACGCCGGCTCCCGGCGGGCGTTCGGTGCTACACCGGCGACGACCACCACTATCCGGAACTGATCGCCGGGGACGGGGAGCGGGCCAGCGACGCCCTGCTGGGGATCTTCGACCCGATCGCCCCGATCGCGGCGCGGGCGGCGCTCGCCCTCGACCGGGAGGACCCCGACGGGTTCCGGGCGCTGCTGGATCCGACGGTCGCGCTGTCACGGCACCTGTTCGCCCCGCCGACCCCGCTCTACAAGACGGGAGTGGTCCTGCTGGCCTGGCTGGCGGGATACCAGGAGCACTTCACGATGCTGGCCGGGCTGGAGTCGGCCCGTTCGCTCCCCCATCTGGCGCGGGCCTACGAACTGGCGGACCTGCTGGGCCTGTTCCCGGACCCGGAACTCGCCGGGGCCCGGATGCGCCGGCTCCTGTCGGACCGGGGGGTGGGGACGTGAACGGGGTGGCGGCCCCGGCCCGGTTCAGCCTGAACCAGGAGACGGTGCGGCAGTGGTCGGTGCCCGAGCTGGTGGCCGGGTGCGGGGCGGCCGGGGTGGCCTCGGTGGGGCTGTGGCGGGACCCGGTGCGCGGGTTCGGGGTGCGGGAGACGGCGCGGCTGATCGCGGCCGCCGGGCTGCGGGTCAGTTCCCTGTGCCGGGGCGGGTTCTTCACCGCCGCGGATCCGGGGGGCCGCGCGGCCGCGCTGGAGGACAACCGCCGGGCGGTGGAGGAGGCGGCCGAACTGGGTGCGGACGCCCTGGTCCTGGTCTCGGGCGGGCTGCCGCGGGGCGAGCGGGACCTGGTCGAGGCGCGGCGCCGGATCGTCGGGTTCCTGGGCGACCTGGTCCCCTGGGCCGCCGGGCACGGGGTGCGGCTGGGCATCGAGCCGCTGCATCCGATGTTCGCGGCGGACCGGTGCGTGGTCTCCACCCTGGGGCAGGCCCTGGACATCGCCGAGCAGTTCCCGGCGGAGCGGGTCGGGGTGGTGGCCGACTCCTACCACCTGTGGTGGGACGAGCGGCTGGCCGCCGATCTGGGCCGGGCCGGTGCCGGCGGGCGGATCGTGTCCGTGCAGGTGGCGGACTGGGTGACCCCGCTCCCCGAGGGCGTCCTGCTGGGCCGGGGCCAGCTCGGTGACGGGTGCGTCGATCTTCGGCGCTTCCGGGAGCTGGCCGACCGGGCCGGCTACCGGGGGGCGGTGGAGGTCGAGATCTTCCATCCGGGCCTGTGGGCGCGGGAGGGCCGCGAGGTGCTGCGGGAGGTGATCGACCGCTACCGCGAACACGTGGAATGAGCCGGCCGCAGCGGCGGCACGGCCCGCTGCGGAGGAGCTGTGGGGATCGGACCGAGGAGATGTGATGACAGGAGTGTGGAGTCGGCGCGCCTTCCTGTCCGCCGCGGGCGCGGGGGCGCTGCGGGCGGGCGCGCCGGCCGACCGGGCGGACGCCCGGGGCGTGGGCGATGTCCACGGGGCGATGCGCGAGGCCTGGCGATCACTGGTGCTGGGCACCGGGTTCTCCGAGGCGGCCGAGCCGTTCCGCTCGCGGCTCGCCGAGCTCGGGCAGGAGGCCGGCCGATGGGCCGCCGCGATGGCTCCGGCGCCGGGTGCGCTCTGGCCGGACCTGGGGTTCGCCTCGGATCCCGAGCCGATGGTGCGGAGCTTCCAGCGGCTGCGGACCATGGCGGAGGCCCATGTGCGGCCGGGCACCGGGCTCACCGGGGACGGGGCGCTGCTGGCCTCCGTGCTGGCCGGGCTGGAGGAGCTGCAGGCGCAGGTGTACCACGCGGGCCGGGAGCCGTACGGGAACTGGTGGTGCTGGCGGATCGGAGCGCCGCAGGCACTGCTGGACGTGTGCGTGCTGCTGGACGGGGAGCTGTCGCAGGCCCGCCGAGACGGCGTCTGCGCGGCGGTGGACCACTTCGTCCCGGACTCGTCGGTGGCCGTGTACGGCGGGACGAGCACGGGCGCCAACCGGGTGGACCTGTGCCGGGTGCTGGCGGTGCGCGGGGCCGTCGGCTCCGACGCGGCGAAGGTCGCCCTGGCCCGGGACGCGCTCGGGCCGGTCTTCCCGTACGTCACCGCGGGCGACGGTCTCCACCGGGACGGGTCCTTCGTCCAGCACGGCGCGGTGGCGTACACGGGGACCTACGGCGCGGTGTTCCTGGAGGGGCTGGGGCTGCTGTTCGCGCTGTTGAAGGGCACACCGTGGCAGGTCGTGGATCCCGCGCGGCAGAACGTCTTCGACGCCGTGGAGCGGGGCTGGGCGCCCTTCCTGTTCAACGGGCTGGTCATGGACGCGGTGTCCGGGCGGGCGGTCAGCCGGGGGCTGGCGGCGTCGGACGCCCGGCAGGTCCAGCAGGACGACCACTCCCGCGGCCACGCGGTGCTGGCCGCGGTCCTGCTGCTCGCCGAGGGGGCGGGCGCCGCCGAGCGGGCCCGGTGGCGCGCCCTGGTGAAGGGGTGGGCTGCGCGGTCGCGCCACAGCCCGCCCCTCGCCGACCGGACGCTGGGGCTGTCCGCGCTGGCCCGGCTGGCGGAGCTGGAGGCGGACCCGTCGGCGGCGCCGCTGCCCGAGCCGGTGGGGCACCGGCTGTTCCCCTCGATGGACCGGGCCACCCACCGCAGACCGGGCTGGGCGGCCTCGCTGTCCATGGCCTCCCGGCGCATCGCCCACTACGAGACGGGCAACGGGGAGAACCTGCGCGGCTGGCACACCGGCAGCGGGATGCTCTGCTGGTGGGGTTCCTCGTACGGCAACGACCAGTACGCGGACGCGTTCTGGCCCACCGTCGACCCGTACCGCCTGCCGGGCGTCACCGTGGCGCGGAAGGCGCTGGCGGACGGGGCGGGCGGCGCGTGGGGGGCCGCGCGGCCGGACACGGCGTGGGTAGGCGGTTCGTGCGACGGGGAGTTCGCGTCGGTGGGCCAGCACCTGCGCGGTCTGGGGAGCACTCTGGAGGCCCGCAAGTCCTGGTTCTTCCTCGACGACGCGATCGTCTGCCTGGGGGCGGGGATCCGTGCCTCGGACGGGGTCCCGGTGGAGTCGGTGGTCGACTGCCGCAACCTCGGTGCGGACGGGGCGCACGCCCTGACGGTCGGCGGGCGCGTGCAACCGTCGGACCCGGGCTGGTCGGCGGAGTTCCGGTCCCCCGGCTGGGCGCACCTGGCGGGCTCCGGCGGGTACGTCCTCCAGGGTCCGGGGCCCTTCAGGGCCTTGAGGGAGGGGCGTACCGGCCGGTGGAGCGAGGTGAACCGGGGCGGATCCACGGCCGCGCTGACCCGGCGCTACCTCACCCTCTGGTACGACCACGGCGAGGACCCGGTGGACGCGGGGTACGCGTACCAGCTGCTGCCGGGGGCGACGGCCGCGCGGACGGCGGCGCGGGCGGCGACGCCCGGGTGGCCCGCCGTCCTGGCCAACAGCGCGGCGGCCCAGGGGGTGGCCGTCGGCCCGCTCGGTTTCACCGGGGTGAACTTCTGGCGGGCCGGAGCGGCGGGCCCGCTGGCGGCGAGCGCCCCGTGCTCGGTGACGGTGCGGCGGCGGCGCGACGGCACGGCCGGGGTGTACGTCGCCGACCCGGCCCGGGCGGTCGGGGAGCTGGTCCTGGTGTGGGACCGGCCCGTCGCGGCGGTGCTGTCCGGGCCGCAGGCCCTGGTGTCGGCGCGCACGGGGGCGCGGCTGCGGCTCGTCTTCGGGGACCTCTCGGCCACGGCGGGGGTGAGCCATGAGGTGGTGGTGCGCTTGCGGTGAGCGGGGGGCTCCACGGCCGACTCCGGTACCGCCCCCGGTACCGCCCGGGCGCAGCGGGGACCCGGCCGGACCGGGGGCGGTGCGCCTTCGGCGGGGTGGTGGAGGGTGGGCGGGCAGGGGTGTCATAACGTGCCCCGCATGGATCAGGAGCACACACCCGGGGGCGCCGAGGGCGCGGGCAGGCGGCGGTTCCTCGCCATCGCGACGGGCGCGGCCACCGCCGCCGGGCTCGGCTCGGCCGCCGGCTGCGCGGGCGGCGCGAGCGGGGCCGCGCTGAAGGCGAAGGGCGCGGGCAAGGAGTCGCCGTCGGCGCCCGGGCAGGCCGGTTTCGACGTGAAGGCGGAGAACGCCCGGCCCGGCAACGCCGACTGGCACGTGGTCAAGGCCGGACCCGCCCGCGCCATCGAGGGCTTCACGGACAAGGTGAGCGTGCTGCCCGGGGAGTCGTTCGGGCTGCACGTGTCCACCACCGCCCCGCGGTTCACCGTCTCCGCGTACCGGATGGGCTGGTACGGCGGGGCGCGGGCCCGGCTGGTGTGGCGTTCCGAGGCGCTGCCCGGGGTCAGCCAGCCCGAGCACACGGTGGACGCCGGCACCCGTATGGTCCGCACCCGCTGGCCGCGCACCGCCACGGTGGACACCAAGGGCTGGCCGGAGGGGTGTTACCTGCTGCGGCTCGACGCGCAGGGCGGCGAGGGGCAGCGGTTCGTGCCGGTGACCGTCCGCTCGGCGGCCGCGGCCGGCCGGACGGTGATCGTCAACGCGGTGGCGACCTGGCAGGCGTACAACCGCTGGGGCGGTTATGGCAGCTACGACGGCCCGAACGGCGGCTACGCCTCGCGTTCGCTGTCGGTGACCTTCGACCGGCCGTACGAGTACGACGACGGGGCCGGGCTGTTCCTCGTCTACGAGGCCCCCCTGGTCGCGCTGGCCGAGCGGCTCGGGATACCCCTGGCGTACGCGACGACCACCGACGTGGCGCGCGAGCGGCGCCTGCTGGAGGGGGCGGCGGCCGTGCTGTCCCTCGGCCACGACGAGTACTGGTCGCCGGAGCAGCGCGCGCACTTCACGGCGGCCCGGGACGCGGGCAGCAACATCGCGGTACTCGGCGCGAACTGCTGCTTCCGCCGCATCCGGCTGGAGCCCTCCGAGCTGGGGCCGGACCGTACGGTGGTCTGCTACAAGTCCTCCTACGACCAGGACCCCGGCTTCAAGCGGGGGCATCCGGCGACCGTCGACTTCCGCTCCCAGCCGGGGGCGGACCCGGAGAGCTCGCTGCTCGGGGTGATCTACGACGGCTACCCGGTGGACGCCCCGTACGTGGTCGTGAACCCGGGCCACTGGCTGTTCGCGGGAACGGGCGTGAAGGCCGGGGACGGTTTCGCGCACCTGGTCGGCGTGGAGTACGACAAGGTGAACACCGGTTTCCCGACCCCGCGTCCGATCGAGATCCTGGCCCACTCCCCGGTGGTGTGCGAGGGCCGGCCGAGCCATCAGGACACGGCGTACTACACCGTGCCGAGCGGGGCGGGGGTCTTCGCGACCGGCACGATGCGCTGGGTCGAGGCCCTCGACGCGGCCGGCGACGGCCGCAGCGGCGCCAACCACGGCCTGGACGCCCGTGCCGGCGCGCTGACCACCCGGGTGACGGAGAACCTGCTGCGCGTCTTCGCAGCGGGCCCGGCAGGACGGACGCACCCGGCGCAGGACAACGTCAAGGCGGTGTACGGGGGGGCGTGAGCCGCCGGCGGCGGTCTTTCGGTGGACCGGACGCGGACGGGGTGCCTAGGATCGAGGCGACGGCATCGCGTGTCGGTCACCGACCGGGTGAGGCATGGAGGTGCCGTGAGATGCCTTGTGGAGGCATTCACCCATGTCGGTCCAGTTGAACCACACGATCGTCCACTCCCGTGACAACCGGGAGTCCGCCGAGTTCCTGGCACACATCCTCGGCCTCGAAGTCGGCCCGGAGTGGGGTCCGTTCATCCCCGTGACCACCGGGAACGGGGTGACCCTGGACTTCGCGGCCATCCCGGCCGAGTCCATCACCCCGCAGCACTACGCGTTCCTCATCTCGGAGGAGGAGTTCGACTCCGCCTTCGAGAAGATCCGGGCGGGCGGCGTCGAGTACTTCGCCGATCCGCACCGCAAGCACCCGGGCGAGATCAACCACAACGACGGCGGGCGCGGGGTCTACTTCCTGGACCCCGTCGGCCACGCCATGGAGATCATCACCCGCCCGTACGGCGGCTGATCGACGAGGACCCGGGGGCCCGCGGCGCGCCGTGCGCCGCGGGCCCCCGCACGTCCGCCGCACCCCCTCCCCCCCCATCCGCCGCACCCCCTCCCCCCATCCGCCCACCCGCCCCCGACCGCTGCGGCCCGTCCTGCGCGGAACTCTGGACAGATAGTCTGCACAGAGATAATCTATGTACAGATGAAATGGGAACGACCGAGGAGAGCGCACATGTGGACGTACGAGCACACCATCGAGACCTCCGCCGCCCCCGCAGCCGTCTGGCGCCTCTGGGCCGACGTCGAGAACTGGGGCGACTGGAACCCCGGCATCGAGAAGATCGAGATCGACGGCCCCTTCACGGCCGGCGCCCGCATCACGATGACCCCGCCCGGCGAGGACCCGGTGCCGCTGGTCGTCGCCGAGGCCGTCGAGAACGCGCTCTTCGTGGACGAGGCCCGGTTCCACGGGCTGCTCCTGCGCACGATCCACCGGATCGATCCCGCCGGGGACGGCCGGGTCCGCATCACCTACCGGATGGAGATCACCGGCCCGGGCGCCGACGAGGCCGGCCCCGAGATCGGCCCGGGCATCACAGCCGACTGGCCCGAGACCATGGCCGCACTGGCCGGGTCGGCGGCGCGCTGATGGCCCTCAGCCCCGGCGAGAGCCCCGGGTTCCTGCTCTGGCACGCCACCCTGCGCTGGCAGCGGGAGGTCTCGGCGGCGCTGACCCCGCTCGGCCTCACCCACGTGCAGTTCGTGCTGCTCGCCTGCGCGTGGTGGCTCAACGGCCAGGGCGAGCACCCCAACCAGCTCGCCCTGGCCCGCCAGGCCGGCACGGACGTGAAGATGACCTCCCAGGTGCTGCGCGCCCTGGAGCAGAAGGGGCTCGTCGCACGCGAGGTCGACCCGGCCGACACCCGCGCCAAGCGGCTGTACGTCACCGCCGCCGGGGCCGAACTGGCGCCCCGGGCCGTCGCCGCCGTCGAGGAGGCCGACGCGCGGTTCTTCCGCGCGGTGCCCCTCGACGACGCGCTGCCCCTGCTCAAGCGGCTGGCCCGGCCGGATTCCTGAGGCCCGCCGCCCAGACCCGGCGCGGCCCCGCGGGCCGGCCGGATCCGGCCCGCAGGTGCCCACGGCGGCGCCTCAGACGGCGGGGTGCTCCGGGAGGTACACGATGCTCGGAGCGAGCGTCGCCGGATGGACGGCGACATGGGCGCGGACCCCGTAGACCTCCGCGATCAGCTCCTCCGTGAGCACCTCGGCCGGCGGCCCCTGCGCCACGACCCGGCCGCCCGCCAGGACGTACAGCCGGTCGCAGAACGCCGCGGCGAGGTTGAGGTCGTGCAGGACGATCAGGCTCGTCACGGGAAGCCGCCGGACCAGCCCCAGCACCTCCAGCTGGTAGCGGATGTCGAGGTGGTTCGTGGGCTCGTCCAGGGCCAGCAGCCCGGGCTCCTGGACGAGGGCGCGGGCGACGAGGGCGCGCTGGCGCTCACCGCCCGAGAGGCCGTCGAAGCGGCGGCCGGCGAGCCCGCGGGCCCCCACGGTCTCCAGCGCCTGCGTGACGCGCAGGCGGTCGTCCGGGCCGTCCTGCTCCCAGAACCGCTTGTGCGGGCTGCGTCCCATCGACACGACCTCCCGGACCGTCAGCCCGAAGGTGCCGGCCGCGTCCTGCGGAACCACCGCCACCCGCCGGGCCCGCCCCCTCACCCCCAGCGCGGAGGCGTCGACGCCGTCGAACAGCACCCGGCCGGCGGCGGGACGCAGCGCGCCGTGGACGCAGCGCAGCAGGGTCGTCTTGCCGCTGCCGTTCGGCCCGACGACCCCGACCGTCTCCCCGGGCCGGGCGGCGAGGCCGATCCCGTGCAGCAGGGTCCGCCCCTCGGCCTCGTACCGCAGGGCCTCGACCGCGAGTTCCACCGGACGCCCCGTCATCCGGCCACCTCCTCGCCCCGGGTGGAGCTGCGCAGCATCCACACGAAGAAGGGGCCGCCCACCAGCGCGGTGACCACGCCGACGGGTATCTCCTCGGGCGCGGCCGCCGTACGGGCCAGCAGGTCGGCCAGGGTCAGGAAGACCGCGCCGGCCAGCGCGCAGACGGGCAGCAGCACCCGGTGCCCGGCGCCCACGACCATGCGGGCGGCGTGCGGGACCATCAGCCCGACGAAGCCGATCGCCCCGCTGCAGGCCACGAGCACCCCGATGACGAGGGAGGCGAGGACGAAGACGGCGGCCCGGAACCGGCCGGTGTCCAGGCCGAGGGTGCGCGCCCCCTCCTCCCCCGCGAGCAGCAGGTCCAGCGGGCGCGCCAGGGTGACGAGCAGAGCGGTCCCGGCCAGCAGTACGGCGGCCGGCAGGGCGAGTTCGCCCCAGCGGGCTCCGCCCAGCCCGCCGAGGGTCCAGAACAGCACGGAGCGGATCTGGTCGGGGTGCGCCGACAGCACGAGCACCAGGCTGGTCAGCGCGGACAGGACGTACTGCACGGCCACCCCGGCCAGGACCAGCCGCCCCGTGGTCATGGTGCCCCCGCGCCGGGCCAGGGCGTACACCGCGACGAGCGCGGCGAGGGAGCCGGCGAACGCGGCGAGGGGGAGCCCGGCGGCGGCGCCCGCCCCCGCCCCGAGCACGAGGACCAGCACGGCCCCCGCCGAGGCGCCCGAGGAGGCACCCAGCAGGAAGGGGTCCGCGAGCGCGTTGCGCACGAGGGCCTGGAGCACGGCGCCGCTGACGGCCAGCCCGGCGCCGACCACGGCCCCGAGCAGCACGCGCGGCATCCGTACGTCCCACACGATGGAGGCGAAGGCTCCCCGCCCCGCCCCGGGCCCGCCCGCCAGGATGCCGAGCACCTGCCCGGGGGCGATGCGCACGGGTCCCAGGGCCAGCCCCGCCACCACCGACCCGGCGAGCGCGGCGGCGAGGAGCGCGAGTACGGCCGCGGTGCGGCGGCGCCCGCTCACGCGGCGTCGGGGTGCAGGCCGCGGCCCAGGGCCTCGACCGCGTCGGCGACGCGGACGCCCAGGACGGCGGAGGATAGCGGGAGCACCACGAACCTGCGGTTCTTGACGGCGGGAACCTCCGCCAGCGCCGGGTCGTTCAACAGACGCTGCTTCTTGGCCTCCACGGAGGTGCCGCCGTAGTCGTAGACGAGGACGACCTCGGGCCCGCGTTCGACGACCTTCTCCCACGACACGTCGCCGAAGGTGTCCTGGAGGTCGGCGAAGACGTTCGTCCCGCCGGCGAGGGAGACGATCTCGTTGCCGATGCCGTTGCCCCCGGAGGTGAAGGCGGAGGTCTCGCCCGAGTCGTAGACGAAGACGGCCGGGCGGGGCCGGTCCTTCACCCGTGCGGTGACGGCGTCGATCCGGCGCTGCTCCTCCTCGACGAGGGCCGCGCCGCGCTCGGGCACGCCGAAGGTCCGGGCGACCTCCATGATCTCGGTCGTGAGCTGGGCGAGCCCGACACGGCCCGGGGTGCAGTACTCGATGCTGAGCCGGGAGGCGATCCCGGCCCGGGCGAGTCCCGCGCGGTCGCGGCCCTGGCCCTGGTCGAAGGCGCTGGCGTAACCGCCGTACACGAAGTCGGGGTCGGCGCCGAGGAGCACCTCCTTCGACGGGTACCGCTCGGCCAGTACCGCGATCCCGTCGTAGGCGGTGCGGTAGGCGGGGAGCACGGAGTCGTCGAGGTAGGCCGTGCCCGCCATCCGGTCCTGGAGGCCGAGGGCGAGCATGATCTCGGTGGCGTGCTGGTTCATGGTGACGGCCCGCGCGGGCGGGGCCTGGTAGGTGCTGGTGACACCGCAGTTGGTGACGGTGTACGGGAACCCCGGCGCGGCCTTCGCGCCGGAGGCGGGCTCCTGCCCGCCGGCGGGACCGCCGCACGCGGTCAGGGGGATCAGGAGCGCGAGCGCGGAGAGCGGGCGCAGGGCGGCGCGGATACGCGACATGGTGAGGCCTCTCCGGGGGATCCTCGTCCCCGGTCGAAGTGAAGAGGCGGCGCGTCAGTGTCTGACTCCCGGGACCCCGCGGGCGGGGTCGCCGGTCACAGTGGCGGGACCGTACCGGATTCGCACCGGTTTCCTGTCCTGCACCGCCCGGACAACCCGGCCAAGTCTGCCAGATGCCGCGAATGCCGCCCGAAGGGCATCGGGCGCCGCCGGTGGCGGGAGCCGCCCGTACGGAGGATCGTGGGCCGGGAGGGGAGGCGCGGAGGAGGTACGCCATGCGTCACGGCAGTCACGGCGGTCGCGGCGGTCGCGGCGGGCACCGCGCACAGGAAGGCCGTGGCGGTCACGAACGTCACGGCGGTGGCGGCGGGCCCGGCGGCCGGGCCGGGCGCGCGGGCCCGAGCGCCCGCCTCCTGCTGGCCCCCCTCGTCGCGGCCCTGCTGCTGGGCGCCGGCCCCGACGGCTCCGGCGAGACCGTCCCCCTCGACGGGGACCGCCCCGGGGAGCACCTCGACGTCACCCTCACGCGGGTCGTCGACCCCGCGGGTCCGCCGTCCGCCCCCGGGGCCGACCGGCTGGTCGCCGTCGGGCTGCGCCTGGAGAACACGGGGACGGTGCCGTACGAGGACTCGCCCGCTCCGGCCGCGCACCTGCTCGGCACCGACGGGGAGCGCTTCACCGGCCTGAGCGGTACGACGGACGCCGGCCCGGCCCTGCCCGACAGGGTCACCCTCGAACCGGGCCGGTCGGCCTCCGGCTACGTCGCCTTCCGGGTGCCGCAGGAGGCGGACCTGGCGGCGGTGCAGTTCGCCCTGGACACCGGGCTCGGCGACGACGTGGCCCAGTGGAGCCTGTCCTGAGCCCCTGCCGGAATCCGGAGCCGGCGCCGGAAGCACCACCGGAACGGGCCGGAAATTGTCCCGACGCATCTAGTGACTTAGCAGGCACACGACAGTAGAACTTGTTCCCACTCCGTCGAGAGTGAGGAACCCCTCATGAGTGACAAAGGCCTGAACAGCAATGTGGCCCACGGTGTTTCGCGACGCGGATTCATCGCTGGAACTGGTTCTCTTCTGGGGGCCATGGCCCTCGCGGTGAACACCACCGCCGCCCGCGCGAATCCCGCCACCGGATCCGCCGTCGCGAACGCCCCCCTCGTCTCCGGGACCCGTGTCCCGGCCCTCGTCATCGGCACCGGCTACGGCGGCTCCGTCGCCGCGCTCCGGCTGGCCCAGGCCGGTGTCGACGTGCACATGCTCGAGATGGGCATGGCCTGGGACACCCCGGGCACGGACGGCAAGATCTTCGCCAACACCACCAGGCCCGACTACCGCTCCTTCTGGCTGCGCACCCGAACGAAGGCCCCCCTGAGCAACTTCCTCGGCTTCCCCATCGACAAGGACGTCCCGAAGTACACGGGCATCCTCGACGCCGAGGAGATGGGCGGGATCATCGTCTACCAGGGCCGCGGCGTGGGCGGCGGCTCGCTCGTCAACGGCGGCATGGCCGTGACGCCCAAGCGGCAGAACTTCGCCGCCATCCTGCCCACGGTCGACGCCGACGAGATGTACGGCACCTACTACCCCCGCGCCAACGCCGGACTGGGAGTGGGCCTCGTCGACCCGGACTGGTTCGAGACGGTGGACTGCTACCAGTTCGCCCGCGTCGGCCGCAAGCACGCCCAGCGCTCGGGCTTCCCCTTCGTCTTCGTGCCCGACGTCTACGACTGGGACTACATGAAGCAGGAGGTGGCCGGCACCGTCCCCAAGTCGGCCGTGGACGGCGAGATCCTGTACGGCAACAACGCCGGGAAGAAGTCCCTCCAGAAGACCTACCTCGCCGCCGCCCGGGCGACCGGCCGGGTGGCCATCTCCCCCCTGCACCGGGTCACCACCGTCTCCCCCTCGGACGGTGGCGGCTACGCGGTCGCCGTGGAGGAGCTGAACACCACCGGCGACGTCGTCGCCGTCAAGACCGTCACCGCCGACCGGGTGTTCTTCGCGGCCGGCAGCGTCGGCACCAGCAAGCTGCTGGTCCGGCTGAAGGCCACCGGCGCCCTGCCGCTCCTCAACGACGAGATCGGCAAGGGCTGGGGCGACAACGGCAACGTCATGTGCGGCCGGGCGAACCACATGTGGGACCCGACCGGGAAGGTGCAGGCCTCCATCCCCTGCGGGGGCATCGACAACTGGGACGCGGGCGGCGCCTTCGCCGAGGTGGCCCCGCTGCCGACCGGCATCGAGACGTACGCCTCCTTCTACCTCTCCATCACCAAGAACCCCAACCGCGCCCAGTTCTCCTGGAACGCGGCGACGGGCAAGGTCGAGCTGAACTGGCAGACCGCCTGGAAGCAGCCGTCCATCGACATGGCGAAGACCATCTTCGACAGGATCAACGCGAAGGAGGGGACGATCTACCGCACCGACCTCTTCGGCACCAACAAGGTCTGGGGCGACCACCTCACGTACCACCCCCTGGGCGGGGCGGTACTGGGCAAGGCCACCGACAACTACGGCCGCCTGCACGGCCATCCGGGCCTGTACGTCATCGACGGGGCGCTGATCCCCGGCAACACCAGCGTCAACCCGTTCGTGACGATCACGGCCCTCGCGGAGCGGAACATAGAGAAGATCATCGCCACGGACCTGTGACGGCGGACGGCCACCGGGGCCGGCCGGGCGCACCGCGCGCCCCGGCCGGCCCCGGCACCGTTCAGCTCCCCGGCAGCGCACAGACGCTGTCGAGGCCCAGGACGTGGTTGAGCCGGCCGAAGGCGAGCCAGGAGCCGATGCTCATGCTCAGCTCCACGATCTCCACCTGGCTGTAGTGCGCGGTCATCCGCTCCCAGAACTCCTCGTCGAGGTTGTGGTGGTCCAGGGCGTAGCGCTCGGCGTACTCGGCGGCCAGCCGGGTGCGGTCGTCGAAGGCGTCGGCGGTGCGCCAGTCGGTCACCGCGTCGGCGAACCCCTCCTCGACCTTCTCCCCGTCCCGGTCCGTGCGCCAGTCGAGGCAGAAGACGCATCCGTTGATCTGCGCGATGCGCAGCCGGGCCGCCTCGAACTCGCGCAGCCCCAGGGTGGTGTGGGCGTAGACCGACAGGGAGAAGTTGGCCGCCGCCATGCCGATGCCGGGGACCAGGTCGCCCCACACGTACTCGATGGGGTGCTGTCCGTCGGGGACGTCGATCCTCATGGCCGTTTCCTTCCGAGTTTGCCGACTGCGGGGCGCAGCGGGACGTCGAGGGCGTCGTAGAGCCCGGGTTCCGCCTCCACCAGCCAGTCGATGGCGCCGACCAGCCGCCCGACGGCGGTGGCGTTGCCGCCCGCGGAGCGGTTCCCGCCCTCGTCGGTGGCCTCGACGGTGACCTCGATGCGCGGGCGGCCCTCGATGACGACCCGGTGGGCGCCGGACCCGCCGTCGGGCGGGGTGGGCCAGTCGGGGGCGCAGGAGGCGTGGATGCGGGTGACGTGTTCGATGACGATGCGGGGTTCGCCCGCGACGATGCCCTGGACCTCGAAGCGGATGGCGCCCTGGGTTCCGGCCTCGAACACCCCCATGGAAGGGGTGGTGACCGTGGTGTCGAGGGCCCGCCGTTCGGAGGTCTCGCGGATGTCGTCGAGCTCGACGCCGAGGGCGCGGGCCATCATCCGGACCTGCCCTCCCCACACCATGGTCGGGACCGAGGGCATGAGCATCATCGGCTCGTACTCCATGGGGTGGCCCATGCCGACGAGATGGCGGACGGAGTCCGGCTGGTCGTAGGTGGAGTAGTCGAAGATCTCCTGGCAGCGGATCGCGTCCACGGTGGTTCCCAGCCCGCTGAGCAGGAGCGGGAGCACGTCGTTGCCCCAGCCGGGGTCGACGCCGGAGGCGAAGAGCGAGCCGCCGCCCTCCGCTATCGCCGCGAGGACGGGTGCCCGGAACTCCGGCGGGGCGCTGCGGTGGTCGTAGAGCGGGTAGAGGGCGGGGCTGACGACGGCCGCGCCGGCGCGGACGGCCCGGGTGATGTCGGCGAGGGCGTCGTCGGGGCGGACGTCGCCGGACGCCGCGTAGACGACGGCGGCGGGGCGGGCGGCGAGCACCGCCCCGACGTCGTCGGTCGCCGGCACGCCCAGCCGGCGGTCGAGCCCGGCGAGTTCGCCCGCGTCGCGGCCGACCTTGGCGGGGTTGTGGACGATCACTGCCGTGAGTGCGAGCGCCGGGTGGGCCTCGACGGCGCGGATCGCCGCGCGGCCTACGTTGCCCGTGCCCCAGACCACCGTGGGAATCATGCGCGGAGGGTAGCGACGGGGCGCGGAGGAACCCAGGGGCGCGGAGGAGGTTTTTCGCACCGGTCCGCAGCCGGACTCCGGGCGCGGGGAAAGGATTCGGCAGGGCCGCTTCCCGCCCCGTACGCTCCCCCCGCATGAGCATGAGGAATTCGACGGTACGGGCGGTCAACCGGCTGACGGCGCGCTGGGCCGAAGCCCATGGTGGTGACGCCGGTACGGTCTTCACGGCGGCCGGGGTCTGGCCGCTGCTCGCCCCGCTCGCGGACGGGGCGGCGGGCCCGGCCCGGGCGGAGCTGGCGGAGGCCCTGGGCCTGCCGGCCGAGCGCGCGGCGGAGGCCGCCCGCGAGCTGCTGGCCGCGCTGGACGGCGTCCGGGGGCTGCGGGCGGCGACGGGCCTGTGGACCCGGGCGGACCTCCCGCTGGAGGAGGCCTGGCTGGAGCGGCTCGCGCCGGGCAGCCACGGCGTCCTGAGCGGGGACGCGGAGAGCGGCCGCAGGGCCTTGGACGCGTGGGCCGCCCGGCGGACGGACGGCCTCGTCGAGCGCATGCCGGTCACGCTGGCGGACGGGCCGAACGGAACGCGTCTGGTGCTGGCTTCCGCCCTCACCCTGAGGACGAGGTGGATCCAGCCGTTCGCGGAGTGGCACGGAGAGGCGGCCGCGGGCCCGTGGGCCGGGCGGCCCCTGAGGATGCTGCACCGCACCACGGCCCTGCTGGACCGGGCCCGGGTGGCGGAGGGTCCGGCCGGGGCGGTGACCCTGCTGGAGGTGGTCGGGGACACCGGGGTCGACGTCCACCTCGTGCTGGGCGAACCGGACGCCCGGCCCGGCGGGATCCTCACCACCGGGATCGAGGCCGTCACCCGCGCCCGGCCGGTCGCCCCCGCGAGCCTGCTCCCGGAGGGCCGGCCGGGGCCCGGACTGACCGTCGCCACCGTGCTCGCCCTGTCGCCCGAACCCCGGCTCACCGTCAGGGTGCCCGTCTTCGAGGTCCGGGGCGAACACGACCTCCTGGAGCAGGCCCGCCTGTTCGGCCTGGAGGAGGCCCGCGACACCGGCCGCGGACACTTTCCCGGGGTCAGCTCCCAGCCCCTGGCCGTCGGTTCGGCCCGGCAGTCGGCGGTGGCGCGCTTCCACGCCGAGGGCTTCGAGGCCGCCGCGGTGACGGCCGTCGCGGCGGCGGTGGGCTGCGGGGTGCCGCCCCGGGTCCGCTACCGCACCCGCCGGGCCGAGGTGGCCTTCGACCGCCCCTTCGGCTTCCTCTCCGTGCACCGCACCTCGCGGCTGGTCCTGGCGGCGGGCTGGGTCAGCGATCCGCTCGCGTACCGGGAGCCGCCGGAGAAGACCCTGGAGGAGAAGCTGCGGGAGGAGGCGGAGGACTGGGCGGAAGAGGAGTAGGCGCAGCCAGCGTGGCCGCCAGGGCGGCCGTCTCCGCGAAGGCGGGGACGCGGCCGGTGCCCCCGCGGCCCGACACCGACAGCGAGGCCGCCGCCACCCCGTGGGCCACCGCCTCCGGGAGCGGGTCCCCGAGGGCGAGCCGGGCGGTGACGGTCCCGGTGAAGCAGTCCCCGGCCCCGGTCGCGTCGACGGGGTCCGGGTTGACCGGGACGGGGTGGTGGGCCGCACGGGTCCCCTGGTCCAGCAGCAGCGGGCCGGTTCCGGCGGTGACGGCGACGGCGCGGGCGCCCAGGGCCCGGAAGCGGGCGGCCGCCGTGCGCGGGTCGCAGGTGTCGGCCAGGGCGCGGGCGTCGGCCGGGCAGGAGGTCTTGAGCAGCCCGGTCAGCGGGGCCATCGCGGCCAGCAGGGACCGGGCCTCGCCGCGCCCGGTCAGCCGGGAGCGGAAGTTGGCGTCGTACGTGACGTGCCCGCCGGCCCCGTGGACGGTCCGGGCGGCGGCGAGCACGGCCTCGCGGCTGGTCGGGGAGAGTGCGCCGGCGATGCCGCCGGTGATCAGGGCTCCGGCGCCGGCCAGCAGTCCGCGCCAGTCCTCGACGTGGGCCGGGGAGAGCGTGGATCCGGCGCTGCGGGTGCGCCAGTAGACGAACTCGCGCTCCCCCTCGGTGTCCGCGCTGAGCAGGTAGGCGCCGTTGGGGTGCGGGGCGCGGCGGACGTGGGAGACGTCGACCCCCAGTTCGGCGGCGCGGCGCAGCAGGGGGACGCTCAGCTCGTCCTCGCCGACGACGGCGAGCAGGGCGGTCCGTGCTCCGGCCGCGGCGGCGGCGGCCGCGGCGTTGAGGGCGTCGCCGGAGTAGGAGATCCGCGCGGCGGTCCCGTCGGCGGCCGTGCGCAGCGGGGTGTCGGCGTGGATCTCGACGAGCACCTCGCCGAGGACGAGGACGTCGTAGGGCCCGGCGCTCCGGGAAGCGGCCACGGCTAGGCCCTGCCTTTCGGATGAGGCCGGATCGGCCCGCGGCGTCCGGTGCCGTGCATCGCAAGGCCGAGGACGGAGTCGACGCGGTGGGGGCACCTCCCGGCGGTGGCCGGGGGACGTGGGCGACCGACGGGAACGGCGGCGAGGCGGGGTGCCGGGCGGCACGGGCGCGGCCTGATCCGAAAGACACGGCCAGGGGGTGTCCGCGAAGGAGCGCCGGCCGCCCGGAGGGCGGGCCCTGCGGCGTCATGGGGTCCCCCCTGCTCGAGCGAAGCCGAGGGCTCGGGGGAGCCTGCTCTCGGCGTGCCGGGTGGAAGACCTCGTACCGGACCTACTCGGTCTTGCGCCCGGTGCGGCGAGCGTGCGTGCCGGACACCGCGGAGCAGGCGGGACTTTGCGGACACCCCTAGCCCTCCCCGCCCGGCACGGCCCGGCCGGGGTCCGGTGTGGGGGGCCGCCGGCCGTCGGCCACGGCGGCCCGGGGCCCGTCCGGCCGCTCCCACGGCGGTGCGGAGCCCGGCGCCCGCCCGGGCGGGCCCCCGCCCGGCGCGGCCCGCTCCGGGGCCGCCAGTTCGGCGAACAGGGCCGCCAGTTCGGCCGGGTCCGTCGGCAGGCCTCCGCCGATGCCGACGGCGGTCGCGCCCGCGGCGAGCCATGCGCGGACCTCGCCGGGCGCGATGCCGCCGGTGGGGATGAGCAGGGCCCCGGGGAGGACGGCCCGCAGGGAGCGGATGAACGCCGGGCCGCCCACGTGGGCCGGGAAGACCTTCGCCGCCCCCGAGCGCCGGACGGCCGCCGCGACCTCACCGGGGGTGAAGCCCCCCTCCAGGAAGGGGGCCCCGCGGCGCGCGGCGACCTCGCGGGCCTCGGGGGCCGGGTACGGGGACACCAGGAAGCAGGCTCCCGCGTCGAGGGCCTCCTCGGCGTGGGCCGCGGTGGTGACGGTACCGACGCCGATCAGCGCCGGGCGGCCCAGCGCATCGGGGATCCCGGCCGTACGGGCCACGGCCGCGGCCCAGCCGGGGGTGGAGGTGGTGAGCTCCACGGCGCGGCAGCCGGCGGCGAGCAGGGCCCCGGTGGTCCGGACGGCCCCGTCGGCGTCCGCGCTGCGGAGCACGGGGAGCAGGCGCTGGGCGGCTATCGCGTCGTACGGACGGCAGGGCACAGGACCCACGGGAGCCTCCCGGACGTTCCCCGTGCGGAGAACTCGGCATCGTGTACGGGCACTTGTTGGTCCAGACCTTACACATCCGGAGGCCGGACGGGGGCTGAACGCGTGACGGAGGGGGACGGACGGGAAGCCGGCCCGGGACCGGACGGGCGCCACCGGATCCCGTACGGCGACCGCCCGGATCCCGTGCGGACGCCCCCGGGTGGCGCCGGAGATCCTCCTCCGGATAAAAACTTCTTCCGGATAAGTGTTATCGGAGTCCCCCTCGACGGTCTCCCAGGTGTCGGACATCATCGACCGCCGGTACGGACAGGGAAGTTCACATGAGTACACAGCACACGGCAGAGCTGGTGGCAGCGGCCCGCGCGGGCGACCCCCGCGCGCAGGACGAGCTGGTCGGTACCCACCTGCCGCTCGTCTACAACATCGTCGGCCGCGCCCTGAACGGCTCCTGCGACGTGGACGACGTGGTGCAGGACACCATGCTGCGGGCGCTCGACGGGCTGGGCGGCCTGCGTGCCGACGAGAGCTTCCGGTCGTGGCTGGTGGCGATCACCATGAACCGGATGCGGGCCCACTGGCAGGCCCGCAGCGACGTTCCGGGGGCGAGCGGCCTGGAGGCGGCCCAGGACGTGGCCGACCCCGGCGCCGACTTCGCCGACCTGACGGTCGTCAAGCTCCAGCTGTCGGGGCAGCGCCGGGAGACGGCCCGCGCCACGCGCTGGCTGGAGCCCGACGACCGGGCGCTGCTGTCGCTGTGGTGGCTGGAGTGCGCCGGTGAGCTGACCCGGGCCGACGTGGCCTCGGCGCTGGAGCTGACCCCGCAGCACACGGCGGTGCGGGTGCAGCGGATGAAGGCGCAGCTGGAATCGGCGCGGGTGGTGGAGCGCGCCCTGGAGGCGCAGCCGCCGTGCGAGCAGATCCGTTCGATGACGGGAACCTGGGACGGCCGGCCCTCCCCGCTGTGGCGCAAGCGAATAGCCCGGCACGCCCGGGAGTGCCTGCGCTGCTCCGGGCTGTGGAACGGGCTGATGCCGGCGGAGGGACTGCTGGCCGGGCTGGCGCTGGTCCCCGTCGCGGCGGGGCTGATGGCCGGCGTACGGGCCGCCGTGACGGCGAACGCCGCCCCGGTGGCCTTCGCCGAGGCGGCGACGCAGCTGAGCCCGGTGGTGTCCGGCCCCGGCCGGGCGGCCCGGCGCAAGGGCGCCGAGACCGGCCCGGGCGACGCGTCCGGCGGCCGCGGGGCGGAGCGCAAGCGGCGCCAGAACCGCCGGCGGGCGATCGGCGGTGCGGTGATCGCCGCGTGCGTGGCCGGCGGCGGCCTGGTCTACCTGACGACCACGCCCGGCCACCAGGGCGCCGAGGCGGGCGGCGCCACCCCCGCCTCGCCGCTGTCCGCGCTGTCCGCACCGGACACGGCCTCGCCGCAGGCCTCCGGCTCCCCCTCGGCCCCGCCCTCCGGCTCGCCCTCTCCCTCGGCCTCCGCTTCCGCCTCGGCCTCGCCGTCGCCGTCCACGAGCAGCTCCAAGGCGGCGGACCCGAAGCCCGAGCCGACCAAGAGCAACCCGCCGAAGCCGGCCCCGCCCGCTCCGGCGCCCGCCCCCGCGGGAGTGGTCGGGCAGGTGGTCGCCCTGGTCAACTCCGAGCGGGCGGCGGCCGGCTGCGGCCCCCTCAAGGAGGATTCGCAGCTGGACCGGGCCGCGCAGGGCCACTCCGACGACATGGCGCGGCGCGGCTTCTTCGACCACACCAACCCCGACGGGGCGGACCCGGGCGACCGGACGACGGCCGCCGGGTACCGCTGGTCCACGTACGGGGAGAACATCGCCAAGGGCCAGCAGACCGCCCAGTCCGTGATGGACTCGTGGATGAAGAGCCCGGGCCACCGGGCGAACATCCTCAACTGCTCCTTCAAGGACATCGGCGTGGGCATGCACCCGGGCGCCGGCGGCCCCTGGTGGACGCAGAACTTCGGCGCCCGCATGTAGCGGGTACCGCCCCGCATCCTCCTCATTGACTCAGAATCCGGGCAAGATAGGGGCTGGAGTCCAAAGAGCAGACCAGAGCGGGCGGGGTGAGGTGCATGCCGAGGAAGGAGCTGCGGCCCCATCAGCGCGAGGCCGTCGACGCCGTCGTGCGCGCGCTCCAGCTGCCCGCCGACGGCCGGGTGCCGGAGCGGGGGCTGCGGACCCAGGTCATCATGGCCACCGGGTCCGGGAAGTCCCTGGTCGCCGTGCGCTCCTCCGAGGAGCTGCGGGCCGGCCGGGTGCTCGTCCTCGTGCCCTCCCTCGACCTGCTCGTGCAGACCGTCGCCGCCTGGCGGGAGGGCGGACGCACCGGCCGGGCGCTGGCGGTGTGCTCGCTGCGCGGCGAGGACGTGGGGGTGCCGACCACCACCGATCCGCGGATCCTCGCCCGCTGGGGCGCCCGGCCGGTGGAGCGGGTGACGGTGTTCGCCACGTACGCCTCCCTGGGCCTGGGGACCATCGAGCGGGCCCATGTGGCGGGGCTGCCGTCCTGGGACCTGGTGGTGGTCGACGAGGCGCACCGGACCTCGGGCCGGATCGGCAAGCCCTGGGCGGTGGTGCACGACAACGCGCGGCTCCCCTCCGTCCGGCGGCTGTACATGACGGCCACGCCCCGGGTGTGGCGCGACGGCGAGGACGTCGAGGAGGAAGAGGAGCGGGGCGGCGGCCGGGAGCCCCGGGGGCGCGGCGAGCTGGTCGCGTCCATGGAGGACGACCCGGACGGGCCGTTCGGCTCGCGCTGCCACACCCTGTCCCTGTCCGAGGCCATCGACCGGGGCATCTGCGCCCCCTACCGGGTGGTGTGCGTGGACGTCAGCGACCCCGGCTTCCAGTCGGCGGTGCTGCTCGGGGCGGACGGACGCTCGGACCGGGTGCGCGGGATGCGGATCGCAGCGCTCCAGGCGGCGCTGGTGACGGCCGCGGCGGACCAGGGCTTCCGGCGGACGCTGGTGTTCCATCACCTGACCAGGGAGGCCGAGGCGTTCGCGGCGGGACTGCCGGCGGTCGCGGCCCGGCTGCGGACGGCGAGCCGGAGCCCGCAGCCGGCCTACCCGCGCACGGTGTGGGCCGACTGGCTGTGCGGGCAGCACACGGCGGCCCACCGGCGGCGGGTGCTGGACGCGTTCGCCGCGGACCGGGTCGCCGACAAGGCCTTCCTCGGCAGCGTCCGGGTGCTGGGCGAGGGCGTGGACACCAAGGAGTGCGACTCCGTCTTCTGGGCCGACGTCCGCGGTTCCATGCCGGACCTGGTGCAGGCCGTGGGCCGGGCCCTGCGGATCCGGCCGGGCGAGGGGAAGGTGGCCTCGCTGGTGGTGCCCGTGCTGCTGGGGCCCGGCGAGTCGCCGGACTCGATGCTGACCTCGCGGGCGTACGGGGACCTCGCGCGGCTCCTGGAGGCGCTGCGGGCGCACGACGCGCGGCTGGTGGAGGACCTGGCGCAGCCGCAGGCCCCCAGCGCGGCGCCGAAGGCCCGGGCGGCGGGCGCGGCGCAGGCGGGGCCCGGTGCGGGGGCGCGGGCCCTGCTGAGCTTCTCCACGCCCCGCGACCCGGCGCTGCTGGCCGCCTTCATCCGGTTGCGGGTGCTCAACCCGGAGCACACGAGGTGGCGGCGCGGGGCGGAGGCGGCCCGGATCTACGCGGCGGCGGCCGGGGACCTGAAGGTGCCGTTCGCGTACCGGGTTCCGGCGGACCGCGAGGAGTGGCCGGCGGCCCTGGCCGGGTTCCCGCTCGGCCAGTGGATCGCGGACGCGCGGCGCACGTACCGGCGGGGCGCGCTGGGCCGGGAGCGGACGCGGGAGCTGGACGAGCTCGGGATGGTGTGGAGCCATTTCGACGTGGCCTTCGAGGAGGGGCTCGTCGCGGCCCGCGCCTGGGCGGCCGAGCACGGGCACCTGCTGCCGCCGGTGGACGCCACCTGGCACGGGGTTCCGGTCGGGGTGTGGATGAAGAACAACCGGGCCGCCGCCCGCCGGGAGGGGCCGGGCGCCCTGCCGGCGGAGCGCCGGGAGGCCCTGGAGGAGATCGACCCGGCCTGGTGCCCGGCCTGGGACATCGGCTGGCAGCGGGGCTTCCGGCTGACCCGGGCCCATCTGGACGCGGGCGGCGCGATCCCCCCGGGCCCGGGTCTGGTGGTGGTCCAGGGCGAGGACCTGGGGCTGTGGGTACGGGCCCAGCGGCTGGGCTGGGAGCGGCTCGCCTGGACGCAGCGGTGGTTGCTGGAGCACGCGCTGGGGCTGGCCCCGGCCGGCGAGGGCGAGCGGCCCGCGCCGCGGCGCAGCCATGCCGACGCCTGGGCCGGGCACCTGGAGGCGGCCCGGCGGTTCCACTCCCGCGAGGGGCACCTG
Source organism: Streptomyces sp. NPDC093801 (assembly GCF_040701585.1). NCBI lineage: Bacteria > Bacillati > Actinomycetota > Actinomycetes > Kitasatosporales > Streptomycetaceae > Streptomyces > Streptomyces sp. NPDC093801. Next base: position 67,107 of record NZ_JBFBDP010000030.1, on the reverse strand, counting down.
CGGGTGCCTCGTACGCATGTGGAGCGGGTCGGGGGGCAGGAGGTGCGGCTCGGTTCGTGGATCGCCAACCAGCGCTCCCGGGCGGCGAGGCTCGCCCCGGAGCGGGCGGCCGCGCTGACGGCCCTGGGGATGCGCTGGTCGGCCGCGGGCTGAGGGGCGCGCCGGTCAGTGGTGGAAGCCGGACCGGGGTGCGGCGGCCGGGGCCGGCGGCGGGGCGGCGCGCAGGTGCTCCACGGCCGCGCGCAGGTCGGCGACGAGCAGGGCGATCTGGTCGCGGGTCACGCCGTGCCGGATCAGGACGCGCTGGATGACGGTGTCCTCGCGGTCCGCCGGGAGCGGGTACGTGGGCACCTGCCAGCCGCGCATCCGCAGCCGGTCGGAGAGGTCGTAGAGGCTGAAGCCGGCCCCCTCCGGGTCGGCGAGGGTGTAGGAGACGGCGGGCAGTGCGCCCTGGCCGTCGTAGAGCAGGGTGAACAGGCCCGCGTCGGTGATCTGCCGGGCGAGGTACTGGGCGGTGTCGGCGCAGGCCTGCTGGACGCGGCGGTAGCCGGCCCGGCCCAGGCGCAGGAAGAGGTAGTACTGGGCGATGACCTCGCCGCCCGGGCGGGAGAAGTTGAGGGCGAAGGTGGGCATGTCGCCGCCCAGGTAGTCCACGTCGAAGACGAGGTCGGCGGGCAGCAGGTCGGCGGTGCGCCAGACGATCCAGCCGACGCCCAGGGGGGTCAGCCCGTACTTGTGGCCGGAGGTGTTGATCGAGGCGACGCGCGGCAGCCGGAAGTCCCAGACCACGTCCTGGTGGAGGAAGGGCGCGACGAAGCCGCCGCTGGCGGCGTCGACGTGGACGGGGACGTCCCAGCCCTGCTCCTCCTGGATCGCGTCGAGGGCGGCGGCGATCTCGGCGACCGGTTCGTAGTCGCAGGTGTAGGTGACGCCGAGGATGGCGACGACCCCGATGGTGTTCTCGTCCACGTGGTCGGCGAGCTGGTGGGGGCGCAGGCCGGTGGCTCCGGGTTCCAGCGGGACCTGGCGGAGCTCGACGTCGAAGTACCGGGCGAACTTCTCCCAGCAGACCTGGACCGGTCCGCAGACCAGGTTGGGGCGGTCGGCGGGCTTCCCCTCTGCCTCGCGGCGGGCCCGCCAGCGCCATTTGAGGGCGAGTCCGCCGAGCATGGCGGCCTCGCTGGAGCCGGTGGTGGAGCAGCCGGTGCCGGCGGCGCCGGGCGGGGCGTTCCAGAGGTCGGCCAGGATGTTGACGCAGCGGGCCTCGATCTCGGCGGTCTGCGGGTACTCGTCCTTGTCGATCATGTTCTTGTCGAGGCACTCGTTCATCAGCCGGTGCACGCCGTCGTCCGACCAGGTGGTGCAGAAGGTGGCCAGGTTCTGGGCGGCGTTGCCGTCGAGGAGGAGCTCGTTGTGGAGGAGCGAGTAGACCACCTCGGAGGGCGAGTGGTCGTCGGGGATCCGGTACTTGGGGAGGATCTGGCCGCTCAGGGCGGACGTGAAGACGTCCGTGTCGGCGTCCTCGGCACGCGTGTCCTTCGTCTGATGAAGAGCCATGTTCCGGACTATAGGGGATGAATCATGCCAAACCAGACTTCAGGGACCCTTGAGGACTGATCGGGAATGGCGGATTCCGGCACTGCTTCCGGCCGACTCCGGAGAGTGACGCCGTCCACATGCGTACCGTGGGACCGAAAAAATTACTGCCGGGTAAGATGTGGACCGCAGATCTTCCCGTCCGGCCCACTGGAGCCGGTCCGGACGGGAAGATCATTTAATTTGTTCTACATAGAACTTATCCACTGATGTCCGGATTCAGGCCAACTGCCCTCCGGCCACTGATAGTTCTTCGGCCATGAACAAGATCACCCGCCGGCAGGCCCTGGGCACCACCGCCGGCGCTCTCACCGTCCTCGGCATCGCAGGCGCCACCGCGCACGCCGCCGCCACCGACTCGCGTGCCGCCGCCACCCCGGCCGGCACCGTCGACGAGGTGTACATGGGCCGCCGCATCCAGATATCCCCCGCCTCCGGCGGCGGGCACCACGGCGGCCACCACGGTGGCGCCGGCACGCCCACCGTCCGGATAGACGGCCGCGAACTGCACGTCATGCAGAACGCCGACGGTACCTGGATCAGCGTGGTCAACCACTACGAGACCTTCGCGGACCCGACCTCGCTGGCCCGCGCCGCCGTGCGCGAGCTCCAGGGCTCCCAGCTGGCCCCGATGCAGATGGGCGGCATGTGATGACCATCCGCAAGAACCAGGCCGCGCTGACCGCGGAGGAGAAGCGCGCCTTCACCAACGCGCTGCTCGAACTGAAGCGCACCGGCCGCTACGACCGCTTCGTGACGACCCACAACGGGTTCATCATGAGCGACACCGACTCGGGCGACCGCGTCGGCCACCGCTCCCCCTCCTTCCTCCCCTGGCACCGCCGCTTTCTCCTCGAGTTCGAGGCGGCTCTTCAGGCGGTGGACAAGAGCGTTTCGATCCCCTACTGGGACTGGACCGCCGACCGCACCGCCCGCTCCTCGCTCTGGGCCGCCGACTTCCTCGGCGGCACCGGCCGGGCGCGCGACGGCCAGGTGATGGACGGACCGTTCGCGTACGCGACGGGCAAGTGGGAGATCGCGGTGCGCGTCGACGGCCGCTCCTACCTGCGCCGCGCGCTCGGCGAGGGCGTGGCGCAGCTGCCGACGCGCGCCGAGGTGGACGCGGTGCTCGCGATGCCGGTGTACGACATGGCGCCGTGGAACAGCTCCTCGAACGGCTTCCGCAACAACCTGGAGGGCTGGCGCGGGGCCAACCTGCACAACCGGGTGCACGTGTGGGTGGGCGGCCAGATGGCCACCGGCGTCTCCCCCAACGACCCCGTGTTCTGGATGCACCACGCCTTCGTGGACAAGCTGTGGGCCGACTGGCAGGCGAAGAACCCGAACTCGCCGTACCTGCCGGCCGCCGGCACCCCGAACGTCGTCGACCTGCGCGACACGATGCGCCCCTGGAACGACGTCACCCCGGCCGACATGCTCGACCACCGGAAGTTCTACACCTTCGACACCGAGCCCGCCTCCGCCGCCAGCCAGCGGTAGTGCAGCTCGGGGCGGCCGACCTGGCCGTACCGGGGGGAGCGGTCCGCGCGGCCGGTGTCCACCAGGTGCTCCAGGTACCGGCGGGCGGTGATCCGCGAGATCCCGGCCGCCACGGCCGCCCCCGCCGCGGTCAGCCCCTCGGGCGCCGCCCGAAGCAGCGCCGCGACCCGGTCCAGGGTCGGGGCGCTGAGCCCTTTGGGGAGCTGGGCCGAGGCCGGCGCGCGCAGGGCGGCGAGCGCCCGGTCGACGTCGTCCTGGCCGACGGCCTCGCCGGCCGCCGCGCGGAACTCGGCGTAGCGCAGCAGCCGTTCGCGCAGGGTGGGGAAGGCGAAAGGCTTCAGTACGTACTGCACGACGCCCAGGGAGACGCTCTCGCGGACCACGGCCAGGTCCCGTGCCGAGGTCACCGCGATCACGTCGGCCGGATGCCCGGCGGCCCGCAGCCCGCGCGCGAAGCGCAGCCCGTTGCCGTCGGGCAGGGTCAGGTCGAGCAGCAGCAGGTCGACCCGGGTGCGTTCCAGCACCCGGGTGGCCTCCGCGAGGGTGTGGACGGCCGCCACGGCGGTGAACCCGGGCACCCGGCCGACGTAGAGGGCGTGCGCGTCGGCGGCGACGGGGTCGTCCTCGACGACCAGGACCCGCACGGGGGCGCTCATGCGGCGCCGCCCGCGTCGGGCCGGCCGGGGAGAGGGCGCTGCGCCGCCCGGGCGGCGGTGCGGCCCGCCCCGGACGCACCGTCGGCGCGGACCCGCTCGGCGCCGCACGGAACCGGGGCGGCCCCGCCGACGGCGCCGGCCGCGTCGGCGAGGTCGGCCCCGTCGGCGAGGTCGGCCCCGTCGGCGGGGCCGGCCTCCGGGCCCGGCGGCTGCGGTGGGGCGCCGTCCGGCGCCGTACCCCGATCCGCTCCCTCCGCCGGAGACAGCGGAAGCCGGGCGGTGAACGCCGCGCCGCCCCCGGGGACGCCGCCGGCCTCCACCGAGCCGCCGTGCCGGTGGGCCGCCTGGCGGACCAGGGCCAGGCCCAGGCCGCGCCCCTCCCCCTTGCCGGACCAGCCCCGCCGGAAGACGTCCACCCCGTCCGGCAGCCCGGGCCCGTTGTCCGCGACCCTCAGCAGCAGGCCGTCGGCGTCCCGGCGCACGGTGACGGCGATCCGCCCGCCCGGGACCCCTGTGAGGGCGTCCAGGGCGTTGTCGACGAGGTTGCCGAGGACGGTGACCAGGTCCCGGGCCGGCGGCAGTCCCGGCCCGGCGGCGATGGCCCCGCTGTCCGGGGTGACGTGCAGCTCGATGCCGCGCTCGTGGGCCTGTGCGGCCTTGCCGAGCAGCAGGGCGACCAGGACCGGCTCGCCCACGGCGGTGACCACCTCGTCGGTCAGGGCCTGGGCCAGCTCCAGTTCGGCGGTCGCGAAGTCCACCGCCTCCTCGCTGCGCCCCAGTTCGATGAGGGAGACCACGGTGTGCAGCCGGTTGGCCGCCTCGTGGGCCTGGGAGCGCAGGGCCTGGGTGAAGCCGCGCTCGTGGTCCAGCTCCCCGGTGAGGACCTGGAGTTCGGTGTGGTCCCGCAGCGTGACCACGGTCCCGCGGCGGCCGCCGCCCGCCACCGGCGAGCTGTTGACCACCAGCACCCGCTCGGCGGTGAGGTGCACCTCGTCGACGCGGGGCCGGTCCGCGAGCAGGGCCCCGGTGAGCGGGGGCGGCAGTCCGAGGGCGTCCACGCCGGTCCCGGTGACCTCCCCGGACAGGCCAAGGAGTTCGCGCCCCGCGTCGTTGATCAGGGTGATCCTGCGCCGGCCGTCGAGCATCAGCAGCCCTTCCCTGACCCCGTGCAGGGCCGCCTGGTGGTAGTCGTACATCCGGCTCAGCCCGGCCGCGTCCATCCCGTGGGTGTGGCGGCGCAGCCGGGCGTTGACCACGTACGTGCCCGCCCCGCCCAGGGCCAGCGCCCCGGCCGCCACCCAGGCGAGGGCGGTCAGCTGCCGGGCGAGCCGGGCGCTGACGGCGCGGACCGTGATCCCGGCGCTGACCAGGCCGACGACCCGGCCGCCCTCGTCGGCGAGCGGGGTGACCACGCGGATGGAGGGCCCGAGGGTCCCGGTGTAGGTCTCGCTGAAGGTCTCGCCGCGCAGCGCCCGTGCGGTGTTGCCGAGGAAGCGCTCGCCGATGCGGTGCGGGTCGGGGTGGGTCCAGCGCCGCCCGTCGGGGGCCATGATCGTCACGAAGTCCACCTCCGCGTCCGCCCGGACCCGCTCCGCGTACGGCTGGAGCGCGGCCGAGGGGTCCGCCCCGGCGCGCGCGGCCTCCCGCACCGCCTCGCGTACGGACGGCGAGTCCGCGACGGCCCGGGCCACCGCCCCCGCCTGGCGCCGGGCGGCGTCCTCGGCCTGCCCGCGGGCGGTCGCATACGCGAAGACCGCACAGCCGGCGACGACGAGGGCGACCAGCAGCACCTGCATGGCGAAGAGCTGGCCGGCGAGGCTCCGGGGAGGCCGGGGGAAGCGGAACATGGCGCTCAGTGTGCACCGGCCCGTGAACTCAATGAACGCAAGGGTGACCGGGGTCACAGGGTGGGCGATGGTCTCCCGGAACGCATTCACCACCAGGAGGCGCACGTGGCCGCCAGACGCGACAGAACGCACTACCTCTACATCGCGGTGATCGCCGCGGTGCTGCTCGGCATCGTCGTCGGCTTCGCCGCGCCCGGTACCGCGGTCGGGCTGAAGCCGCTGGGCACCGGCTTCGTCAACCTGATCAAGATGATGATCTCGCCGGTGATCTTCTGCACGATCGTGCTGGGGATCGGCTCGGTCCGCAAGGCCGCCAAGGTGGGCGCCGTCGGCGGCCTGGCCCTCGGCTACTTCATGGTGATGTCCACCGTCGCCCTGGCCATCGGGCTCGTCGTCGGGAACCTGCTGGAGCCCGGCAGCGGCCTGCACCTGACGGAGGCGGCCCGCCACGCGGGCGAGGCGCAGGCCAAGGCGGGCGGGGCGCAGAGCACCCCGGAGTTCCTGCTGGGGATCATCCCGACCACGCTGGTGTCGGCCTTCACCGGCGGACAGGTGCTCCAGACGCTGCTGGTGGCGCTGTTGTGCGGCTTCGCGCTGCAGGCGATGGGCCCGGCGGGGGAGCCGGTGCTGCGCGGCATCGGGCACGTGCAGAAGCTGGTGTTCCGCGTCCTGGCCATGATCATGTGGGCGGCGCCGGTGGGCGCGTTCGGGGCCATCGCGGCGGTGGTCGGGGCGACCGGGACCGACGCCCTGAAGTCCCTGGCCGTCATCATGGTCGGCTTCTACGTCACCTGCCTGCTCTTCGTCGTCGTCGTGCTGGGCACGCTGCTGCGGCTGTGCACGGGCGTCAGCGTCTTCGCCCTGCTGCGCTACCTGGGACGGGAGTTCCTGCTGATCCTGTCGACCTCCTCCTCGGAGTCGGCGCTGCCGCGGCTGATCGCGAAGATGGAACACCTGGGCGTGTCCCGGCCGGTCACGGGGATCACCGTACCGACGGGCTACTCCTTCAACCTGGACGGCACGGCCATCTACCTGACGATGTCCTCGCTCTTCGTCGCGGAGGCCACGGGCAGGCCCCTGGCCCTGGGCGAGCAGGTCTCCCTGCTGCTCTTCATGATGGTGGCCTCGAAGGGCGCGGCCGGGGTCACCGGGGCGGGACTGGCCACCCTGGCCGGCGGGCTCCAGTCGCACCGGCCCGAACTGGTCGACGGCGTCGGCCTGATCGTGGGCATCGACCGCTTCATGAGCGAGGCGCGGGCGCTGACGAACTTCGCGGGCAACGCGGTCGCGACCGTCCTCATCGGGACGTGGACCAAGGAGTTCGACCGTGAGCGGGCAGCCGAAGTCCTCGCGGGGCGGCTGCCCTTCGACGAGTCGGTGCTCGTGGACGACGGCCACGCCCCGGCCCCGGCCGACCCCCCGACCCCCCTCCCCGGCCCCTCGGCGGGCCCCAAGGACGGTGTGCCGGTGTAGCCGGCGCACCCCCGGAAGCCGGCCGGGCAGGGCTCTCCCCCACGGTGCCCAGCCCGGCCGGCGTTCCGGCCCGGCGCCGCCCCCTCCTCGCTGCGCCGGGCCGGATCCGGACACCCTCCGCACAACCGCCGCAGCGGGTGCAAGTCCGGCGAAGGGCGTGGAACGCCCGCACCGGCGACCGACCGTCGGGTTTCGGCCAGCGAGTCTCAAGTCGAGCGCTGCAAAAGGTACTTCCCTCCGGGGCCGCGCGTCTGACATCTTGCGTCCACCACTCGTTTCGTACGGCCCGGCAGGTGCCACCAGCACCATCACCGGGTCATCGGAGGACGTTTTGATACCCCACATATCCAGTCGACCTCGACGTGCCCTGGTGGTGGCTGCCGCCCTCGGCGCCGCCCTCACCCTCGGAGCCCCCGCCGCGCTCGCCGGCACCGCTCCCGTCGGCCCCTCGGGCTCCGCCGTCGCGGTGGCCCCCAAGGCCCCCAAGGCCTCGGCCCCGGCTTCTTCCCAGAGTGCGACCTGGGTTGCCGGCACCCGTGCCTACCTCGTGATCACCGCCCCGGGCGACAGCTCGGCGGTCCGGTCGGCCGTCACCGCCAACGGCGGCACGGTCTTCTCGTACTTCGACCAGATCGGCGTCATCGTCGCCCACTCCTCCTCGGCCTCCTTCGCCGCCACGATGCGCGGCGTCAGCGGGGTCCAGCAGGTCGGCGCGACCCGTACCTCGGACGTCCCCGCCGACGCGTACAACCCGGCGCTGCCCGCCAACCCGGCGCAGGCCAGCACCCCGGCCGGCGAGCCCGCGCGGGCGGACATGACGCAGATCAAGGCGGACCAGGCCTGGGCCGTCAACCCCGGCTCCGCGTCGGTCAAGGTCGGCATCCTGGACACCGGCGTGGACGACCAGCACCAGGACCTGGCGCCGAACTTCAACGCCGCCGACTCCGTCTCCTGCGCCTACGGCAAGCCCGACACCCGCACCGGTGCCTGGCGCGACGTCGACACGCACGGCACCCACGTCGCGGGCACCATCGCCGCGGCCAAGAACGGCAAGGGCGTCGTCGGCGTGGCCCCGGGCGTGAAGATCTCCGCCGTCCGCGTCGCCGAGCCGGGCAACTCGTTCTTCTTCGCCGAGAACACCATCTGCGGGTTCGTGTGGGCCGGTGACCACGGCTTCAAGGTCACCAACAACAGCTACTACACCGACCCGTGGCAGTTCAACTGCCCGGACAACATCGACCAGGCCGCCATCATCGAGGGCGTCAAGCGCGCCCAGGAGTACGCCGAGGGCAAGGGCTCGCTCCAGATCGCCGCCGCGGGCAACGAGAACTACGACCTCGCCCACAAGACGACCGACACCGCGAGCCCCAACGACTCGACCCCGGTCACCCGCACCATCACCAACGCCTGCCTCGACATCCCGACCGAGCTCCCGGGCGTGGTCACGGTGGCCGCGAACGGCACCGGCACCACCAAGGCCTCGTTCTCCAACTTCGGCCAGGGCGTCATCGACGTCGCGGCCCCCGGCCAGGACGTCTACTCCACGCTGCCGGGCGGCAAGTACGGCACCAAGAGCGGCACCTCGATGGCGACCCCGCACGTCGTGGGCGTCGCCGCGCTGATCGCCAGCGCCAACCCCGGCATCACCCCGGCGCAGATCCGCGACAAGCTGGCCACCCAGGCCAACGACATCGCCTGCCCGGCCGACGGCCGCTGCACCGGCACCACGGCCAACAACTCCTTCTTCGGAGAGGGCCAGGTCGACGCCCTGAAGGCGGTCGGCGCCACCCCGCCCGCGGGCAAGTACTTCGAGAACACCGCGGACTTCGCCATCGCCGACAACAGCACGGTGGAGAGCCCCCTCACCGTCACCGGCGTGACCGGCAACGCCCCGGCCACCCTCAAGGTCGGCGTGAACATCGTCCACACCTACATCGGTGACCTGAAGGTCGACCTGGTCGCCCCCGACGGCACCGTCTACACGGTCCACAACCGGGCCGGCGGCAGCACGGACAACATCAACCAGACCTACACCGTCAACGCCTCCTCGGAGGTCGCGAACGGCACCTGGAAGCTGCGCGTGAACGACAACGCGGGCGGCGACACCGGCAAGATCGACTCCTGGAACCTGACCTTCTAGTCGGGACGGGAGGCGGGGCCGCCGGGGAGACCCCTCCCCGGCGGCCCCGTCGCACTACCGGGTCCGCAGGACGCAGTCCCCGCACAGCCCGCCGCCGGGCACCTTGTAGTAGAGGCAGCAGCTGCGCCGGACGAAGGCCACCCCGAGGCCCTCCTCGTGGACGAACTCCCCCGTGCCGGCCAGGGCCCCGCCGTCGGCCAGCAGGCCGGCCGCCAGTTCCACGGCCCCCTCCCCCGGCACCCGGTCGAGCAGCACCCGCAGGGCCCCGACGAGCCCGGAGGCGGCATTGCCCCGCAGGACCTTCCCCGAGACCCCGTAGGCCCGCAGCAGCGCGGCGTCCAGCACCTCCAGGTTCCCCAGCACGGTCTCCCCGAGGGCCCCGGCGGGCAGGACGGCGGCCGGCGCGGGCAGCCACAGCTGCAGCGAGCCGCCGTCGGGCAGCCGCCACCACACCCGGTCGGGGGCCAGGTCCGGTACCGAACCGCCCAGGGCCGCGCAGCCGAGCCCCAGCGACCACAGCCGCGACACGATCCCGAACTGCGCGGTCGAGGCCGCCACCCGGCCCGGCCCGGTGCCGATCCGCCCGCCCACCTCGGCGACGTACGGGCCGAGCCGCTCCCCGTAGAGCTCCGTCAGCGGACGGAAGCCCGGCCCGGGCGGCTCCTCGCCGTACGGAACGGTGAAGAAGGGGCCGACGGCCTCCAGGCTGCCCAGTACGTCGTCCAAGTCCATCCCCGCATGATCGCAGGGCCCGTTGCCGCCCCGGGCCGCCGGGAGGGGGTCAGGAGACCCCGGGCGAGGCCGCCCCGGCGGCCCGCGCCCGCCCGCCGCCGGCCTCGGCCCTGGCCCGGGCCCGGCGGGCCGCCGGGCCCATGGCGAACGAGGCCGCCAGCAGCAGGCCGCCGAGCAGCAGCCAGCCGGGGATCCCCCACATCAGGAGCAGCGCCGTCAGCAGCAGCGGGCCCAGGGTGCGGGCCACCGGGACCCCGGTGCCGAAGAAACCCTGGTACTGCCCGATCCGCTCGGCCGGGGCCAGCGAGAAACCGATCTGCCAGGAGCCGGCCGACTGCCGCATCTCGGCGTCGGCCTGGAGCGCGGCGCCCGCCACGAGCAGCGCGGCCGCCGCCCACCCCGAGGAGGGCAGCGCCGAGGCGGCGAACACCGCGCACGACAGGGCCATGACCAGCCCCGAGACCCGCAGGGCCCGCCCGGCGCTGTCCAGGTCGGTGACGGGCCCGGCCAGGCGCACCTGGAACAGCATCACGGCGAGCGTGTTCAGCACGAACAGCGCCGACACCAGCCAGCCCGGGGCCTGGGTGCGCTCGGCGATCCACAGCGGGATCGCCAGGCTCAGCAGCGGCATCCGCAGCAGCAGGACCGCGTTGAGCAGGGTGACCAGGGCGTACGGCCGGTCGCGCAGCACCGCCAGCCGCGGCTCCCCCGCCGCCCGGCCGGGTGCGCGCGCCACCAGGGGCAGTCCCCGCAGCAGGGCGGCGCAGACCAGGAAGCCCACCGCGTCCAGGGCGAACACCACGAGGTAGGCCCGCTCGGTGCCGGCTCCGAGGGCGAGCCCGCCCAGGGCCGCGCCCAGGGCCAGACCGGCGTTGAGGGTGGACTGGAGGTGCGCCAGCACCCCGGTGCGCTCCCCCGGGGCCACCAGGCCCGCCAGCAGGGCCTGGCGGGCGGCCGCGAGCCCGCACTGGGAGACGGCGTAGAGGACCACGGCGCACAGGAACGCCCCGAAGGACCGGATGAACAGGAAGGAGGCCACCGAGGCGGCGGTGGCCAGCGCCAGCAGCACCGAGGTGCCGCGGGGCCCCCGGCGGTCGGCGAGGGCCCCCAGCGGGACGCCGGCGACCGAGCCGACGGCCCAGGCGAGGGTCAGGCCGAGGCCGATCTGGGCGGGCGAGAGGCCCACCACGCGGGTGAAGTACAGGGCGGAGCACACGTAGTAGGCGCCGTCGCCGACGGAGTTGGCCAACTGGGCGGCGGCCAGGCGGCGGGGCGCTCCGGGCGCGGGCAGGAACCGTATCGTCACCGGTCCATTGGATCACCGCGGCGGCCCGCCGGGGCGGGCCGATCCGCAGTCTGTCAGGTGGGCCATTTCACCGCGGTGCCGCAGGTGCGGGGGCCCGGTCGGGCCGCTCGGCCCGGGCCGGCCCGCGGGGCACGGCCGCACGGCGCGGCGTCCGCGCCCGGGGTCGGCGGGCCGGACCGCGGCGCCGACCCGGGCGGGCGCCTCCGGCTGGCCGGTGTCCGCGCGGGGCGCCAGCATCGTGTCAATGAGCCCTTCCCCGCACGGACCCGCCCCCTCCGCGGGAGGCCGCCCGACGGTCCTCCGGCGGGGCTCCGCGCCGTCCCCGGTCTCCGGGAGCGGAGCGGACGCGGGGCCCGCGCGGGACCCGGGTGGCGCAACCCCCGCCCCCGCGCGGTCCGCCCGCCCGTGGGCGCTCCCCCGGCGGCCGCCGGTTCGACACCCGGGCCGCGGAGGCGCCCTTCCGGGCCGCCGGCGGGGGCCGCCGACGGCAGCCGTCCCTCCCCCTCTGGATCTTCCCCGCATCCTTGCAGGTCAGAGGCCTTGACAGCGGAGCGGGCCACGGTCGGCGCGGTCGTCCGCGGGGCCCCGGTCGGCCGCCCGGAAGGGCGTCGGCGAACATGGATCAAGTGCTCTCGGGCCGTCGGACCAAAGTCATCGAAAACACACTTTGCGCCATTGCCAAATAGGGGGTTCATGAGAGGACCCTGAGGGGCTACATTGAGCCACTCGCGTTCACCTGACAGCCCGTTGCCTTTCACCCGCGTTTTGCGCGGGGGGTGACGTCAGGGACGCAGACTGTGCAACCACCCCACCGCCCAGAAGGACCGAAGGCTCCGTGCCCGTACCCGTACTCCTCGCCGGCCGCTCCGTGCGGCTCGAGCCCCTCGCCCCCCACCACACCGAGGCCCTGGCCGAGGCCGGGGCCGAGGATCGTACGACTTACGCCTTCACTCCCGTGCCGCACGGGTTGCAGGCGTCCCACGAGTACATCGACCGCGCCCTTTCCGATCAGGCAGCCGGTCGATCCCTTGCGTTCGCCGTGGTCAGAGCGTCTGACGGGCGGGTCGTCGGTTCGACCCGGTTCCTGGAACTCGACTACTGGCAGGGTCCGCTCGTCTGGCCCGCCGTGCCCGGCGTGCCCTTCGGGGATCCGGCGACGGCGATCCCGGACGCCGCCGAGATCGGGAACACCTGGCTGTCCCCGGCCGCCCAGGGCACCGGCATCAACACCGAGGCCAAGCTGCTCATGCTGCGCCACGCCTTCGAGACCTGGGGCGTACGCCGCATCTCGCTGCGGGCGGACGCCCGCAACGGGCGCTCGCGGGCCGCGATGGAGCGCCTCGGCTTCACCTGCGAGGGGGTCCGCCGGGCCCATTCGCGGGGGCTGGACGGAGCGGTCCGCAGCACGGCCTTCTACTCGATCCTCGACGAGGAGTGGCCCACGGTCCGCTCGATCATCGAGCTGCGGCTGTCGGCGGCGGCGCCCCGCAGGCGCCGGCGCCGGACGCTGATCCCGGCGTAACGCTCCTGCGGGCACCCGCCCGCCCGGCCCTCCGGTCCTGCGGCGCCCCGGCGCCGCAGGACCCCCGTCGGCCCTCGTGCCCGCCCCTCCCCGGCCCCTCAGCCGAGGAAGGCCGGGGCGAGGGCCGAGGCCGTCACACGGGACGGGGCGCCGCTGCCGTCGGCCGGCACGGAGTAGAGGTCCGCGCCGAAGTCCCCGGGCAGGGAGTAGACGACGGTGCGGTCGTCGGTCCACACGACCTGGTCGTCCACGCTGCGATGCTCGGCGAGCGGGGTCTCCTGCAGGGAGGCGAGGTCGAGGGCGTAGAGCCGCCAGGGGGCATCCTCGGGCAGGCCCTCGACCCGCTTCTTGAACACCAGCCGGGTCCCGTCCGGGGAGAGGGAGGGGCACTCCAGGTTCTCGCGCAGGACGGTCACCGTGCGCTCGGCGAGGTCGCCGCGGACCAGGTGGGTGCGGCCGCCGGTGGCGAGGGTCGCGTAGAAGGTCCTCTCGTCGGCGGCGAAGGTGACCCCCCAGAAGTTGACGTCGGCGTTCCGGTAGGTCTTCCCGTCCATGAGGACGGTGAAGTCCTCCAGCGAGGCGTCGTACCTCCCGGTGCGCAGGTCGAGCAGGGAGGTGCGGGTGGAGAAGTTCGTGCCGGCGTACGAGTCGCCGCCGACGAAGACCGTCCAGGCCGCCAGGTGTCCGCCCGGCGACACCCGGGCCCGGGTGGGGATCCCGGCGAGGGGGCGGGACGCGACCTCCTTGAGGCCGGCGTCGAGGACGACCGCCCGGTAGCTCTCCTGGACGCCCCCCTTGTCGGACCGCAGGCAGATCCCGGTGCCGGCGGCCGCGAAGAAGCGCAGGCACTTCACCCCGGAGGAGGTGCGGGGGCCGTCGGGGGCCGTGGCCGGGACGGTGACGAGCTCGTCGCGGTGCGGGCCCCAGGCCATGTTCCGGAAGACCATCCGGCGGCCCCCGTCGCCCGGGGCGAGGGTGACCGCGCCGGGGGTGATCTGCGGGCCGCCGGGCCGGGCCCGGTCCTTCTCATCGGCCCGCGACCCGGCGCGGACCACGGCGATCACGCCGACGGCGGCGAGCAGGACGACGGCGCAGACCAGGATCAGGATCCGGCGCTGGAGGGTCATGTGGGGGCCTTGGGTCTTTCTCGTGTGGGGATGCGGTGGTGCGGTGCGGGCTGCGGCCGGGGGTCAGGTCCCGTTGGGCTTCAGCCGCGCGCAGCCGGCGACGGCGACGGCGAGCAGCACGGCGGCCACCGCGAGCGCCGGCCGGGCGCCCCAGACGGTCCAGGCGGCGCCGAAGCCCAGGGAGGCGGCGAACCGGGCGAGGGCCTGGCCGGTCTGGACGAGGGCGAGCCCGCCGCCCCGGTGCTCCTCGGGCACGGCCCCGGCGGCCTCCGCCATGAGCACGCCGTCGGTGGCGGCGTAGAAGGCGCCGTGCAGCACGAGGACCGCGTAGGGCAGGGCCGGGTGCTGGGCGCCGGTGAGGAGCAGGCCGTACGCGAGGAGCAGGGCGAGGTGCCCGCCGAGGAAGACCCGGCGGCGGCCGACGCGGTCGGCCAGGCGGCCCAGGGGCATCGCGAGCAGGAAGAAGGCTGCGGCGGTGCCGAGCGGCAGCAGCGCGAACCAGCGGTCGGCGATTCCGGTGGCCTTCTGCAGGAGCAGGAAGACGAAGGCGTCGCTGACGGTGCACAGCCCCAGCAGCAGCGCGCACAGGGCGGTGCGGCGCAGGTTCCGGCGGCGCAGCAGGCCGAGGGAGGCCCGCAGGGAGACCGGGGCGGCGTCGGGGGCGGGCTCGGAGCGGCGGCCGGGTACGAAGAGGACCAGGACCAGGACGCCGAGGGCGGCCACGCAGGCGCTGACGGTGAAGACGGCGTCGTAGCCGTCGGCGGCGCCGCGCAGGATCAGGAAGGCCAGCAGCGGCCCGATCAGCGCGCCGGCGGTGTCCATGGCCCGGTGCACGCCGAAGGCGCGGCCGCGGTCCTCGGGGGCGGCGGCGAGGGAGATCAGCGCGTCGCGCGGGGCGGTGCGCAGTCCCTTGCCGGTGCGGTCGAGGGCGAGGACGGCGCCGATGGCGGGGAGGGTGTGGGCGAGCAGCAGCAGCGGCTTGCACAGGGCGGAGAGGCCGTAGCCGATGCCGGCGAGCGCCTTGTGCCGGCCGAGCCGGTCGCCGAGGTGGCCGCCGGTGAGGCGGACCAGGGCGCTGACACCGTTGTAGACGCCGTCGAGGAGGCCGAAGCCGAGCGGGGTGAGCCCGAGTCCGGCGACGAGGTAGAGCGGGAGCACGGCCGTGACCATCTCGGAGGAGACGTCGGTGATCAGGCTGACCGTGCCCAGGGCGAGCACCGTGGGGGCGAGGGCGGCGCGCCGCCCCGGGCTGGTGCCCGGGGCGACGGCCTGCGTCTCGGGGGCCACGGCGGGCGCGGGGGTACCGCGACTGTCCGCGACGTACATGGTCAGGAAGCCCAGATCCCCGTGATGTCCTTGGCGGTGGCGGCGTTCCCGGCGTGGGCGGTCAGCCCGGCCAGGCCCTCCAGGGTCCGGAGCATGTCGTAGTGGTTGTAGGTGGTGGCCGAGGTGGAGCCCGGGGTCACGGGCTGGCCGTAGAGCACGGTCGGGATCTGGTTGCCGGCGAGGCGGTTGTCCTCGTCGAAGGTGACGACGAGCAGGCTGTTGTGGGTCTTGGCCCAGTCCGCGTAGGCCTTGAGGTTGTTCTTCAGCCAGGTGTCGCCGGTGCCGACGGAGCAGTCGTGCATGTCGCTGCAGAGGTTCGGGACGACGAAGGACACCTTGGGCAGGGTGGTGAAGTCCGTCGGGAACTGGGTCATCGTCTTCGCGGTGCTGGTGGGCACGTTGGAGAAGGCGAACCAGGGGTTGTGCTTGCGGGCGTACTTGCCGCTGGAGCAGGTGGTGGAGCCCTGGCTGGGGAGGGTCTCGTTGTAGCTGCCCCAGCTCTTGCCGGCGGCGATCAGCTCGGAGGCCAGGTTGGGCGCGGAGCTGAAGCCGGGGGTGTAACAGCTGTCGTCCGTGACGCCCTGGTTGGAGCCCGAGAAGAGCTGCATGTAGTTGGGCTGGCTGGGGTGGGTGATGTCGTAGGACTGGGTGAGGTTGGCACCCCCGGCCTTCAGGGAGTTGATGTACGGGGCGCTGGAGCTGCCTATGACCTGGTTGTAGGCGTGGTTCTCGAAGACCACGACGACGGTGTGGTCGGGGGCGGGCAGACCCGCGGCGTGTGCGGGCTGCGCGCTGCCGAGGCCGGCCCAGAGGGCGGCGCCGGCGGCGGTGACGCCGAAGGCGGTGGCGAGGGCGGTCCTGCGGCGAGGCCGTGAAATGGTCATGCCAAACACGGGATGTACCTCCGGGCACATGGGGGAAGTCGGGGGCGGCGGCGCGGACGCACCATACCCAGGGGCATGTGCATGGGCCAGGGACGCGCGGGGAACGGCAGGGGAACTCCGTGCGCCCTACAGGCGATGGGCAATGCCCTACCCCTCGGACCGTCAAGAAAATGAAAAATAGGGAACCCCGGGGCACTATCGTTCATCATTCGAACGGAAGCAGTCATCACCCCCGACGGGGCCAGCAACAGCCGGAGAGCCACCGCACATGTCGTACTCACCCGACGGCCAGTACCAGCCGCCGTACAGGCCGGAAGGTCAGAACCCGCCGCCGCGCCCGCCGTACGGCCAGCAGGGCCGGCCGCCGTACGCCCCCCAGGGCGGCCGGCCGCAGTCCCCGTACGGGCAGCAGCCGCCGCAGGGCGGGCAGCCCTACGGCCGCCCCCAGCAGGGGGGCCGGCCCCCGTACGGGCAGGACCAGTACGGGTACGAGGCGCCCACGCAGCAGCAGCCCCGTTTCGAGCAGCAGCAGTACGACCGCTACGAGCCTCCCTACGAGGAGGAGCCGCCGCGCCGCAAGTCCAAGGCGAAGAAGTGGATCACCGCCGGCGTCACCGTGCTGGCCCTCGCCGGCATCGGCGCGGGCGTGATGGCGTACTTCGAAATACCGCCGTTCACCGACAAGGGCGACTCCGTCTCCTTCGGGAAGCCGGCGGGCGGCGAGGGCGGCGGGGCCAAGCAGGCGCCGAACTCCAAGATGTCGATGCCCACCAACCCGACGGCCCAGTTCAAGAACGCCTCGACCCTGCCGGACGGCACCCACGTGGCGGTCACCGAGCTGGACGGCAAGAAGTCGGGCTTCAAGGGCAAGGTCTGGGTCTGGGCTCCGAAGGAGTACAACGACCCCAAGTTCGCCAAGAGCGGCTTCCCGGTCATGATCGCCCTGCCCGGCGGCGCGGGCTACCCGATCAACTACTGGATGGGCACCGACCTCAAGCTCCAGTCCAGCATCAGCAAGTGGTACTCGGAGGGCAAGAGCAAGCCCTTCATCCTGGCGATGCCGGTGCTCAATCCGCAGCCGGACGAGCCCAAGGCCATCTACTGGGACGGCTCCGACATCCCGGGCCAGCCCAAGATGGGCACCTGGCTGACCGACGACGTCCCGGACCTGATGCGGGAGAACTTCCGCACCGTCAAGTCGCGTGACGGCTGGGCCTTCATGGGCTCCTCGACGGGCGGCTTCTCCAGCCTCAAGGCGGTGCTCAAGTACCCGGAGAAGTTCAAGGCCGCGATCTGCTCCGGACCCGACATCGTCCCGGACTCCCCGCTGTGGGTCGGCCACGACAAGGAGAAGGCCGAGAACAACCCCGAGCTCCTCGCCAAGCAGCTCATCGACAAGAAGGGCGCTCCGGACGTCTACCTGGCCTTCCAGGTCGGCGACAACGAGAGCAACAAGAAGACGCTCCCGGACGTCCAGAAGTTCGTCTCCACCTATACCAAGGGACCCATCCACACCAGCCTGAGAGTGATCCCGGGCGGCCAGCACAACGCCAAGACCTACGTGCCGAACATGGGCGAAGGCCCGATCGAGTTCATCAGCAAGGTCATGGAAGGACCAGTGGAGTAACAGCCTCCGCGCGCACTGCCTCCGGCTCCGGCCCGTCGAACACCTTCGGCGGGCCGTCGCCGTTCCAGGGCGCCCAGCCGGGGTCCCCGGTGGTGGCGTAGCGGACCCAGGCACCGTGCATCTCGTCGGCCAGGGCCTGCGGCGCGTCCGGCCCGGCCAGCCAGGAGGACTCCGGCAGGCCGAGGGTGTCGAAGACGAAGCCCAGCTCCAGCGCGTGGCAGGCGCCGAGGCCGGGCAGGCCGCTGGGCCAGCGGAACTCGTAGAGGTGGCTCGGGGCCGCCCGCCGCGCCCCGGCGATCCGGCGCAGGGGGTCGCGCAGCAGCCGGTCGGTGACCAGGTGCCCGGCGAGGTCGGCCGGGGAGGCCTCCGGCAGCGCGGTGCGCAGCGCCCGTACGGCGGCCCCGTCCTTGCCGCCGCGCAGCCGGCCGTAGGCCACGGCCAGCGGGCCGAGCCGGTCCAGCAGCCGCATCCCGCCGGTCGGCGCGAGCCACAGCCGGTGCTCCTGCGCGGTCCAGCCCATCAGCAGCGGTACGTCCGAGGCCGCGGCGGCCTCCAGCGGGTCGACCGGGAGCGTGTCGGGGTCGGTGACCAGCCCGAAGGCGGGGCCGCCGAGCACCGGGGAGGAGCGGCGCATCGCCGCCTCCTGGGCGCAGAGCAGCGCGGGCAGGCCCACCGCCTCGAAGGCCCGGGCGGTGGCGGGCACCCGCAGCCGGGCGGCCATCCGGCGGACCATGGTGCGGACCTGGTCGCGCGGGAGCACCTCGGGGGCCCCGCTCTGCAGGACGGCCCGCGCGAACAGGCCCGCCGCGCGGGGGGCGGCGAGCAGGGCGCCGGTGCTGATGGCGCCGGCGGACTCGCCGAAGACCGTGACCCGGCCGGGGTCCCCGCCGAAGGCCTCGATGTTGTCCCGGACCCATTCCAGGGCCGCTATCTGGTCGAGGAGGCCGCGGTTGGCGGGTGCGTCGGGGAAGAGCCCGTAGCCGAGCACCCCGAGGCGGAAGTTGACCGAGACCAGCACGACCCCGTCGCGGGCGAAGGCCGAGCCGTCGTAGACGGGGACCGCGGAGGAACCCCGGGTGTGGGCGCCGCCGTGGATCCAGACCATCACCGGCAGCCGGGCCCCGGGGCCCGGGTCCGGGGTCCAGACGTTGAGGGTGAGGCAGTCCTCGCCGGGGATCTCCGGGTCGGACAGCAGGGCGGCGAAGACGGGCGGGTAGGGCACCTTGGGAGCGGTCGGCCCGAAGGCCCCGGCGTCGCGTACGCCGTCCCAGGCGTCCGGGGGCCGCGGGGCGGCGAAGCGGCGGGGTCCGGTGGGCGGGGCGGCGTAGGGGACGCCCCGGAACACGGCGGTGCCGTCGGCCTGCCGGAGGCCCTCCACGACCCCGTACCCGGTGCCGGCCCGGGGCCGGTCGAAGCCGCCCGCTGTGCCCATCCACGCCCTCCTCGGTCGCCCCCGGTCCGCGCCGGGCCTCGCACCGGCCCGGTTCCGCTTCCGGGCACTTCCAGCACGGTCGCACACCCGCCCGAGGGGTGACAAGGCGTGACCGGGTCCCGGGAGGGCCGGGTTGGACCGGCATGCGAGCGAACCTCATCCCCCCTGCCGCGGCGGCCCTGGCGCTGGGTGCCCTGCTCTCGGCGGCGGCCGGCGCGGCGCAGGCCGCCGGGCCCGGATTCCAGTACGTCGGCCAGGACGACCGCGTCCACGCGGTGACCTCCCCGAAGGGCTGCGTCGCGGCGGAGGGCGGCAGCGGCCGCGCGGTCACGAACCGCACCGGACTCACCGCGTCCCTGTACCGCGAACCGCACTGCAAGGGCCCTGTCGTGGCCGTTCTGCGGCCGGATGCGGTCACTCCGGTCCGGCCCTACTTCGCCTCTGTCCGTTTCTCCGCCCCCGGGTAGCCGAAGGGGCCGTGACCACTCGGCGCCCGCCGCGTTGTATGCCATGTCAAATGCCGCAGAGGATGCGGCGCCCACATCTCACGAGGAGATCTTGATGTCGCGTATCGCGAAGGCATTCGCCATCACCGCTGTCGCCGGTAGCACCGTGGCCGCCGGCGCCGGTCTGGCCGTCGCCGATGCCGGAGCGCACGGTGCGGCGGTCGGTTCCCCCGGTGTCCTGTCGGGCAATGTCGTCCAGGTTCCGGTTCACGTCCCGGTCAACGTGTGCGGCAACACCGTCAACGTGATCGCCCTGCTGAACCCGGCCTTCGGCAACACCTGCGTCAACGCCTCGGGCGGCGGCCACCACCACACCGAGGGCGGCAGCTACGGCGAGTGATCGCCTCCCGCGCCTGACCGGCTGAAGGGCCCCCGCCGTGCGGCGGGGGCCCTTTGCGTGCGGCGCGTCCCGTGCCCGGCCGCCGCTCGCCGCGGCGCGCCTCACTCGTAGCGGTAGACGCCGCCGTGGCCGAGCATCTCGCGCGGGGTGACGTCCCACGGCGGCATCGGCTCGTCGAGGGCGATCACCCGGCCGCGCTGGAGGTCGCCGAGCTCCAGCGGCGCGGCGGGCAGGTAGCCCGAGCCGGGGTGGCGCCGCTGCCAGCGGTCCCAGACGAGGTCCACGAAGGCGTGGTGCAGCCAGAACGCGGGGTCGTTGGGGGAGGTGCCGCCCGTCATGTGCCCGCCGATCCACTGGTGGACCTTGTTGTGGTTGCGCCAGCGCTCGCTCTTCGGCGCGGCCCAGCCCTCCAGCTTGTTGCGGAAACTGCCGCCCTCCGTGGTGGAGTTCCAGGGCGAGGAGTCGTAGACGGGATCGTCGATCGCCCACTGCAGTTCGGCGGCGGTCGGCAGGGAGATCGGGTTGTCCGGCCGCCCGAGGTTGCGGGTGAGGAACGGTGCCTCGCTGACCCCGACGGTGATGGTCCAGTTGCCCCGCTCGTGGGCGAAGGGGCCGGTCGTCACCTGGCGGTCGCCCTCCCGCCCGGTGCCGCCGAGGAAGTCCTCGGCCCACAGGGAGGAGACGGGGCTGGAGTCGGCGGTCCAGTCCCAGTACGGGATGGAGACCTGGGGGTCGAGCTCCCTCAGCCGCTTCTCGAACTCCAGCAGGTAGCTGCGGTGCCAGGGGAAGAACGACGGGGACATGTGCCCGACGCGCAGCTTCCGGTCCCGGTCGGGCACGAAGTAGGTGCCGTGGGTGCGCACGAACTCGTCGTAGGTGCCGTTGCGCTTGAGTTCCAGCAGCGCGGCCGTGAACCGCTTCTTCTGCGCGCTGGTGAGGTTCTTCTGGTTCTGCCGGGTGTACACCGCGGGGGTCCTCCTGGTTCCCGTGCCTCAGCCGTGGTGCGGGGCGGCCAAGGCCAGCTGGGTGGTGCCGAGTTCGTCGACGGCGGCGCGGGCCAGCTCCAGCGGGGTCTCGTAGGACTGGAAGTGGTTCATCGCGCTGAGGTAGCTGCCGTCGGCGCGGCGCATGACGTGCAGGGGCCGGCCGTCGATGTGCACCGCCGCCCGGGCCGGGTCGACGCTGATGTGCCGGCCGCGGTACGTCTCCTCGGTGAGCGGCGCCGGGCCCAGGGTCTGGCGCGGGCGGCGCGCGCGCAGGACGGGGGCCAGGGCTGCGGCCGTGCCGGCGAGGGCGGTCGCCCCGAACACCGTACGGAGGAAGGCGCGGCGGGTGCGCGGTACGGCGGCGCTGGCGTGCATGCGGGTCTCCCTCGCTCGTTGGTCCGCGTACGCGGTCTAACGCGGAGTGGCGGGGGAGGTCACCTCGGCGGGGCGGGCGGGATCGCGGAGAGCCGTGAACCGCCCGCCCCGGCCGTTACGGAGCCGGGAGTTCGGCGAAGTCGGCGACCAGGCCGAGGTGGTGGCCGGCGGTGCCGAGGGCGAGGGAGTCGGCCTTGGCGCGCTTGAGGTAGAGGTGGGCGGGGTGTTCCCAGGTCATCCCGATGCCCCCGTGGAGCTGGACGCACTCCTCGGCCGCGCGGACGGCGACCCCGGAGCAGTGGGCCTGGGCGACGGCCACCGTCAGCGGGGCGTCGGGTGCGGCCGTCGCGAGGGCGTCGGCGGCGGCCCGGGCGGCCGCGCGGGCGGACGCCACCTCCAGCCACAGCCGGGCGAGGCGGTGCTTGAGGGCCTGGAAGGAGCCGACGGGGCGGTTGAACTGGTGGCGGCCGCGCAGGTACCCGACGGTCTCGGTGAGGCACCACTCGGCCAGCCCGAGCTGCTCCGAGGCCAGCAGGCCCGCGCCGGACAGCAGGGCGCCGGCGACGGCCGCCCGTGCGGTGGCGGGGTCCGCGAGGCGGGTCCCGGCGGCGGAGTCGAGGGTGACGGTGGCCAGGGGGCGGGTCAGGTCCAGCGGGACCGCCGGGTGCAGGACGGCGCGGTCGGCGGGGACGGCGTGGAGCCCGGTGTCGGCGAGGACCAGCAGGACGTCGGCGGCCACCGCGTCGGCGACGGAGGTGACGGTGCCGCTGAGCACCCCTCCCCCGGCGTCGTGGAGCGGCGCCGGCAGGGGCGCGCCGGGGGCCAGGGTGAGCGGCAGGGCGGGTACGCAGACGAGCCGGCCGGCCGCGAGCTCCCGTACCAGCTCCGCGGCCTCGGGCCCGTCGCAGGCGCAGGCGAGCAGGATCTCGGCGGCGAGGACGGAGCTGGTCAGGTACGGGACGGGGGCCACGGCCCGGCCCAGCTCCTCCAGGACCACGGCGGCCTCGCGGTGGCCCGCGCCCGCCCCGCCCAGCTTCTCGGGGACGAGCAGTCCGGCGGCGCCGATCTCCGCGGCCAGGGTGCGCCACGGCTCCGGGGCGTGGGGGCGGCCGGTCTCCGCGCGGGCGAGGACGGCCGCGGTGTCGCAGCGGTCGGCGAGCAGGGACCGTACGGCCGCGCGGAGTTCCTCCTCGGTGTCGGAGTAGAGGAGGTCGATGGGGGCGCGGGGGGCCGGGTGGCCCGGCCGCGGCGGGCGTGCGGTCATCGGGCGAGGTCCTTCCAGGGGGTGTCCTTGTCGTCACGCGGTTCGGCGGGCAGTCCGAGCACGCGTTCGGCGACGATGTTGAGGAGGATCTCGCTGGTGCCGCCCTCGATGCTGTTGCCCTTGGCGCGCAGGTAGCGGTATCCGGCGTCGCGGCCGGTGAAGTCGACGATCTCGGGGCGGCGCATCGTCCAGTCCTCGTACAGGAGGCCCTCCTCGCCGAGGAGTTCCACCTCCAGGCCGCTGATCTCCTGGTTGAGGCGGGCGAAGGTGAGCTTCATCCCGCTGCCCTCGGGGCCGGGCTGGCCGGCCGCGAGCTGCTGGCGCAGCCGTTCGGCGGTGAGGCGGGCGACCTCGGCCTCGACCCACAGGCCGAGGAGCCGCTGGTGCAGGGCGTGGGTGCGCAGCTCGGGGCGTTCGCGCCAGGCGGCGGCGACGGGGGCGATCATGCCGCCCTCGCGCGGCAGGCGCATGCCGCCGATGGAGACGCGTTCGTTCATGAGGGTGGTGCGGGCCACGGCCCAGCCCTCGCCGACGGCGCCGAGGCGGTGGGCGTCGGGGATGCGGACGCCGGTGAGGAAGACCTCGTTGAACTCGGCCTCGCCGGTGATCTGGCGCAGCGGGCGGACCTCGACGCCCGGGGCGTGCATGTCGCACAGGAAGTAGGTGATGCCCCGGTGCTTGGGGAGCTCCGGGTCGGTGCGGGCGATGAGGATGGCCCAGCGCGCGGTGTGGGCGCTGGAGGTCCATACCTTCTGCCCGTCGACCACCCATTCCCCGGCGGCCTCGTCGAGGACGGCGCGGGTGCCGAGGGCGGCGAGGTCGGAGCCGGCCCCGGGTTCGCTGAAGAGCTGGCACCAGACCTCCTCCCCCAGCCACAGGGGGCGCAGGAAGCGGTGCTTCTGCTCCTCGGTGCCGTAGGCGAGGATCGTGGGGGCCGCCATGCCGAGGCCGATGCCGATGCGGCGGGGGTCGTTGTCGGGGGCGCCGGCGGCCTCCAGCTCGGCGTCGACGACGGCCTGGAGGGTGCGGGGCGCGCCGAGGCCGCCGAGGCCCTCGGGGTAGTGGACCCAGGCGAGGCCGGCGTCGAAGCGGGCGCGCAGGAAGTCGGCGGGGGCGGTGGCCGCGGGCGGGTGGGCGGCGAGCAGCTCGCGGGTGCGGGCGAGGAGTCCTCCGGCGGTGGCGGTCATCGCGTCCCGCCGTCCGGCAGGGACGGTACGACGACCAGCCGGCCGGTGGTGGCGCCGTCGGCGACGCGCTGGACGGCGTCGGCGGCCCCGGCGAGCGGGACGCGTTCGCTGACCAGGGGTCTGACCGCCCCTTGGGCGGCGAGGCGGGTGAGTTCGGCGTGGCAGGCGAGGACGGCGGCGGGGTCCTTGGCGGCGTACAGCCCCCAGTGGAGCCCGAGGATCGAGTAGTTCTTCACCAGGGCGTGGTTGAGGGCCGGGGTGGGCACGGTGCCGCCGGCGAAGCCGACGACGACGATGCGGCCCTCGAAGGCGACGCACTTGGCGGAGGCGGTGTAGGCGTCGCCGCCGACGGGGTCGTAGACGACGTCGGCCCCGCGTCCGCCGGTGAACTCCCTGACCCGGGCGACGAGGTCCTCGGCGGTGCGGTCGACGACGAGGTCGCAGCCGAGCTCCTCCGCGGTGCGGGCCTTGGCCTTGCCGCCGACGACCCCGATGACGGTGGCCCCGGCGGCCTTGCCGAGCTGGACGGCGGCGCTGCCGACCCCGCCGGCGGCGGCGTGCACGAGGAGGGTCTCCCCGCTGCGGATGCGGGCCCTGCGGTGCAGGCCGAACCAGCCGGTCTGGTAGCCGATGTGCAGGGCGGCGGCCTCGGCGTCGTCGAGGGGGTCGGGAGCGGGCAGCAGGGCGTGCGCGGGGGCGGTGACGTACTCGGCGAACCCGCCGTGGGGCAGGCTCGGGTTGGCGATGACGCGCCGTCCGTCCTCGGTCTCGGCGCAGACCTCGACGCCGGGGGTGAAGGGCAGCGGGGGCCGGATCTGGTACTGGCCCCGGGTGAGGAGCGCGTCGGGGAAGTTGACGTTGGCGGCGAGCACCCTGAGTCTGACCTCGCCCTCGCCGGGTACCGGTTCGGGGACCTCCTCGAGGCGCATGGCCTCGCGGGGCTCTCCGGTGGTGTGTACTCGCCATGCCTGCATCCGGGGCCTCCAGCCGCCGTCGAGGAACCACGCTCGGCGGCATACTAAGCGGTCGCTTGACACCTTGGGAACCCTCGGCGGCGGGCGCCTCCCCCGCCCGGGCCGACGCCGTCCGCGGCCGGACCTGTCCGCGGTGCGTTCACCCCGTGGTGACCGTTGTCGGTGGGGTGCGGCACCATCGGGGGCATGAAGATCCACGAATGGGAACCGTTCCTGCGCACCTGGAGCGACGAGCGCGACGCCGCCCGGCGGGCCGAGGAGCCCCCGGAGCCGCCGCTCGGCTGGCTGGGCTTCGAACCGGCCGCACCGGAGCGGATCGCCGCGCTCGAAGCCCGGCTCGGGGCCCCGCTGCCGCCCTCCTACCGGGCCTTCCTGGAGGTCACCGACGGCTGGCGGTGGGCCGGGGAGTTCGTGGAGCTGCTGGCGCCGGCGGCCGAGGTGGGGCCGGTCCGGGAGCTGACGGCCTCCCTCCACGAGGACCTCACGATGTGGGAGCGGGAGGACCTGGACGCGGACCTCGACGAGGAGGACGAGGAGGACGAGGACGAAGGGGACGAAGAGGAGGGGGACGAGGAGGAGTACGAGAGCGCCCGGTGGAACCGCGCGGTGCAGATATCCCTGACCGGGGACCAGACCTGGCTGCTCCTCGACCCCGGTGACGTGGACGCCGACGGCGAGTGGGCGGCGTACCGCTACTCCACCTGGAGCGGGTACGGACCGCAGCGCTACGACTCCTTCGCCGCACTGATGCGCGCGGAGTACCAGGGCTTCCTGAAGCTGCGCAGGCCCAAGGCTCCCTAGGGCCTGAAGTGCGGGGGCCGGCGGGTGGGCTCCCGGCCCCGGCCGATCGGCTCGCCGGGGCGGCAGAGGGCCAGGAGCGCGACCCCGTCCGGCCGGACGCGCTCCTCGCCCTGCCGTGTCGACCACGCCCACCGAACGGCCGACGACCGCACATTGACGAGCCGTCAGAGACCTGGGGACGTGATCAGCGCGGGAAGACCTCGAACGGGACCGCCGGGACACCGCCGAAGCGGGCCGCCGCCTGC
This sequence comes from Streptomyces sp. NPDC093801, assembly GCF_040701585.1. NCBI lineage: Bacteria > Bacillati > Actinomycetota > Actinomycetes > Kitasatosporales > Streptomycetaceae > Streptomyces > Streptomyces sp. NPDC093801. The sequence goes on along the minus strand of NZ_JBFBDP010000030.1, from coordinate 41,261 downwards.
TGCACGTTGCCGGTCAGGAAATTCCTGACGTACGCGTGCGGGTCCTCGTCGGTCAGTGCCGCGATGTAGGCCTTGTGCTCCAGCAGGGAGAGCACGGCGCGCTCCAGCCCGGGGCCGGCCTCGACCGCGTGCGTCGGCGTGGTGGTCCCCGACACCGCGACCCACCGCACCCCGTCCCACGGCTCCAGGCCCTGCTCGGAGATGAGTTCGGGGAAGATCCACCGGTTGCCCGCGTCCCCGGCGGCGTCCAGGACGGCCCGGCCGACGGCCTTGTGGTCGGGGCTGTTCCAGTTCCCCCCGCCTTCCGCTCCGCCCCAGGTGTCCCGGTGGTTGAGCGTGATCACCAGTTCGGGCCGGTGGCGCCGGATGGCCGCCGCGATGTCCCGGCGCAGGGCCGGGCCGTACTCGATGACGCCGTCGCGGTGGTCGAGGAACTCCACCGTCGAGACCCCGACGACGGCCGCGCTGGAGCGCTGCTCGGCCTCGCGCAGCGGGGCGCACTCGTCCGGCGCGACCCCGTCGATGCCGGCCTCGCCCCGGGTGGCGAGCACGTAGGCGACCTCGCGGCCGCCGTCCGTCCAGTGGGCGATGGCCGCCGCGCAGCCGTATTCCAGGTCGTCGGGGTGGGCGACCACCGCGAGGGCGCGCCGCCAGTCGGTGGGCATCGGCTGCAAGGGCGCCTGCTGATCAGCTTGTTCGGTCATAGGCCGCACAATAGGCGAACGGACCGTCACGGACGGGTGCTGGCGCCGCCCGGCGCGACGCGGGGCGGGCGAGATCCGTAAGAGACGGCCTAGTCGTCGAGGAGGGTCAGGAGGCGGTCCAGGACGTGGGGGCCGCTCGCGCGGACGCCGTCGTGTTCGTACTCGTTCGTCACCCAGGTGCGCAGGCCGCGGATCGCGGCGGCCGTGCGCAGGGAGTGCGCGGTGTCGACGTACATGTCGTCGTGGTAGACGGCCGCCGCGACCGGGACCTCGTTGGCGGCGAGCCGGGACGGGTCGTAGAGGGGCTGCCAGCCGGTGCGGGCGGCCAGGAGTTCGGCCGTGTCGCGCAGCGGGGCCAGGGCGGGGTCGACGGTGAAGTGCCAGGGGTGGATGGTCTCGCCGGTGAACAGGAGGGGGTCGGCGCCCTCGAGGGTCTTGGCGGCGTCGAAGCGCGGGTGGGCGGCGCGGACGCGTTCGGCGGCCCAGCCGGTGGGGGCGGCCGGGTCCTGGGCGTAGATGGCCTCGTGGAGGAGGGCGTAGAGGGGGTGGCCGGCGAAGGAGAGGTGGGAGTGGACCGCTTCGAGGAAGGCGTCCGAGAGGGCGGGTCCGGCCGGGGTGGTGAGGAAGGCGTCCTCGAGGAGGTAGTGGAGCTGGTGGCTGCCGTCGCCGGTGCCGAGGAGGAGGCCGAGGGACTGGAAGGCCTCGGTGGTGAGCCGGTAGCCGCCCGGGAGTTCGGCGGGGTGCTCGGCGAGGTGGGCGGCGATGCGGCGGGCGCGCTCCACGTCCATGGGGTAGCGGGCGTAGTGGGCGAGGTTCTTGCGCTCGACGCGGGGGTAAGCGGCCTCGTACACCTGGGTCGCGGTGGCGTCGAGGGAGGGCAGTCCGCCGGTGATCAGGGCGGCGGTGAGGCCTTCGGGGGCGGTGGAGAGGTAGTGGGTGGTGCAGAAACCGCCGAAGCTCTGCCCGAGCACGGTCCAGGGGGCGCCGCCGGTCAGGGTGCGGCGGACGGTCTCGGCGTCGCGGACGATGGAGTCGGCCCGGAAGTGGGCGAGGAGCCCGGCCTGCTGCGCCGGGGTGCCGCGCAGGGGCAGGGTCTGCCGGTTGAGCGGCGTGGAGCGGCCTGTTCCGCGCTGGTCGAGGAGGAGCACGCGGTAGTCGGCCAGGGCCCGCTCCAGCCAGGCCTGCCGCCCGGTGAAGCGCCGCGCCCCGAAGCCGGGGCCGCCCTCCAGGTAGAGCAGCCAGGGCAGCGGCGCGGGGTCCTTGCCGCTCGCCACGACCTCGCGCGCGTAGAGCTCGATGTGCTCGCCGTCGGGGCGGGCGTGGTCGAGCGGAACGCTGAAGCGGTGGTCGGTGAGGACGACACCGGGCTGGCGGTAGCTGTGGCTGCGCTGGCGGGTCACGGAAGGCCCCTGGGGTGTGGGTGCGGGCCTCCGCCGGGGCCCCGGCCGGGTCGCGGCCGGGGCGGGCGGAGGTGTGCGGTCCGGCCGAGTCTACGGAACCGCCCCCGCCGTCACCGGGTCAGAACTCGACCACCGAGCGGAGCACCTCACCGCGCTCCATACGGGCGAAGGCCTCCTCGACCCCGTCGAGCGGGATGGTCTCGGAGACGAAGGCGTCCAGGTCGAGCCGGCCCTGGAGGTAGAGGTCGATCAGGAGCGGGAAGTCGCGCTCGGGCAGGCAGTCCCCGTACCAGGAAGACTTGAGGGAACCGCCGCGGCCGAAGACGTCGAGGAGCGGGAGTTCGAGCTTCATGTCCGGCGTCGGCACGCCGACCAGCACCACCGTGCCGGCCAGGTCGCGGGCGTAGAAGGCCTGCTGGTAGGTCTCGGGGCGGCCGACGGCCTCGACGACCACGTCCGCGCCGTTCCCGCCGGTCAGCTCCTGGATCGCCTTGACCACGTCCTGCGTGCGGCCGTTGACGGTGTGGGTGGCGCCGAGTCCGCGCGCCCACTCCAGCTTCCGGTCGTCCAGGTCGACGGCGATGATCTTCGAGGCGCCGGCCAGCCGGGCCCCGGCGACCGCCGCGTTGCCCACTCCCCCGCAGCCGATGACGGCGACCGAGTCCCCGCGCCCGACGTTGCCGGTGTTCAGGGCGGCGCCGAGGCCGGCCATCACCCCGCAGCCCAGGAGGCCCGCGGCGGCGGGCGAGGCGGCCGGGTCCACCTTGGTGCACTGTCCGGCGGCGACGAGGGTCTTCTCCGCGAAGGCTCCGATGCCCAGCGCCGGGGAGAGCGGGGTGCCGTCCTCCAGGGTCATGGGCTGGGTGGCGTTGTGCGTGGCGAAGCAGTACCAGGGGCGCCCGCGCTTGCAGGCCCGGCAGGTGCCGCACACCGCGCGCCAGTTGAGGACCACGAAGTCGCCGGGGGCGACGGAGGTGACGTCCGGGCCGACGGACTCGACGACGCCGGCCGCCTCGTGGCCGAGGAGGAAGGGGAACTCGTCGTTGATGCCGCCCTCGCGGTAGTGCAGGTCGGTGTGACAGACCCCGCAGGCCTGGACCTTGACCAGGGCCTCGCCCGGCCCCGGGTCGGGCACGAGGATCGTGGTCGTCTCCACCGGTGCGCCCTTGCTCCGCGCGATGACTCCTCGTACGCGATGTGCCACGTCGTACCCCGTTCTGATCGGATCGGTCTGGATCACCGAACGTACACGGGCGGGGCGCGGTACGGGAGTTGTGTCACGCTCCGGCGCGCGGTACGGCCAGATCCGGCGGTACGCAGGCGCGGAGCGAGGCGGTGAAGGCGGCCACGGCGGGGTGGGCGCCGGCCCCGCTGCGGAAGGCGATCTTGGTGCGGCGTTCCATGTGGAGGCGGGTCAGGGCGACGCCGGAGCCCGGGGGTCCGGTCACCCCGAGCTGCGGTACGACGGCCACCCCCTGCCCGGCCGCGACCAGCGCGAGGACGGTGGCGAACTCGTCGATGCGGTGGCGGACGCGCGGGGTGAACCCGGCCGCCTGGCAGGCGCGCAGGGTCATGGCGTGGCAGAGGGTGCCGGGGGTGGCGGTGATCCAGGGCGCGTCGCGGTGGGCCCGCAGGACGGCGCCCTGGTCGGGGCCGCCGGCGGGTCCCGCGGCCGGTGCGGGCGCCGGGGCCGGAGCCGGAGCCTGAGACGGGGCCGGAGCCGGGGCCGGAGCCGGAGCCGGGGCCGGAGCCGGAGCCGGAGCCGGGGCCGGAGCCGGAGCCGGAGCCGGAGCCGGGGCCGGGGCCGGGGCGGCCAGGTACATCGCCTCCCCGTACAGCGGCCGGGTGGCCAGCCCCGGCTCCGGGGGCGCGGGGACGAAGTCGTACTCGTGGACGAGGGCGACGTCCAGGTCACCGGCCCGCAGTGCGTGCGCGACCGCCGCCGGGTCCGTCTCGTGGACCATCGGCTCCAGCGCCGGGTGGCGGCGGGCCAGGTGGACCAGGGCGGCCGGGACGAGGGCGCGGGTCGCCGTGGGGAAGGCGCCGATCCGCAGCACCCCGGCGAGGCCGCTGCGGGCCTCGGCGAGGTCGGCGTCGGCCCGTTCCAGCCGCTCCAGGACCGCCTCGGCGTGCCCGACCAGGTTCTGGGCCGCCGGGGTGAGCCGGACCCGGCGGCCGGTGCGCTCCAGCAGCGGCAGCCCCGCCTCGCGTTCGAGGACGGCGAGTTGCTGGGAGACGGCGGAGGGGCTGTAGGCGAGGGCCTCGGCCACGGCGGCGATGGTGCCACGCCGGGCGAGTTCGCGCAGGAGCCGCAGGCGGCGTACGTCGAGCATCGGCTCAGCTTACGGATCACGTAAGGAACGTGAACTGGATTCGGCGCTCGGGGCGGGTGAGGCTCTTGGACATGCGACAGGACACCGAACGACACACGGCACGGCACGCGGAGCGGCACGGCGAACGGCAGACGGGGCGGACGCCGGGCCGGACCTCGGGCCGGGGCACGGGGCCCTTCCCCGGCGGGATCCACGTCCCGCTCGTCACCCCCTTCACCCGCGGCGGGGAGGTCGCCACCGGGGCTCTGGAGGCCCTCGCGCACGAGGTGCTCGAAGCGGGCGCGGCCGGGATCGTCGCCCTGGGCACGACCGCCGAGGCGGCCGCCCTGGAGGAGGCCGAGCGGGAGCTGGTGACCGGGGTCTGCGCCCGGGTCTGCCGGGAGCGGGGCGCGTCCCTCACGGTGGGGGCGGGGGCGGGCGGGACCCGCGCGGCGGAGGCCTCGCTGGCGGAGCTGGCACGGTGTCCGGAGGCGGGGGCGGCGCTGGTGGCGGTACCGCCGTTCGTCCGGCCGGGGTCGGCGGGGGTGCTGGCCCACTTCGCACGGCTGGCCGAGGTGAGCCCGGTACCGCTGATCGTCTATCACATCCCGTACCGCACGGGGCAGCCGCTCGGCGCGGCCGCGCTGCGCGCCCTCGGCTCGCTGCCCGGGGTGGCCGGGGTGAAGTACGCGGGCGGCGGGATCGGCCAGGAGGCGGTGGCGCTGCTGGGCGATCTGCCGGAGGGGTTCGCGGTGCTGGCCGGGGACGACGTGTACCTGTCGCCGCTGCTGGCGCTCGGGGCATCGGGCGGGATCCTCGCCTCGGCGCACCTGGCGACGGAGCGGTTCGCGGAGCTGGCCGGGGCCTGGCGGGACGGCGACGCGGCGCGGGCCCGGGAGCTGGGCCACGGGCTGGCGCGGCTCTCGGCGGCGCTCTTCACGGAGCCGAACCCGGCGGTGGTCAAGGGCGTGCTCCACGCACAGGGGCGGATCCCGACGCCGGACGTACGGCTTCCGCTGCTGCCGGCGTCGGATGCGGCGGTGGCGGCCGCCCTGAAGGAGCTGGCCGCGCTCTGACCTCGCCGCGAACCCCCGCAGCCACGCCCGATTCGTCCCTATTTCTCACCAAACAGCACTCTCGCGCGAGTCGCCCCAATCGGCGGCATCGACCCGCGAATTGCCCGTATTGAGCGCGGGCCCGGAGGGCCCGGCGGGCCCGTGATGTGAACCACACCCGCCGGGCCAACATCAATTTCCCCGGAAGGGTCGATTCCCTTTTCCCGGAAAGGAAAACCGGGATTTCCGGATAAGTTTTCCAAGGTCATTTACCGGGGGGCCGGAGAGAAGTCGATCTCCGGGGGGAATTCCCGTCTTGTCCGGCCCCCCGCGCTCGCCTACGGTCACCCTCATTCCCGGTGGCCGCATGCCGAATCCGGCCGCCGCCGGGGCTCTCCCGTACCCCCACGTGAGGACACGCCCATGCCCGCATCCGGTAAGCACCGTCGGCCGAAGCAGCACAGGATCGCCCGCAGGCTGGCCTTCGCCGGCACGGGCGGAGCGGCCCTCGCCCTCCCCCTGATCAGCGTGACCACGGCCGGGGCGGCCGTCGCGCAGCCGGCCGCGGCGCCCGCCGTGAGCACCCTGGCCCGTCCCGCGGCCGCACCGGCCGCCGAACCGGCCGTGGAAAAGGCGGCGGCCCCCCTGGTCTATTCCGTGGTCGGCGGCGACACCCTCACGAAGATCGCGACGGAGCATTCCGTGGACGGCGGCTGGCAGGCCCTCTACGACGCCAACCGCGGGGTCATCGGAAAAGACCCCTCCGTCATCCGCCCCGGCCTCAAGCTGACCCTCGGCGGCGCCGCGAAGGCCGCCGCCACCCGGGCCACGGCGCTCGCCGCCAAGCCCGCCGCGGTGCCCGCCGCCGCCAAGACCTACGCGAACAACCTGGACGGCTGGATCCGGCAGTCGCTGGACATCATGGCCGAGCACGGGATCCCCGGCACCTACAACGGGATCCACCGCAACGTGATGCGGGAGTCCTCGGGCAATCCCCTCGCCATCAACAACTGGGACTCCAACGCCGCGGCCGGCATCCCCTCGAAGGGCCTGCTCCAGGTCATCGACCCGACCTTCCGGGCCTACCACGTGCCCGGCACCGCGATGGACTCGTACGACCCCGTCGCGAACATCACGGCCGCCTGCAACTACGCCGCCGCCCGCTACGGCTCCATCGACAACGTCAACGGCGCCTACTGAGCCGGAAGGTGCCCCGGGGCGATCGGCAGCCGCCGCTTGTGGTCGGTGAGCCGGTAGCGGCGGACGATCGTCTCGAAGGCCCGCGCGTCGACCGGCTTGCCCTCCAGGAAGTCGTCGATGTCGTCGTAGGTGACCCCGAGGGCGTCCTCGTCGGCCTTGCCCGGGTCGAGGGTCTCCAGGTCGGCGGTCGGGGTCTTCCACACCAGCTCGGCGGGCGCGCCCAGGGCGTCCGCGACCCCGCGCACCCGGCGCTTGGTCAGACCGGTCAGCGGGACCAGGTCCGCGGCCCCGTCGCCGAACTTGGTGAAGAAGCCGGAGACCGCCTCGGCGGCGTGGTCGGTGCCGACCACCAGGCCGTCCCGGGCGCCGGCCACCGCGTACTGGGCGATCATGCGCTGGCGGGCCTTGATGTTGCCGTGGACGAAGTCCTCGTGGTGGGCGTCGCGGAACTCCACGCCGGCGGCCCGCGCGGCCTCCAGCGCGGCGTCGCTCGCCGGCCTGACGTCCACGGTCAGGACCTCGTCGGCGCGGATGAAGGACAGGGCGAGCTGGGCGTCGTGCTCGTCGGCCTGGACGCCGTAGGGCAGCCGCATCGCGTAGAAGCGGGCCTCGTGCCCGGCCGCGCGCGCCCGCTCGACGGCGAGCTGGCACAGCCGGCCGGCGGTGGTGGAGTCGACGCCGCCGCTGATGCCGAGCACGAGGGAGCGCAGGCCCGTGGAGGTCAGCCGCTCGGCGAGGAAGGCCACCCGGCGCTCGATCTCCCGCTCGGCGTCGAAGGTCTCGGCGACCTCCAGCTCCCGGGCGATCTCCTGCTGCAGGGCGATGGACGCCGGCTCGCTCACGTCTGCTCCTCGTTCTCGGCGGTGTCCGCACTCTCGGCGGGCTTCGCGCTTCCGTTCGACGGTGTGCCGTCGCCCCCACCCTACCCAGGCGGCCCGGCCGCCCCCGCCGTGCGTCAGAGCCAGCCCTGGCGGCGGGCCGCGCGGACGGCCTCCATGCGGTTGCGGGTGCCGGTCTTGCCGATGGCCGCCGAGAGGTAGTTCCGCACGGTCGACTCCGACAGGTGCACCCGGGCCGCGATGTCGGCGACCGTGGCCCCGTCGACGGCCGCGTTCAGGACGTCGGCCTCGCGCGGGGTCAGCGGGTTGGGGCCGGCGCTGAGCGCGGCCGCCGCGAGCGAGGGGTCGACGACGGTCTCCCCCGCCAGCACCCGGCGGATCGCGGCGGCCAGTTCCTCCACCGGCCCGTCCTTGACCAGGAACCCGGCCGCCCCCGCCTCCATCGCCCGGCGCAGGTAGCCGGGGCGGCCGAAGGTGGTCAGGATCAGCACCCGGCAGCCGGGGAGCGCCGTGCGCAGGTCGGCGGCGGCGTCGAGCCCGCTGCGGCCGGGGAGTTCGATGTCGAGGAGGGCGACGTCGGGCCGGGCGTCGAGGGCGGCGGGCAGGATCTCGTCCCCGGCGGCCACCTGCGCGACGACCTCCATGTCCTCCTCGAGCCCGAGCAGCAGGGCCAGGGCGCCCCGCATCATGCCCTGGTCCTCGGCGAGGAGGACTCTGGTCGGTGTCACGGCGCGCTCCGCGTCAGGCTCGGTCATGCGGCCAGCCTAGGCGCCCGGGGGCGGTGCCCCGCCCCCGGGAGGGCGGACGTTCCCCTCGTGCCGGACGGCCCCGGCGGCGTATCCTCACCCGTCCCGGACCGGCGTGCCCGGAAGGCGAGTTGGGAGAAGGACGCGATGAGGGAGACGGTCGGCTTCGGCATGTTCGTACTCGGCTCGGTGGGCATCCTGGTCGGCGGCCGCGGCGAGCGGGGCTGGGACCGCTGGAACCGGAACCAGCGGATCGTCTGCTCCGTCTCCGGAGTGCTCGCGCTCGCCGGACTGTTCGTCATCGGGTAGCCCCCTCCTCGATGCCCGCGGCCGCTTCCACCGGCAGTTCGGCGCTGACCCGGAAGCCCCCGCCCGGTACGGGACCGCTGGTCAGCGTGCCGCCGGCGGCCGCGAGGCGCTCTCCGAGGCCGGTCAGTCCGCTGCCCGGCGGGGTGGAGCCCACGCCGCGGCCGTCGTCCGTGATCACGAGCCGGACCCGTTCCGCCGCGCCGTGCACCTCGATCTCGCAGGTGGCGGCCCCGCTGTGGCGGACCGTGTTGGTGGCGGCCTCGCGGACCACCCATCCCAGCAGGGCGGCGGCCTGCGGGGGCAGCGGGGGCCCCGACTGGCGCACCAGGGGTTCGATGCCGGCGGCGGTCAGCACGCTCCGGGCCCGGTCGAGTTCGGTGGCCAGGCTGGCTTCGCGGTAGCCGGTGACGGCTTCCCTGATCTCGGTCAGGGCCTGGCGGCCGACGGTCTCGATGTCGCGGACCTGGCCGAGGGCGGCGTCCAGGTCGCGGGGGGCGATGCGCCGGGCCGCCTCCGACTTCACGACGATCACCGACAGGGTGTGGCCGAGCAGGTCGTGCAGGTCGCGGGAGAAGCGCAGCCGCTCCTGGTCGACCGCGGCCCGGGCCAGCTCCTGCCGGGTGTCGCGCAGTTCCCGCACGGTCTCGGACAGGGCGAGGATGGCGGCGGTGACCAGACCGGACAGGAAGGTCCCGTAGACGATGCCCAGGGCGTCCCAGCCCTCGCGCAGTCCGCCGATCACACCCGCGAGGGCGCTGATGCCGAACATGACCTGACCCAGGCGGCGGCCGCGGACCACCGCTCCGGTGGCGAGGCCCAGCAGCGGGAAGAACAGCAGCCAGTTGCCGCCGTAGGCACCGGACAGGGCGCAGGTGACGGCGCCGAGTGCGAGCAGGCACCAGCGGGTGGCGGCCGCCTCCCGGGCCCGCTTGTCGAAGGCGCGGAACACCAGGGTGATGTAGAGGGAGTTGAAGACCAGCAGGCCCAGTGCCCCGATCCAGGGGTTCGGGGTCTCCCCGTGGACGACGTTGGAGATGGCGCCCATGCCCAGCAGCAGCCAGGGCAGCAGGGCGAAGGCGTTGGGCGGGCCCATGGGGCCCCTGCCGTAGTCGGGGGCCTCGCCCCGGGCCTTGCGGGCCTTCTCCGCCGCCCGCCATGCGGCCTTGCGGGCCGGCCAGTCGGCCTTCCAGTCGGCCTTCCGGTCGGCCTTCCGTTCCTTCGTGCCCCGGCACCCGTCCCGCATGTCCGTTCCCGCTTCCCGTTCCACCTGTGCGCCGTCCCGCCCGAGCGGCGGTGCGGACGTCTGCTCTGTCATGACCACCACGTTAGGGACCGGGGCGGGGACGCCTGCAGAGCCGCCCGTACGGTCCCGGCCGGTACGAATGTCACAACGCCCGGCGGCGCAGTGCGCGGACCAGGGTGCCCGCCGGGGCCGCCAGGCCGTAGCCGACGTCCTTGCGCAGGAGGCGGGCGCCGGCCCGCTCCACCGCGGTCAGCTGGTGCCCCATGAGCTCGGTCATGGCGGCGACCACCGGGCGCAGCCCGGGTGCGGTGAGGTCGAGGATGCCGTCGTCGGCGGCGTCGAGCGCCGTACGGGCGCGCCGGCACTCGGCGCGCAGGAGGGCGCGCACGGCCGGGGTGTCGCGGGCCCGTTCGAGGTCGGCGCGGGTCACGGAGTGCTCGGCGAGCCGGGCGCGCGGGATGCAGAGCCGGCCCTCGGCGAGGTCGCCGGACAGGTCGGCGAGGAAGTCGACGCGCTGTGCGGCGTCCACGAAGGTGCGCCAGCCCGCGGCCTGGGCGGCGTCGGGCCCTCCCGGGTACTGGAGTCCGGTGAAGACCAGGACGCCGGGCCAGGCGTAGGCGTCGAGGTAGGCCTGGAAGTCCTCCTCGGTGCCGAACCCGTCGAAGCCGGCCTCGGCGGTGGCCGCTCCGTCCAGGAAGCGGGTGACCCAGTGGGCGGGCAGCCCGCGGGAGCGGACGGCGTGGGCGTAGGCGCGGAGCAGCGGGTCGGGGCTGTCGCCGCTCTCCAGCGCCGCACCGGTGCGTGCGGCGAGCGCGGCGAGGCCCGCGGAGCGCTCCTGCGGGGTGCCGGTCTCGGCCACGTCGTCGACGAGGTTCATGAAGGCCAGGCCGGCCGCGAGCCAGGGCACCAGGGGCGGCGCCGCGAGCAGGCGCAGGGTGACGAAGTGCGCGGGGTCGCGGCGCAGCACCCCGCGCGCGGCCCGGGTGTAGTCGTCCCGCAGCCCGGGCGCGGATATCCCGGCCCGGGTGAGGGTGGTGCGCCAGCTCGGCATGGTGTGGGTGCTCCCTCGTACCGTTTCCCCGTACCGGGTGCTCCGGTACGGGGGAAACGATGTCAGGAGCGGTAGACCTTCTTCACGTCGCCCTGGGCGTCGGCGTACAGGTAGCCGCCCCGGCCGTACTCGTCGCTGAGGTAGGGCCGCACGGAGGTGGCGCCGCCGTCGAAGATCCAGGGCTCGACGATGACGTAGCGGGAGGTCGGCTTGGTGACGCCGAGTTCCTGCTGGGCCTTGTCGAGGAGGCCGGGCAGGGCGTCCCAGTTCACGGCGCTCATGTCGATGAGCGGCTTGGTCCCGTCGATCCTGCCGCCGGGGCCGTCGCGCTTGACCCGGCCGTCGCGGTACTCGTAGCGGTCGTAGGTCCCGGCGCCGTCGGCGGTGGGAACGGAGGCGAGCACGTACCCCTCGTAGACGGTCATCTCCACGAAGGCGGTGGTGCCGGTCTGCTGTTTGAAGGCGGCGAGCGCGGTGCGGACCCGGTCGGGGGTGAGCAGGCCGCCCTTGGCCGCGGTGGCGCCACCGCCGCCCTGCGGCGTGGACGGTGCGGCGTCCGGGGCGGCGGGCCGGCCGGCGGTGGTCGCGGTGGGGGTCCCGGCGGCGCCCGCCTTCGCGTGCGTGCCGGAGGCGTCGGACGTCCCGTCGGGCAGCATCCGGACGAGGCCGACGGCGCCGCCGGTGAGGGCCAGCACGAGCAGGGCGCCGATCAGGACGGGCCGCAGACGGCGGGCGCGGGCCGGGGTGACGGGTGCGGTGCGGTCGTACAGGGAGCCGCCGCCGGGGACGAAGGGCCGGGTGTCCGACACCGGGGGCGGGGGCGCGTACGCCGGCGGGGACCCTGCCGTGGCCGTGCCGGTTCCGGCGGCGGCGCTCGCGGCGCGGAGCAGGGCTTCCAGTGCGGGGCCGTCGGGCCGCACAGCCGGGTCCCGTACGAGCAGCCGTTCCAAGACGGGGCCCAGCGGGCCGGAGCGCACCGGCGCGGGGATCGGGTCGTCGAGGACGGCGACGACGGTGGCCAGGCTGGTGGCGCGGCGCAGCGGGTGGGTACCTTCGGCGGCCACGTACAGCATCATGCCGAGGGACCAGAGGTCGGAGGCGGCGAGGCCCTCCTCGCCCCGCGCGCGCTCGGGGGCGATGTACTCGGGCGAGCCGATCAGGACCCCGGTGGAGGTGAGGGCGGTCGCCCCGCCGAGGGCGGCGATGCCGAAGTCGGTCAGCACCGCGGCGCCGTCGGGCCGCAGCAGCACGTTGGCCGGTTTCACGTCCCGGTGCAGGACCCCTTCGGCGTGCGCGGCGCGCAGCGCCGACAGGACGTCGAGCCCGAGCCGCAGCACGTCGGCGACGGGCATGGGTCCGTCGGCCAGCCGGTCGTGCAGGGAGCCGCCCTTGACCAGCTCCATCACGATCCACGGGTGGCCGTCGGTGCCGGGCGCCGGCTCGACGATGTGGTGGATCGTCACCACGCCGGGGTGCGCGAGGCGGGCCAGGGCCCGGGCCTCGCGCACGGCCCGCTCGCGCATCTGGGCGGAGAGCCCGGGGTTGGCGGCCTCGGACGCCGGGTCCGGCGGGCGCACCTCCTTGAGGGCGACCTCGCGGTGCAGGGCGATGTCGCGGGCGCGCCACACCGTTCCCATGCCTCCGGCGCCCAGGGGTGCGATCAGTTCGAAACGGCCGTCGACAAGCCGTCTGCCGGCCTCACTCGTGTCCATGGCCGGTCATCGTAGAGGGCGCCACCGTCAGCAGCGGCGGCGGTCCGCCGTCAGGGCGCCCTGCACGGTGGTCACCGTACGGTCGTAACAGCCGCCCCCGGTTCCCGTCCCGTACAGCTGGTAGTGGGCGGTGGTGGTGCCGACCGCGTGGCGCTGGTCGCGCGGGACGTTCGCGGTGTACGAGGCGTCGCCCGTGTACCGGTCGTCGAGGCGGGTCCGCCCGGTCTGGCGGCCGCCACGCAGGGTGAGGGTGTCGGCCCGGTCGCCCAGGGAGAGGACGGTGCGCAGCCGGTCGCCGGCGCCGAGGGTGGTCGCGCCGTCCATGGTGTACGCGCGGGTCGTGCGGGTGGTGTCGGCGCCCCGGGTGACGCTCTCCTGGTCGTTCCATGAGGCGGTGAGGGCGTCGAGGTTCTCGCCGTCGGTCCAGCGGTGGGCGGAGGTGTGGGACACCGCCCGGGTGACGGTGGTGGTGACCCGGCCGTGGGAGGTGTCGAGGTGGCCGGCGACGGTGAGGCGGTGGGCGCCCTCGGTGTCGAGGCGGTGTTCGCCGCCGGGGGCGGCGGGCGTCCAGCGGGAGGTGCCGGTGGGGGCCGCCTCCTCGTGGCGGGTGAGGGCGCCGGTGACGACCTCGCGGCCCCGGTCCTGCCACAGCAGCAGGTTGGCGGGGGTGCTCCAGCCGCTCTGGCCGGCCGGGACCCCTGCGACGGCCACCTCGATCCGGTGCGGGCGGCCGTCGTTGAGGAGGGCGGCGTAGGGGGTGAGGTCGTAGACGATCGGCTGGACGTCGAAGGCGCGGGGACCGGGGGTGACGTACCAGAGGAAGGGGTTGGACCAGCCGCCCGTCCAGACGGTCGGGAAGGGCGCGGCGAGCCCGGCGAGCTGTCCGTCGACGGAGATCCGGACCTCGCGGTAGGGGCCGTCGGCGGCCTTGCAGGAGTAGGGGGCCGCGTCGGGGACGGTCATGTACCAGTACTCCTCGCAGCCGCCGCCCGAGCCGGTGGCGTAGACCTCGGCGAGGAGCCGTTCGGTGTTGCGCGGGGTGGTGACGTCCGGGGTGGTGAGCGGGAGGACCCGGTCGGGGGCGGGGGCGGGGCGGGTGCGGCCCTCGGCGGCGTAGAAGGTGAGGGTGACCTTGACGTCGATGACCCCGGTGTAGGTGTCGTCGACGACGTTGCCGATCAGCATCTCGACGGGCTGCGGGCGGGCGAGGGTGTCGCGGTAGCGGGTGACGTCCTTCTCGACGGACCACTCGATGCCCTCGGGCGAGGGTTCGGGCGTGGAGGTGCGCAGGATCTCCACCCCGCCGAGGGCGAGGTGGCCGAGGCGGTCGTACTGGCGGCCCTTGACCTTGCCGTCGAGGCGCAGCACCACCGCGGCCCAGTCGGCGCGGCCGCAGCCCTCGGGCGGGGTGTAGGCGCCCCGGTAGGGGGTGAAGTCGCGGAACTGCGCCTCGGCCAGGGTCACCCGGCAGGACCGGGTGACGGGGTGCGCGACGGGCGGGGCGGCGGTGAGGGGGTCGTGCCAGTCGGTGCCGAACTCGGCGGGCGGGGTGTCCGCGGGCCGGGCGGAGACCGGGGCGGGGGTGGCGGCCGCGGGTCCGGCGGTGGCGGCCAGGGTGCCCGCGGCGAGGGTGAGCGCGCCGAGCAGGCCCATGATCCTGTGTCGTCTCATGGGCCCGCAGTGAAGCGGCTGCCGGGCTCCGCCCGCCAGGGCCGGTGGTCCGGTCCTGGCGGGATCTCGCCCCTGCTCCGGGTGGTCGCGCCGGCGCGTCAGGCGGCGGGGAGGACCACGACGCCGTCGTCGTCCACGTACACGGTGTCGCCGGGGCGGAAGGTGACGCCGCCGATGGTGACGGGCTCGTCGACGGCGCCCGCGCCGGTCTTGCCGCTCTTGCGGGGGCAGGTGCCCAGCGCCTGGACGCCGAGGGCGAGCCCGCCGAGGGCGACGCTGTCGCGGACCGCCCCGTTGACGATCAGTCCGGCCCAGCCGGAGCGCTCCGCCGCGCCGGCGATGAGGTCGCCGACGAGGGCGGTGCGCAGCGAGCCGCCGCCGTCGACGACGAGGACGGCGCCCTCGCCGGGGGTGTGGAGGAGTTCGCGCAGCAGGGCGTTGTCCTCGTGGCAGCGGACGGTGCGCACGGGCCCGGCGAAGAGGCGGCGGCCGCCGATGGGGCGGAAGGCGGTGGTGCAGATGCCGAGGTGCTCGCCGTGCTCGTCGTAGAGGTCGGCGGTGGGGACGGGGGTGACGCTCATGTGGCTGGGGCTCCTCGCATCTCGTACGTCGCGCCGTGCGGGCCTAGCGTATGCGGGACCCCCTAATCGCGGGAGTTGCCGAAGAGGATGCGGTAGCCGATGAGCAGGACGAGGGAGCCGGCGATGGCGGCGCCCCAGGTGGCGAGGTCGAAGAAGTGGTTCTGGATCGGGCGGTCCAGGAACCGGGCGGAGAGCCAGCCGCCGATGAAGGCGCCCGCGACGCCGATGAGGGTGGTGCCGATGAAGCCGCCGGGGTCCCGGCCGGGCAGCAGGATCTTGGCGATGCCTCCGGCCAGCAGGCCCAGGACGATCCAGCCGATGATGCCCATGGTCGTTCACTCCGCTCGTTGGTCAGCGTCTCTACGGTGGGGAGGACGCAGCCGCCGGCCCGGCGGTTCTCAGCGGTGGCGGGCGCGCAGGAGCGCGGTGGCGGCGACGGCGGCCGTCACGGCACCGATCCCGGCCACGGCGAGGCCGCCCCGGGAGCGGTACGAGAAGAGCGAGAGTGCGGAGCGGGCCGAGAAGGCGGAGCCCGCGCTCAGCCAGGAGGCCGCCGAGCCGATGCTGAGCGCGGAGCCGAAGGAGGCGACGGACAGCACGCTGCCCACCGAGCCGACGGAGAGCACGGAGCCCACCGAGCCGATGGACAGCACGGAGTCCCGGGACCACAGGGAGAGGTACGAGCGGTCGGCCATGGCGGTCATGCTGTCACATGGCCGGCCGGTACGGCGCGGGTTTCGCCGGCCTGGTCGCCGGGTGCGGTCCGGGTCAGCAGCAGGACCCCCCGGCCGGCCGCGAGGGCTCCGGCGGCGGCGAACACGATGCCCAGGGTCCCGCCCTGGAGGCGTTCGCCGAGCAGGGCCATGCCGATGACGGCGGCGGCGAGGGGGTTGGCCAGGTTGACCACGGCGAGCGGGGCGCCGAGGCCGCCCCGGTAGGCCCGCTGCGAGAGCAGCATCCCGCCGACGGCGAAGACCACGACGAGCAGGGCCACGGTGACCACCCGGGCGCTGAGCAGGGAGCCGCCGCGGCCGCCCGCCACGGCGACGGTCTGGGTCAGGGCGGAGGCGACGGCGGAGGCGAGCCCGGAGGCGGTGGCGTGGCGCAGGCCCGGGCCGGGGTCCTTGCGGGCGGTGAGCAGGGCGATCACGGCCAGCGTCGCCCCGGAGACGGTGAGGGCCTCGGCGACGGTGAGGGTGTCGTCGGGGGCCGGGCCGGAGGCGGGGAGCAGCAGCAGGCCCAGTCCGGCGACGGTGGCGAGGGTGCCCCGCCACTCGGTGGCGGCGACCCGCCGGCCGGCGCCGCGTGCGCCGAGCGGGACGGCGGCCACGAGGGTGAGCGCGCCCAGGGGCTGGACCAGGGTGAGCGGGCCGTAGCGCAGGGCGGCGGCGTGCAGCAGCGCGGCTCCGGCGTTCAGCCCGGCCGACCACCACCAGGCGCCGTTGCCGACCAGGTCGCGGGCGGTGCGGGCGACGGCGCGGCGGGCGAGCCGCTCCTGGGCGACGGCGGCGGCCGCGTAGGTGACGGCGGAAGCCAGGCAGAGCGCGACGGCGAGGACGGTGGCGTTCACCGCTCGCCTCCGGCGGGTACGGGGGCGGGCGCGGCCGCTTCCCCGGGCGGCGGCACCGGGCGGCCCGCCGCCACGATGACGGCCGGGGCCGGGGCGGCCGCCGGGGCCGCTGCCTCCCGGACGGGGTCCGCCGGGCCGCGAGGGCGGGGCGGGCGGCCTACCGGGGCCGGGGTCGCAGCCAGGTCCGGGGCGGTGGCCAGGTCCGGGACGGCGACCAAGTCCGGGACGGCCGCCGGGGCCGGGGTGGTGGCCGGCGGGCGGGGGACGAGGAGGAGGGACGCGCCCAGCAGCAGGGTGGCCACGAGGGCGTCGGCCCAGTAGTGGTTCGCGGTGCCCACGACCACGAGCAGCGTGGCGAGGGGGTGCAGCAGCCACAGGACCCGCCACCGCGACCGGGTCGCGGCGATCATCCCGAGGGCCAGCATCAGCGCCCAGCCGAAGTGCAGCGAGGGCATGGCGGCGAACTGGTTGGCCATCGTGTCGGCGGCCGGGGCGGCCCGGTAGACGGTCGGCCCGTAGACCTGGCCGGTGTCGACCAGGTGCGCGGCCTCCAGCATCCGCGGCGGCGCGAGGGGGAAGGCCAGGTGCAGGGCGAGGGCCGCGCCGGTGAGGACGGCGAGCACCCGCCGGGTCCACAGGTAGTGCCCCGGGCGGCGCAGGTACAGCCAGACGAGGAACAGGACGGTCGCCGGGAAGTGCACGGCCGCGTAGTAGGTGTTCGCGGCGTGGACGGCGGCGTCCGAGTGGAGCAGCAGCCGCTGCACGGCCCCTTCACCGGGCAGGTGCAGGGCGCGCTCGGCGTCCCATACCCACCCCGCGTTGCGGTGGGCCTCCTCGGTGCGGCCCGTCGAGAGCATCCGGCCCGCCTTGTACACGGCGAACAGGCCCGCGACGAGCAACAGCTCGCGTATGAGCCGGCGCCGGGCGCCGCCCGCGGGGGCGGGTGTCCGGCCGGGTGTGGTGTGGGAGGTCATCCCCCGGTCTCACTTCTTTCGGGTGGAGCGGATTCGGTCGGACCGTTTCCGATCGACACGCCAGTGTATCGATACATTCGCGTATCGATACGATGGTGTAGCGATAAGCCGCCGGGGCCGTACACTCGGAGGCACGACCCACCGCCCGGGAGCTCGCGAGGAGAGCCGCACCCCATGACGTCCACGCCGCAGGCCGCCGCGCGCCGCTCCAAGATCAGCCCGGAGCGCGAGCAGGAGTTCTACGACGCCGTCCTGGACCAGCTGCGCGAGCACGGCTACGAGGCCCTCACCATGGAGGGCGTGGCCGCCCGGGCCTGCTGCGGCAAGTCCACGCTGTACCGGCAGTGGAAGACCAAGCCCCAGCTGGTCGCCGCCGCCCTGCGCGCGAGCCGGGCGCGGCGCGGCGAGCGGACGCTGGCCGACGTGGACACCGGGAACCTGGCGGGCGACCTGCGCGAGGCCGCCCGGATCGCGGCCGGCACCTCCGGGCGCGACACCCGGCTGACCCAGGCCCTCGGGAACGCCGTGCTCAGCGACGAGGACCTCCAGCGCGCGCTGCGCGAGGCGCTGGTCGAGCCCGAGCTCGCCGCCTTCGACGCGATCGTGGCGCGGGCCGTGGCGCGGGGCGAGATCACCGCGGACCATCCGGCCGTGGAGTTCCTCCCGGCGCAGCTGATGGGCGTCCTGCGGATCCGGCCGGTCCTGGAGGGGCGCTACGCCGACGCCGAGTACCTGGTCAGGTTCGTCGACGCGGCCCTGCTGCCCGCCCTGGGCATCGGCCCGGGCGAACGACCGGCCACCTGAACCGGTGGGCCGCCGTCCACGATGACCGGACGGCGACCCACTCGCGCTGCCTCGTGGGGACGGCGGCAGCGCGCCACCCGGACGGGTCGGCGGCCCTCCCGAGCAGGGGGACCGCCGACCCGTCCGGTACGGACCTCCCCGCGCGGACGCGTTCCGCGCCGGGCCCCTTCCGCCCGGACGCCTTCGGTGCGCGTCCCGCCTCCGCGCGACCCCGCGCCCCGCGGCCGGTCAGTCCCGGGCCGCGCCCATGACCCGGGTGTACTCCTGGGGGTCCGCCTCGAAGCCGCGGGCCCGGGCGTCCAGCGCCCAGCCGCCCGCGCCGTCCCGGACGAACTCGGCGACGGTGGCCGACGCCGCCCCGGCCAGCCCTGCGAAGTCGAGGGTGGCGAGGTCGGTGTGGCCCTCCCGGATCCGCAGCCCGGTCCCGGCGACGGAGCCGAAGACCGTACGGCCGGGCGCACCCGCAGGGCCCGGGTCCTGGATGACCACGCCGACCACGACCCGGCCCAGCTCGGGCGCCATCCGGTCCAGTTCGAGGGTCATCACCTCGTCCCAGCCGAAGCCCTGACCGTTGCGGCTGTCCCGGTCGAGGGTGACCGTGCCGTCGGGGGCGCGGCTGCCGAAGTGCACCAGGTACACCGGCTCCCCGTACGGGTCGCGGATCCCGAAGACGCCGGCGACGAGGTCCAGGTCGTGCGGGGGCGTCCCGGCCGGGCTGGGGTCCCAGCGCAGGGATATCTCCACCTTGGCCAGGCTCTTGCGTACTCCGGTCACCGGACTCCCCCTCCGCTCGGCCGCTCTGGCCGGTGCTGCCCGGCCATGCTGCCACGCGTTCGTGATCACCGGGCGAACCACCGTACACAACCGGCCAGTTCGCCGGTCAGCGGGCGGGGGCCACCCGTACGGTCTCCACCCAGGCCGGCGGCTGCGGGGCGTCCGCCCCGATCAGCGCGGCGATCACCCGGCAGGGCAGGGCCCCCTCCGGCCACGGGGTGTACCCGTCGGTCAGGACCACGACGACGTCCGGCCGGTCGGGCACGGCCAGCGCGGCGGCGATGCCCACCCGCATGTCGGTGCCGCCGCCCCCGGCCAGGGTCACCTGCTGGGCGCTGGTCACCCGGTTCACGGCCTGGACGTCGGCGTCGCAGGCCAGCACCGCGACCCGGTTCCCGCCGACGCCGACCTCCCGCAGGACTCCGGTGACCTCGCCGAGCGCGGCGGCGAGCTCCTCGTCCCCCATGGAGCCGGAGGTGTCCACGACGATCGCGACCCGGGGCAGCGGCCGGCGCAGGCTCGGCAGCACCACCCGGCCGCCCAGCGCGGGGGTGCGGCGCGAGGGGCGGCGGTAGGTGTAGTCCACGGCGCCGGCCGCCCAGGCGGCGGCCTCCCGTACCGCCCCCGTCAGGGCGCGCCGCCAGTCCACGACGGGCTCCAGCACCTCCTGCGCCCAGCGTTCCCACCCGGCGGGCAGGCTGCCGCGGCCCCGGGTGCGCCGGTGGGCGCGCATCGCCTGGGCGGTGGTCCGGCGCAGGGCCTCCGCCTCCACCGGGCCGATCCGGGCGGTGCCGGCGCCGTCGTCGCCGAGTTCCCAGGGCGCGGGCACGCCGTGCGCGCCGGAGCCGCAGTCCACGTGCTCGTGCGGGGGCGTGCGCGGGATGCCGGGCAGGTAGCCCTCGAAGAGGCCGCCCGCGGGGAGGCCGAACCGGCCCGGCTCCATTCGGCCGTCGGGCAGCCGCAGCCCGTCCGCGAGGAGGTCGTCGTTGATCTCGCAGTCCTGGGCGATGTTGATCCGCAGCGGATCGCGCTGGTCGGCGGCGGGGAGCCGGTCGGCCCGGCCGTGGTGGTCGCGCAGCAGGTGGGCGACCTCGTGGATCCAGACGCCGGCCAGCTCGGGGACGGGGGTCCGCTCCACGAACTCGGGCGAGACGTAGCAGCGCCAGTGCCGGTCGACGCCCATCGTGCGCACCCCCGTCGGCCCCGGGGAGGGGACGACGGTCAGCGCGTACAGGGCGGAGGCCAGGTAGGGCCGGGCCTCGGCCGCCGCGTAGCGGGCGGCGAGCAGCTTGGCCCGGTCCAGGGGGCGGTCCACCGGTGCGGCCCTCCGGTCAGCGGGCGCCGGGGAGGGCCCCGGCCAGCTGGAGCAGTTCCACGAAGGCGTCGATCCCGGCGGGTACGGGCCAGGACAGGTCGCGCATCGCGGCCAGGTCGGCGGCGGCCCGCGCGGCCACGTCCGGCACGCCCGCGTCGACGGCCTTGGCGAGCACCGCCCAGCCGGCCTCCCAGCGGGGCCGGGTGGGCTCGCCCTGCACGGCGGCCACGACCGCGATGAGGAAGGCCAGCTGGCGGTCTCCGCGCTGGGGCAGGGCGAAGGCGCCGGGGTCGGCCAGCACCTTCTCCGGGTCGGGCAGGTCCAGGTTCTCCAGGTACGTCAGCAGCTCCAGGCCCGCGCCGTCGCCGACGGCCCCGGTGAGCGCGGCGGACAGCGCCTCGCGGCCCGCGCCGGCCGCGTAGCCGGTGGCCAGCAGGCGCAGCGCCATCTCCCAGGTGCGCGGGGAGGGCCAGGCCCGGCCGCGGCCCTCGGCGTCGTTCGGCATGTGGTGGACCAGGCCCGGGCGGGCGGTGAGGAAGCCGGAGATCACGCCCCGGGCGCGGGCGGCCGCGCCTGCGGCCCGCGCGGGGTCGACCGCCGGAAGGGCCGTCTCGGGCCAGGTCCCGGCCATGCCGCGGGCGACCGTGCGGGCGTCGTGGGTCCAGTCGAGGTGGACGAAGCGGTTGGCGAGCGGCGGGCTGAGGTGCCAGCCGTCGGCCGCGCTGGACGGCGGGTTGGCGGCGGCGACGATCCGTACGGACGCGGGCAGTTCGAGGCTTCCGACGCGGCGTTCCAGGACCACGCGCAGCAGGGCGGCCTGGACGGCGGGCGGGGCGGAGGACAGCTCGTCGAAGAACAGCAGGCCGTGCCCGGTGCGGGCCAGGCGCACCGCCCAGTCCGGCGGGGCCATCGGCACGCCGGTGGTGGCGGGGTCGTCGCCGACGATGGGCAGGCCGGCGAAGTCCGAGGGCTCGTGGACGCTGGCGATGACGGTCTCCAGCCGGACCCCGAGGGCGTCCGCGAGCCGCTCCATGCCGGCGGACTTGCCGATGCCGGGCTCTCCCCACAGCAGGACGGGCTGGTTGGCCGTCACCGCCAGGGCCAGGGCCTCCAGCTGGGGGTTGGCCGCGGGTTCGGTACGGGTGGCGCCGAGCCGGGCGTTGAGGGCGTCGGCGGCGGCCAGCGCGGGGGCGGGCGCGGTGCTCATTCCCGCACCCCGCCGTCGCCGCCGGACGCGCCCGCGCCCACCGCGTCGCCCGCCCCGGGGGCTTCGGACCCGGGGGCGTCGGCCTCCGCGTAGCCGTCCTCTTCGTAGTCCTCGTCGTCGGAGTCGCCCCATTCGGCGCGCTCGGCCAGGAACTCGTCGTACTCCTCGAAGTTGATGCCGGGGTGGCGCTCCTCCACGAGTTCCTTGAGGAAGGTCAGGTCGGTGCGCTTGTACCGGGTCACCACCTGGCCCAGCGACAGTTCCATGTTGTCGACCACGTCGGTACGGGCCCCGGCCGCGAGGAGCGCCCTGACCAGGGACGCGGTGCCGCCGTTCTGGACGGCGCACTGGAGCGGGGTGCGCTCGGCGTCGTCCTCCTGCTCCAGGTCGAGACCGGCCTCCAGCAGCCGGGGCAGCAGCTCCTCGTGGTGTACGAAGGGCAGCAGGTGCAGCAGGCCCTGGCCGCGGCCGTTGCGCACCCGGGGGTCGAGGCCCGCGTCGAGCAGCGCGAGGACGCCGGGGGTGTCTCCGTGCTGGACGCGTTCGAACAGCTCGCGGCGCTCGGCGCGCAGGCCGCGCGGGAGGCGGCCCTCGCCGGTGGTCCACGCCTCGCGCACGGCGAAGCAGCCGGCGACGGCGCCGCCGAACGCGCGCATGGCGCGCTCGCGCTGCTGCTCCTCGGCGGTGTGCGGGACTTCGAGTGCGCCGTTGCGGGAGCCCACCTCGTGCCACTCTCCGACGCAGCGGACCCGGACGGGGCCCGGCGCGGCGGGGCCGGGCGGGCCCGCGGCCGGGCCGGCCCCGGGGAACAGGGCGTCGGCGACGAGCGGGTGCAGCTCCTGCGGGGCGGTCCGGCCGCTGCGCACGAGGTGCAGGTCGGGCAGCGGACGCCAGGCGTGGTCCGGCAGCCGGGGCACGTCGCGCACCTCGGAGGAGTCGACGAGCCGCGCCCGCAGCCCGCCGTCGGCGCCGGTGAGTTCCACCAGCAGCAGGCAGCGCCAGTGCGGGGAGAACTCGAAGCGGTCGCCCGCGCCCGCCGCGGCGAGGCGGCGGACCCCGGCGGCCAGCAGGGCCGGGTCCAGCGCTGCGCCCTT
Source organism: Streptomyces sp. NPDC093801 (assembly GCF_040701585.1). Taxonomy (NCBI): domain Bacteria; kingdom Bacillati; phylum Actinomycetota; class Actinomycetes; order Kitasatosporales; family Streptomycetaceae; genus Streptomyces; species Streptomyces sp. NPDC093801. The sequence goes on along the minus strand of NZ_JBFBDP010000030.1, from coordinate 18,700 downwards.
CAGCGAGGCGGCGGAGTCGCTCCAGCGGTAGGCGTTCGGCGGGGCGCTCAGGTCGAGTGCGATCCCGGCGGCGGCGAAGGCCTCGACGCTCTCCCTGCGCCACTGGAGCGCGGCGGCCCACTCCGCGCGTCCGGCGGGATCGGCGGGTCCGGGGTCGGCGGTGGGCAGCTCGTCCTCGCCCAGCGGGGTGCCGTCGGCGCGGAAGAAGGGGATGCGGTCGGCCGGGCCGACACTGGAGCGCAGCTCGGCGGTGTGCCGTGCGTCCCAGAACCAGCGGGCGCGGGTCCAGTCCTCGACGACCCAGGAGGCGTAGGAGTGGCGCCGCATCCCGGGGTCGACGGGCGCGCAGTGCAGCCGCAGCCGCTGCGGGCCGTCCACCATGGCGCGGGTGGTGACGTACAGGAGGGGTGCGTCCGGACCGGAGCCGTAACGGGCCAGCACGACGCGGCGGTTCGGGGCCAGGACCGTGCGGCCGCCCAGGACCCGGGGCAGGTGCCAGCGCAGCAGGTCGGGGGCGAAGTGGCGCAGGTCCTCCGCCACCGCTTCGGCGACGGCGGTGCCGTGCTCGGCGGCGAGCGCCGTCAGGTCGACGGTGGTCTCCGTGCCGGCGGCGGCGCAGGCGGCGCGCCAGTCCCCGGCCAGGCGGTGCGCGGTGGCCCGCTCGATCATCCAGCGGGGCACCGCGTAGCGGCGGATGCGCTGCCAGGCGGCGGCGTCCTCGTCGTGCAGGGCGCCGGGCGGCAGGTCGGCGAGGGACTGCTCGCTGGAGGCGCTCACCGGTACACGCTCCCGATGGCCCGCAGGTCGGGGTGGCCGGCCCGGGCGGGGCGCAGCCGCTCGGCGAAGGAGCGCTTGAGGCGGCGGGGGGTGCCGGGGCCGAGGCCGACGTGCTCCAGGGGGCAGTCGTCGGGGAGGGCGGCCAGCAGGCGCTTGGCGCCGCGGCCGGTGATGCCGGTGTGGCGCAGTTCCAGGCGGCGCAGCGCGCTGCCGGGCAGGGCGTCGGCCAGGGCGTACGCGCCCTCGTCTCCGGTGGCGTTGCCGGTGGAGCCGAGGCTGCGCTCGGACATGACCCGGCCGAGGTCCAGGGATTCGATGCCGCCGAGGGCCGCGGCCAGGGCGCGGGCCCCGGGCACGCCGATGCCGTTGCCGCCGAGGCCCAGGCGCACCGGGCGGTCGGGGCCGGCTTCGGCGGCGGCGGCCGCCAGGATCGCGGCGCCCTCGTCGCCGAGGTGGTTGGCGGGGACGTACAGCTCGCGGACGCCGGCCTCGCGGATGAGGGCGGCGAGCAGCGGGGCCGCTTCGGCGGTGAGGCCGTTGCCGCCGAGGTAGATGCGTTCGAGCGGGGTCTCGCGGGTGCGCAGGGCGTCCAGCAGGAGGCGTACGCCGTCGGCCTCGATGCCGGTGTTGACCAGGTCGAGGGTGCGCAGGGCGGTGTTGCGGCGCAGCAGGGCGGCCAGGGTCCGGGCGCCGTCCTCCTGGACGGGGTTCCGCTTGAGCCAGAGGGCACGGACGGTGGTGTCCTCGGCGAGGGCGCCGGCGAGGGCCAGGACGCCGTCGGGGCCGATGCGGTTGCAGCCGAGGTAGAGGGTGTGCAGGCCGTGCTCCGGGCCGGCCGCGGTGAGGGCGGCGGCGAGGGTGCGGGCGCCCCCGTCGGCGATGGAGTTGGTGCCGAGCAGCAGGTGCACGGCGTGCGGGGAGGCGGTGGCGGCGGGCAGCAGGCGGGCGGCGCCGGCCGGGCCGAGGCCCTGCTTGCACAGGTCGACGCGGCCGTCGGCGCGCAGGGTGCCGAGGGGGAAGGTCTCGTCGGCCTCGACGGGGCGGTCCTGCGCGAGGCGGGCCAGCAGCGGGTCCAGGCCCGCCGGGTCGGCGAGCGGCAGGTCCGGGTGCTCGATCGCGGGGCACCGTACGGGCGTCGGCCGTGTCATCACCACTCCACCGGTTCCTTCGCCGGCTTCCGGCGACCGAGCAACTTCGGATACGACCGCCCTGACGGCACGGCGGCGCGCGCCGCGCCGTCAGGGCGGGAAGAAGACGCAAGACCGGTCGGATTCGAACCGACGTCCTCCAGCTCGATGCTTGGGCGCGACGACCTCTGCGCTACGGCCTTGCTGCGGTGATCATAGCGGCTGCGTGGCCGAAAATCGATCACCAGTCTGAATATCCTCGGCGGGCGCCGGCGGCTACCAGTCCCCGTCCTGCACCGGGTCACCCGGGCGCGGGGCGCTCCCGAGGTGCTTGACCTGGCCGGGCGCGGGGGGCGTCCAGGGCGCGTGGTCCTCACCCAGCCAGTCGCCCACGGGCTTGACCTCCGCCAGGGGGCCGGCGGCCGGCAGATCGGTTCCGTTTTCGTCGTAGTAGTCGTACCAGGGCAGTCCGGCCTGCGTGTAGGCGGCCCGGTCGACGGGCGAGGGCGGGGCGTCCTCACCGGTGATGCGGCGCCACTCCGGCGGGGTCACGAGGTGGACGAAGACCCGCGCGGCCGGCGCGTCCGCCCAGGCCGAGAGCGGGCGCTCGTCCCGGTAGACCTCCTGGCGCATCGACCCGCCGACCCCGAGCCCCATCGCCGGGGCCGGGGGCCGCCGGGCGGCGGGCGGGGCGGGCGCGGCGCCCGGGGCGGGCATCCCCATCGGCATCTGCGGCGGCGCGCCGGCCGCCGGCATCGGCGGCGCAGCCCCGTAGCCCGCGAAACCGGCCGGGGCCCCGCCGAGCCGGGGCCGCCCGGAACGCCGGCGCTGCCCGTCGCGCCACGCGGCCAGGCTGCCCGGCTCCAGCGGGAACGCCTGGAGCTGGACCCCGCCCGTGGTCTCCTCGCCGGTCACCTGGCCCTCGACCGTGGCGCCGAGGCCGAGCGGCACGGCGACGAACTGGCGCACCGTCCCGTCCCCGGAGTTGATCCCGTCGAGCCAGGGCTGGCGGGGCAGCACGACGTAGTTCTGCGGGTCGCGCGCCAGACGGCCCGTCCACGGCCGACCGGAGACGGCGCACACCTTGCCGACCCCGACCTGGAGGGCGGCCGGCTCCGTCGAACCGCCGAAGGCCAGCCACATCGCCTCGCGCAGGTACACCGGCAGCATCACGCCGCCCTTGGCCCGCCACTGCGCGGGGACGGTGTCCGGGTAGTCCTCGACCCGGCGCAGCGGGAACTCCCCCAGCCCCGGCGGGAGGGCGTGCGTCCCCGACTCGGGAAGGCGCAATGTCCGGATGAACCTGATACGCGCCCCGTCGCCCAGCAACAGAGTGTTCCCCTCGATCCGCGCGGCCCCGATCGTCCCGCCCGTCGTCATGCACCAGCCCCCTTCTTCCGTCGCGGAGCGCAGCCACCGCAGGATCTCCGGCGGAACCGGATCGTTATCCTCAAGTTTTCCTCAGATCTAGTGACGCTGCGCCCGCCGCCTTCCTAGCTTCCTCATACACGTGCCCTCGCGCCCCCGCGGTTCCGCACGTCCCCCCACGTTTCCCGCGACAGTCCCCCCGCGGATCCGCGTTCCCGAGGAAAGAGCAGCACATGAAGGTTCCCAAGGCCGGTGCGGTCGCCGCAGTGATCGCCCTCGCCGCCACCGCTTCCGGCTGTGGTGGCGAAGCCCCGAAGGAGCCCCTCTCCGTCGGCATCAAGTTCGACCAGCCCGGTATCGGCATGCGCGAGCCCGACGGCACGTTCACCGGCTTCGACGTCGACGTCGCCACCTACGTCGCCAAGGAGCTCGGGTACAAGCCGAACGAGATCGAGTTCAAGGAGGTCTACAGCAACGACCGCGAGCTGCTGATCCAGTACAACGAGGTCAAGTTCGTCGCGGCCAGCTACACGATCAACGACAAGCGCCGCGAGAAGGTCGACTTCGCCGGCCCCTACTTCGTCGCCCACCAGGACCTGCTGGTCCGCGCCGACGACACCACGATCACCAAGGCCGAGGACCTCAACACCAAGCGGCTGTGCTCCGTGACCGGCTCCACCTCCGCCGAGAACGTGCGCAAGAACCTGGCCCCGAAGGCGAGCGTGCTGGAGCTCGGCGGGTACTCGGAGTGCCTGGTCGCCCTCCAGGACAACCTGGTCGACGCCATGACCACCGACAACTCCATCCTCGCCGGGTACGCGGCCCGCAAGGGCAACGAGGGCAAGTTCAAGCTGGTCGGGCTGAACCTGAGCAACGAGAACTACGGCATCGGCATCAAGAAGGGCGACAGCGCCCTCCAGAAGAAGATCAACGCGGCGCTGAGCAAGATGGTCTCGGACGGCTCCTGGGAGGCGGCCGTGAAGAAGAACTTCGGCCAGGCCAACTACAAGTACGAGCCGGCCCCGCGGGTCACCACGGGCAGCTGACACCGCAGGACACGAGGGGCCCCGCCGGATCCGGCGGGGCCCCTCGCGCCTGCCCGTGCGCCTACGCCAGCGGCGCCTTGGCGCGCAGCACCGTCAGGAACTCCCGCATCCAGGCGGAGTGGTCCGGCCAGGCGCGGGCGGACACCAGGGTTCCGTCGACCACGGCCTCGGAGTCCTGGAACTCGGCCCCGGCCGCCCGCATGTCGGGCTCCAGCGCCGGATAGGCGGTGACCCGGCGCCCGCCGAGGGAGCCGCTCGCGGCGGTGATCAGCGGGCCGTGGCAGATCTGGGCGATGGGCTTGTCGGCCCCGGCGAAGGCGGCCAGGATCCGGCGCACCTCGGGGTCGTTGCGCAGGTACTCCGGAGCCCGCCCGCCCGGGACGACCACCGCGGCGTACTCCTCGGGGACCACCTCGGAGAAGGCGATGTCGGCGGGCCAGGTGTAGCCGGGCTTCTCCGTGTAGGTGTCGAAGCCCTCCTCGAAATCGTGTACGACGAACCGCAGCTTCTTGCGGGAGGGGGCGGCGATGTGGACCTCGTACCCCTCCTCCTGGAGGCGCTGGTAGGGGTAGAGGACCTCCAGGGACTCCGCCGCGTCGCCGGTCACGATGAGGATCTTCACTGCCATGGGCTGCTCCAGGGAGTGCGGTCGACGGCCCGTGGGGGCCGTCCGGGCACCGCCTACCGTGCCCAGGCCCGCCCGGCGGCAAACACCCTCCGAGACCTCGCCCGACACATGGTTTTAACCTGTTGGATACATGACAATGTGAGCCTCGCTTCGCCACCCGACACCCCGCCAACTGCCAGGGCGGGGACGGTGCTTGTGGAGAGGTATCCCCCACGTCATGAGAATCTCCCGTACGGCCCCCTGGGCCGCCGGCCTCGCAGCCGCCGCGCTGTTCCTCATACCGGCCACCGCCACGGCCGGCCCGCAGCGGACGGCGGCGGCTCCCCGCGCCGCGGCCTCCGCCACGAGCGTCGACGACTACTACGCGCCCGCCGCGGGCAAGACCGGCGCCGCGCTGAAGACGGCGCTGCACGACATCATCAAGAACCAGTCCACGGTGACGTACGACGGCGTGTGGAACGCGCTGAAGGTCACCGACCAGGACCCCGCCAACCCGAACAACGTCATCCTGGTGTACTCGGGGCGCTCCCAGTCCAAGAACTCCAACGGCGGCGGGGTCAACGACTGGAACCGCGAGCACGTCTGGGCCAAGAGCCACGGCGACTTCGGCACCGCGACCGGCCCGGGCACCGACCTGCACCACCTGCGCCCCGAGGACGTCACGGTCAACAGCACGCGCGGCAACAAGGACTTCGACATGGGCGGCAGCCCGGTCGCCGAGGCCCCCGGCAGCTACACCGACGCCGACTCCTTCGAGCCGCGGGACGCGGTCAAGGGCGACGTCGCGCGCATGCTGCTCTACATGGCCGTGCGCTACGAGGGCGGCGACGGCTTCCCGGACCTGGAGATGAACGACAAGGTCAACAACGGCACCGCCCCGCTCTTCGGCCGGCTCAGCCTGCTCAAGCAGTGGAACCAGATGGACCCGCCGGACGCCTTCGAGAAGCGGCGCAACCAGGTCATCTTCGACACCTACCAGCACAACCGCAACCCGTTCATCGACCACCCGGAGTGGGTCAACTCGATCTGGTAGCGGCTCCGTTGGACTATTTGACGTAGATCTCGTCGAGGGTGTCGACGACCCCTTTCGCGTCCAGGTGGTAGCGGAAGGGGAGCCCCTTGTCCGGGTGGGTCTCCAGCCAGGAGGTCAGCTCGTGGGTGGAGACGGGCTTGCCCGTCACCGTCGAGGGGAGGATCGGCGCCGTCGCGGTGATCTTGGCGGTCTCCGAGACCGGGTAGGAGGTCTCCTCGCCCACCGGCTCGAAGCGCCCGGGGCAGCCGTACCGGCCGTGCCGGACGATGAGGCCGCTCACGCCGCCCTCGGGCGTGTAGCGGTACACGGCGATCGTGTCGGGCGCGATCGGCATTTCGTGGTCGGCGCCGCAGGGCGTCCCGGAGGGCGGGGCCGGAGCGGGGGGTGGCTTCGCCGCCGGGGTGGTGCTCACCGAGGGCGCGGGCGCCGCGCCCGGCTTCGAGGGCGCCGGCGCGGCAGCCGTGGCGCCTGTGGAAGGTGCGGCCGGCGCGGCCGCGGTGGGCCCGGCCCCCGGCGCGGCCGGGTCGTCACCGTTCTGACAGGCGCTCAGCACCAGCATCCCGCACACCGCGAGGACGGCCACGGCCGCCTGCCCCCGTACCGCTCCCATGGCCTTCCCCCTCTGCGCGTTCCGGCGTCGCGCCAGAACGTAGCCCCCGGGATCCGGACGGGGCGACGGCCGGACGCACTTCGTCACCGTGCCGGGATCGGCTTGTTGCGGAGTGCTGACCTCCGGCCCTGCCGGGCGGACGCCGGTGACCGCCCGGCGCTCGCGGTCAGGGCCCCAGGCGGCCCGCGAGGGCCTGGAACTCGGGCCAGGAGGCCTGCGGCGGACGGGGGTCCCAGAGCTTCTGGGAGAGGGCGGCCAGCGGCATCCGGATGCCGGCGGCCACCTGGGCCGGGGTCTGGGAGGCGGCCAGGTCGCACCAGACGGCGAGGCGGGCGCCGAGGATCTGCGCGTCGTACGCGGCGGGGACGGCCGTGGTGCCGCGCAGGACGAGCGGCGTCCACTGCTCGTAGATCCGCTTGCCGGTGGGATAGGTGAACTGGTTGGGCTCGCCGAGGACGTAGTAGAGGTACTCGTCGTTGAGGTTGACCACCTTGCGGCCCGTGCTCAGGTACTCCGCCGGCGGCCGGGCTCCGTACTCCTTGCCGGTCCAGTACTCGGCCTGGATGTCCGGGGCCGCGCGGGCGACGCCTCCCGCGAAGATCCCGTCGTTCCACGCCTTGAGCGCCTTGCCGGAGGGGCGGACCACCGCCGCCCGGTCGTTGAGCCAGCCCGTCGCCAGGTCCTGCACCCGGGCCGTGGCCCCGTAGCGGGCGCGCGCGGCGCGTGCGAGCTGCGGGAAGGAGGCCTCCGGGTCCTTGACGACCAGTGCCTGGTACTCGTCGGCGCCCAGGTGCCAGGCGCCGGCCGGGAACAGCGGCAGGTACTCGCGCAGCAGGTCGTCCACGAGCCGGGCCGACGCCGGGTCGGATATGTCCACCGCGCCCTTGACGGCCCGGCCCGACGCGTCGCGCAGCTGCAGTTCCGGGTGGGCGCGCAGCACCGCGCCGAGGTGGCCGGGCGAGTCGATCTCCGGGACGACCGCGATGTGCAGCCGTGCGGCGAGCGCCGTGATCCGCCGGACGTCGGCCTTGGTGAGGTGCGGGGTGGAGACGATCTCGGGGTGGGTGTCCGACGCGATCCGGAAGGCCTGGTCGTCGGAGAAGTGCAGGCCGAGCTGGTTGAGCTTGAGATCGGCCATCTCGCGCAGCCGGTCCTCGATCCACTCGGGGGCGAAGTTCTTGCGGGCGATGTCGAGGTTGAGCCCCCGCTGCGGTTTGGCCGGGGCGTCCTGCACCGTGCCCTCGGGGGCCGCCCCGGCCCCGCGTATCTCCTGCTTGAGGGTGCGGGTGCCGTAGAAGACGCCCGCCTCGTCGGGTCCGGTGATGGTGACCCGGCCGTCCCGGACGGTGAGGGTGTACGACTCGGGCGCCCCCTTCGCCCCGAGGGCCAGCCGGACGTCGCCGGGCCGGGCCTGGTCGGACTCGGCGTACCCGAGGTGCAGCTCGCCGGCCAGCAGTCGGGCCTCGTCGGAGAGCGCCGCGCTGTCGGCGGGGGCCACGAGGACCCGGCCGGCGGGCGCGGGCTTCCAGCCGGGACCCCGGGCGGGTGTGTGCTCGCGGACGGCCGGGACGGTGCGCGGGGCGCTGGAGAGCGGGTACGAGGAGGCCGGCGGCGGGGTCGGGGTGGCGGGGGCGGGCGGAGGACTCCCCGGCGGGGCGGTGGCGCCGGGGGCGGCGCCCGTGTCCTCGGCTCCCGCGGAGCACGCCGGAACGGCGAAGGAGACCAGGGCGGCGGCCGCTGCCGTCGCGATGGTCCGTCCCGTGCCGTGCCTTCTCTTCGTCCGTCTCATGATGCACCGGTCCCCCGTACCAAGCTGGCACGGGGGACCGGTGCGCGCGACCCGGGGCGGAAGGGGGGTGCCCCGGGCCGGGCGGGCTCAGGCGCCGGAGTCGGCGCGGCCGAGGGCCTCCAGGGCGGCCTCGCCGAAGCCGTGGTCCTGCTCGGGGGCGCCGCCGCCGACGCCGACGGCTCCGACGAGGTGGCCGTCGCGGTGGACCGGGAGGCCGCCGGCGATGAACAGCAGCGGGCGGTCGAGGGCGGTGGGCAGCGAGTGGAAGGGGGCGCCGGGCAGGACGGCCTCGGTGAGGGCGGCGGTGGGGGCGTTCAGCTGGAGGGCGGTGTAGGCCTTGCGGGTGCTGGTCTCGCCGGAGATCAGGACGGCCCGGTCGTCGCGGCGGAAGGCCAGCGGGTGTCCGCCCGCGTCCAGGACGGTGACGCTGACCGCGACCCCGGCCGCCCCGGCGGCGCTACGGGCGGCGGTGACGAGCAGTTCGGCGTCCTCGGTGGTCAGCGGGGAGACGGCGGTACGGGTGGCGCGGGACATGCGGTGCTCCTGTGCGGGGTGGATCGGTGGGGGATCAGTGGTGGACGGGGGCGGGGGCGGCGGGCGTCCCCGCCGCGACGACCCGGCTCCCTCCCGCGGCGCGGCGGGAGGTACGGCGCTCCAGCGCGCCGGAGACGAGGGCCAGGACCAGGGCGGAGGCGGCGAGGGCGGCGCCGACCCAGTTCGGGGCGGTCCAGCCGAGGCCGGCGCTGATGACCAGGCCGCCGAGCCAGGCGGCGAGGGCGTTGCCCAGGTTGAAGGCGCCGATGTTGACGGCGGAGGCCAGCGTGGGGGCGCCCGCGGCCTGGTCGAGGACCCGCTTCTGCAGCGGCGGCACGGTCGCGAAGCCGAGGGCGCCGATGAGGGCGACGGTGACGGCGGCGCCCGCCTTGCTGTGGGCGGTGAGGGCGAAGGCGGCGAGGACGAGGGCCAGCGCGCCCAGGGACACGTACAGCATCGGCATCAGCGCCCGGTCGGCGAAGCGGCCCCCGACGAGGTTGCCGGCGACCATGCCCAGGCCGAAGAGGACCAGCAGCCAGGTCACGGAGGTGTCGGCGAAGCCGGCGACGTGCGTGAGCATCGGGCTGATGTAGGTGATCGCCGCGAAGACACCGCCGAAGCCGAGGACGGTCATGGCCATCGCGAGCAGCACCTGGACGTTGCGGAAGGCGGCCAGTTCGTGGCGGATCCGTACGCCCTCGGGGCGGGGCAGCTCGGGGACCAGCCGGGCGATGCCCAGCAGGCCGACGACGCCGAGCGCGGCGACGATCAGGAAGGTGACGCGCCAGCCGAGGTGCTGGCCGACGAGGGTGCCGAGCGGAACGCCGACCACGTTGGCCACGGTCAGGCCGGTGAACATCATGGCGATGGCGCCGGCCTTGCGCTCGGGGGCGACGAGCCCGGCCGCGACGACCGCGCCGATCCCGAAGAAGGCGCCGTGGGCGAGGGAGGCGACGACCCGTCCGGCCAGCATCACCCCGAAGGCCGGGGCGAGCGCCGAGAGCACGTTGCCGGCGACGAACAGTCCCATGAGCAGCATCAGCATCCGCTTGCGGGGGACGCGGGTGCCGAGGACGGTCATCACGGGGGCGCCGAGGACGACGCCGAGGGCGTAGCCGGTGACCAGGAGGCCTGCGGTCGGGATCGAGACGCCGTATCCGGCGGCGACCTCGGGCAGCAGGCCCATGATCACGAACTCGGTGGTGCCGATCCCGAAGGCCCCGATGGCGAGGGCGAGGAGCGCGAGAGGCATGAGCGTGCGGCCCTTCAGGTGGGGGGAGGTGGGGCGGACCGGCAGGTTGTTGCGGTCGCCGTTTGCGCTCGTCCACATTAATTGCACACGCGGATATTTGCAAACGCGGGCTATTGTGCACGGGGCCTATCCTTGGGTTCATGACGGCTGCGGACAGTTCCCCCACCCCCCTCGCCCAGGGCTGGTGCGCCCTCTCCCTCCTCCACGGCCGGATCGAGGCCCACCTGGAGCGGGCCCTGCAGGCGGGCCACGGGCTGAGCGTGCGCGAGTACTCCCTGCTGGACGTGCTCAGCCGCCAGCACGACGGGCCGGGCGGGCACCTGCGGATGAACCAGGTGGCGGAGTCGGTGGTGCTCAGCCAGAGCGCGACGACCCGGCTGGTCAGCAGGCTGGAGGACCGGGGACTGCTGAACCGCTACCTCTGCGACACGGACCGGCGCGGCATCTACACGGATGTCAGCAGGGCGGGCCTCGACCTGCTGGCCGAGGCCCGCCCCACCAACGCGGCCGCCCTGCGCGAGGCCCTCGACGAGGCCGCCGCCCGCCCGGAACTGGCCCCGCTGGTGGCGGCGGTCGAGAACCTGCGCGGGTAGCCCCCCGGCCGGAGGGCGGGGGGGGTTACGCGGGGCCCGGGGCCTGGCTCCTGGGGGACGAGGGCATCACGGTGATCGGCGGCTGCCCGGCGCCCGAGCTCGAGGACGGCGCGGCCGAGCCCTGCACCGGGCCGTGCGTCGGCGGAGGTGCGGGCGTCGTGCGCGGCGGGCGCGCCGAAGGGGCCGACGGCGTCGGGGTGGGGCGGGGGCTCGCCTCCCCCGTGGGCGGCTGCGACGGCACCGGCGACGGCGTCGCGCTCGACGGCCCGCCCGGGGTCGGGGTCGGGGCCGGGGTGAGCTCCGGCGGCGCGGCGGGCGGAACCGGGCGGGCCGGGACCTCGTCCGGGCCGAGCACCAGATAGCCGGCCAGGGCCGCCGCCGCCAGGCCGGACAGGCCGGCCAGGCCCCAGGCCGTACGGCGCAGCCGGACCCGGGGCGCCTTGAGGTGCGGGCCCGGCGGGTCGGCCGGGCGCAGCGAGCGCACGGTGACCTCCTCGGCCCGGGCCGCCATGGCCTGCCGCAGCCGGCGCTCCACGGGGCGTTCGCCGGTCATACCCGTCCCTCCAGAATCCGTTCCAGCGCGACCAGGGCGCGGCTGGCGTTCGACTTCACCGAGCCCCGGCTGATGCCCAGGGTCTCGGCGATCTCCGCCTCGCTGAGGTCGGCCCAGTACCGGAGCACCAGCACCTGTCGGCGGCGCGGGGTCAGGCGGCCCAGCGCCGCCAGGACCTCGCGGTGCGCCTCGTCCAGGACGACGGACGCCTCGGCGGAGGGCACGTCGGCCGTGGCCGGCGGCACCCACGCGCGGGCCGTGCGGCGGCGGCGCAGCACGGAGCGGGCGGTGTTCACGACGGAGGTGCGCAGGTAGCCCAGCGCGTTGTCCACCTCCGTGATCCGCTCCCCGTGCCGCCGGTAGAGGGCGGTGAAGGCGTCCTGGACCACGTCCTCGGCGGTGCCCAGGTCGTCGACGAGGAGCACCGCGAGACGGACCATGGACAGCCGGTGGGCGTGGTAGAGCTCGCTGACGGTCGGCGCGGGGTCGCCGGCGTCCCGGCCGGCCGTGCCGTAGGTGTACGGGTAGGGGTGCGCGCCGGGTCCGGCCGGCGGGGCGGGGCTTTCACGTCGGGTGAGCCACCACCACAAGCCCCGCCACGCCCGGAAGGAGCCGGGCGCGGCGGGGCCGGCGGACGGTGCGAGTGCGAGCACGTGTTTCCTCAGTTGCCGGCGCGGCGCCGCACGGTGAAGAGGGCGCCCGCGCCGACGGCGATGAGCCCGGCCGCTCCGGCGCCGAGGGCGATGGTGGTCGCCGAGGAGCCAGTATGCGCGAGCTCGGAGCCCTCGCCGGAACCGGGCGCCCCCGAGGGGACGGCGGACGGACGGGCGCTGCCGGGCTGCGAGACGGACGGGGTGGGCGTGGCGCCCGGCGGCAGCGAGGGCACGGCGGAGGGCATGCCGCTGCCGCCGCCCGGGTGGGTCGGGACGGGGCTCGGCTTGCCGCCGGGCTGCGCGGGCACGGCGGTGGGCTGGCCGTTGGCCGGCTGCGAGGGAACCGGGTGCGGCGCCGCCGAGGTGCTGGGCGGCGCCGGAGTGGCGGAAGCCCCCTGCGCGGCGAAGGCCGGCCCGCCGAGGGCGACGACCGCCCCGGTGGCGGCAGCGACGGCGGCCGCCCGGCGGGCGGACAGGGGAACGCGCTTCAGGTTCTTCACGGTGCATCTCCACGGTCGGGTCCAGGGCTCGGAACTTCGCCCTTCACCCCCGCACGACGCGCGGGTCCGCGATCGGTTGCCGCGGTTCCCGAAATATTTTCCGCGGGATCCGCCGAGGGGTGCGGCGGCGGCCGCGGGAGGCCTCCGCGCCCGTCTCCGCCCGACCGCCTGCCGTCCCTCCGCTCCCCGGCCCGGCGTCAGGTGCCGCCGGCCGCCGGGGGACGTGTGCCCGGGCGGATTCAGCGCATCCGGCCCCGGGTGCACGTGCGCAGGGCCCGGCCCAGCAGGGCCACGCCCTCCTCGATCTCGGCGGCCGCGCCGGCCGCGTAGCCGAGGACCAGGCCCGGCGGGCCGGGGCGCAGGCGGTGCCAGGACAGCGGGTGCGCCTTGACCCCGAGGGCCAGTGCGGCGGTGGCCAGCGCCGTGTCGGGGAAGGCCGCGCCGTCGAAGGTGACCATCAGGTGCAGGCCCGCCGCCGCGCCGTGCACGCGGGCGCCGGGGAGGTGCCGGGCGACCGCGGCGAGCATCGCGTCCCTGCGGCGGCGGTGGCGCCGGCGCACGAAGCGCAGGTGGCGCTCCAGTTCGCCCGAGTCCATCAGCCGCGCGAGCACCAGCTGGGCGAGGACCGGGTTGCCGAGGTCGGCGTACCGCTTGGCGTCGACGACCTCGTCGCGCATCCGGGGCGGGACCAGCAGCCAGCCCAGCCGCAGGGCGGGCGCGAGCAGCTTGGAGACGCTGCCGGCGTAGCAGACCGACTCCGGGGCCAGGGCCCGCAGGGCGGGGACGGGCGCGCGGTCGTAGCGGTGCTCGGCGTCGTAGTCGTCCTCCAGGACCAGTCCCCCGGCCGCGGCCCAGGCCAGCAGCCGCCGGCGGCGCTCCCCGTCGAGCACGACCCCGGTCGGGAACTGGTGGGCGGGGGTCAGCAGGACCGCCCCGGCGCCGCTCGCCCGCAGCGCGGCCACGTCGAGCCCCGCCCCGTCCACCGGGACGCCCACGGTCTCCAGTCCGCCGTGTTCCAGCTGCTGCCGGGCGCCGAGCGAGCCGGGGTCCTCGACCGCCACCCGCTGGACGCCGGCCCCGCGCAGGACCGCCGCGAGCAGTCCCAGGGCCTGGGCGACCCCGGCCACCACGACGACCTCGCCGGGATCCGCGCGGATCCCCCGGTTGCGGGCCAGCCACCCGGCGACGGCCTCCCGCAGGGCGGGTGCGCCCTGCGGGTCCCCGTAGCCGAAGTCGGCGGCGGTGAGGCCGGCGAGCACCCGGCGCTCGGCCTGGAGCCAGGCGGTGCGCGGGAAGGCCGTGAGGTCGGGCACGCCGGGCGAGAGGTCGATCCGGCACGGGACGGCGCGCAGGGCGTCGACGGGCCCGCCGCGGGACGCGGCGGGCCGGGCCGCCCCGGCGGGCGGCGGGGGCGGCGGGGCCGCGACGACCACGGTGCCGCCGCGGCCGCGGCCCGCCACCTGCCCGGTCTCGGCGAGCCGCTGGTAGGCCTCCGTCACCAGACCGCGCGAGACGTTCAGTTCGGCGGCCAGGACCCGGGTGGCGGGCAGTCGGCTGCCGACGGGCAGGGTGCCGTCCGCGATGGCGGCGCGCAGCCGGCCGGCGAGCCACTCGGTGCGGCCGCCCTCGGGCGCCCGGCCGATGTCGAGCTGGAGGAAGTCGGAGCCGGTGGCGGAGGAGCCGGTGGTCGAGGAGCCGGTGGTCGAGGAGCCGGTGGTCGAGGAGCCGGTCGCGGTGCAGGGGGCCGTGGCGGACCCGGTCGTGCAGGAGCCGGTTGTGGACCTGTCGTCGGGGGCTTCTTTGGACCTGCTCACCGGGCCATTGTGCCTCCAGGCTGGTCCGTATGAGCACTTCCCCCTCCCTCCCCGCCGTTTCCGTGCGCGACCTGGCCCCCGGGGTCGTCGGCATGGCGCTGGTCGGCAGCAGCGTCACCGTCTCGCGGTCCCTGTCCGCGGCCCCGCTGTTCACCGCCCAGGCGGTGCGCTACGCGGCCGCCGCGCTGCTCCTCGTCCTCCTGGCCCGGGCCGCCCGGGTCCCGCTGCCGCGCCCGCGGGGGCGGGAGTGGCTGTGGCTGGCCGGGGTGGCGGTGACCGGTCTGGTGCTGTTCAACGTGGCCGTCGTCCGGGGGGTGGCGCATGCCGAGCCCGCCGTGATCGCCGTCGCCGTGGCCTCCGTGCCGGTCGTGCTCGGGGTGATCGGCCCCCTGCTGGAGCGGCGCCGGCCCAGCCGGCGGGTGCTGCTGGCGGCGCCGGTGGTGGTGGCGGGGGCGGTGCTGGTCCAGGGGACCGGGCGCACCGACGCCGCGGGGGTGGGCTGGGCCGCACTGGCGCTGGCCTGCGAGGCGGGGTTCACGCTGCTGGCGGTGCCGGTGCTGGGACGGCTCGGGGCGTGGGGGGTGTCCGTGCACGCGGTGTGGATGGGGGCGGCGGTGCTGGCCGGGCTGGCGGTGTCCACGGAGCCGGCGTCCGCCCTGACGGAGCTCGGGGCGGCGCAGTGGGCGGCGGTGGGCTACCTGGCGGTGCTGGTGACGGCGGTCGCCTTCCTGCTCTGGTACCGCACGGTGGCGGCCGTGGGCTCCGGGCGGGCGGGACTGCTGACGGGGGTCGCCCCCGTCGCGGCGGCCGGCGCGGGCGCCCTGTCGGGCGGCGGCGTGCCGGGGCCGGCGGTGTGGCTGGGCCTGGCGGTGGTGGTCGCCGGCCTGGGGGCGGGCCTGCGCGGCGGGGGCTCAGGACAGGGGGCGCCGCGCGTAGCAGAAGAGGTGCTCCTCCGGGTCGGCGAGACCGCCGGCGGGGTGGAACGGCACGGTCTCGTGGTGCAGCACCTCCAGCCCCGCCGCCTCGATCCGGCGCCGGTACTCCTCGGCGGAGAGGCTGCTGACGGTGACCCGGTGGCCCATGAACTCGATGTCGAGGGCGTCGATGTCGCCCGGGACGGTGGCGACGACGAGGTAGCCGCCGGGCGCCGTCCAGGAGGCCATCCGCTCCAGTGAGGCCGCGATCTGCGACTGGTCCATCATCAGCAGCGGGAAGAAGGCGCAGACCGCGTCGAAGCCGTCGGGTCCGGGCGGCGTGTAGGTGCGGACGTCGGCGCGTTCGAAGCGGGCCCCGGGGACCCGGGTGCGGGCGAGGGCGACCATCTCTGCGGAGACGTCGATCCCGGTCACGGCGCAGCCCGCGCGGACCAGGGTCTCGGCCGTGGGGCGGCCGGTGCCGCTGCCGACGTCGAGGACGCGGGCGCCGCGGGGCAGCCGCCCGGTGAGCCAGTCCAGGGCCCGCCGCTGGGCCGGGATGCCGCCGAACGCCTCCTCGTAGCGCTCCGCGAGCGCGTCGAACACCTCTGCGGCGGTCTTGCCTCCGGTCATCGTGCGCTCCTGCCTCTCGTCGTCGTCCTCGTCCCCGGTGCCCCGGGGGTCTGTGCGCAGGATGCCCGCCGCGGGGGCCGCCCGTCCCCGGGAACGCCCGAAAAGGCCTCAGCCGCTGACCGCCTCCCGGACCGCGGCCAGGAACTCGGGGGTCCCCGGGTGCGTGGGGTGGTGCGGGTAGGACAGGTAGACGGTGGCCGGCGGGGCGTCGCAGACCGGGACGAAGCGGACGCCGGGGTGGCCGTGGCTCTCGGCGGTGCCCGCCGTCGCCACGCCGAAGGCGCCGCCGGTGGCGATCAGGTTCAGCCACTCGTCGACGTTGCCGACCTCGACCGTCCGGGCCGGGCGGCGGTGCGGCGGCCACAGGTCCGGCGAGGCGGTGCCGGCCTCGAGCCAGACGGCCAGCGGCAGCACCGGGCCGGAGGTCAGCTCGGCGAGCAGGACCCCGTCCCGGTCGGCGAGCGGGTGGTCGTCGGGCAGGGCGGCGACCCGGTCCTCCGTGTAGAGCGCCTCGCTGCGGATCCGCGGGTCGTCGGGGCGGATGCGCAGGACGGCGACGTCGGCGTCCCCGGTGGCGAGGCCCGCGGTGCCGTTGTCGCGCCGGACCACGTCGAGCGGGGTGCCGGGGTGCGTACGGCGCCAGGTGCGCATCAGCGGTACGGTCTGCCGCCCGAGCACCGCGCAGGTGTAGCCGAGCCGCAGCGGGCGGGACACCGCCCGGGTGTCCGCGAGGGCGGCGTCCAGGTGGGAGAGGATCGCCCGGCCGTGTCCGAGCAGGGTGGCGCCGGCCGCGGTGAGGGCCAGGTGCCGGGAGGAGCGGTCCACCAGCCGGACGCCGACACGGCTCTCCAGCTGGGCCAGGGTCCGCGAGAGGGCGGGCTGCGTCATGTGCAGGCGGGCCGCGGCGGCGGTGATCGTGCCCGCTTCGGCCACCGCGTCGAGCGCCTTGAGGTGCCGCAGTTCCACGTCGTCCATGCCCGTGGAGCATAGTCGCTGCCCAGACGGCATTTCCGGACGGGCTGCGCGGTGCCTAGCGTCGGGAGTGCCCGGGGGAGGTTCCCCCGGGCACGACCCTCGGAGGTTGGGATGAGGATTCTGCTGGTCGGCGCGGGTGGCACGCTGGGGACCGCCGTCCGCAAGGCGCTCGCGGCGCGCGGGCACGAGGTGGTCGGCGTGGGCCGCTCGGGCGGCGACCTGGTGGCCGACGTCACGGACCCGGAGCAGGTGGCCCGCCTCTACGCGCAGGCGGGGCCGCTGGACGCGGTCGCGGTGACCGCGGGGGACGCCGTGTTCCGGCCGCTGTCCGAGCTGACCCCGGACGACTTCGCGGCGACGTTGCGGGGCAAGGCGCTGAGCCAGATCGAGCTGGTCCGCCAGGGCGCCGGGCACGTGGCCCCGACCGGTTCGTTCACGCTGATCAGCGGCATCCTGGCGGAGCAGCCGATCCTGGCCGGCGCGGCCGCCTCGGCGGCGAACGGCGCGGTGGAGGCCTTCGTGCGCGCCGCGGCGATCGAGCTGCCGCCGCAGCGGATCAACGTCGTGAGCCCGACGGTGGTCGAGGAGTCCCTGCCGGCCTACGGCCCCTTCTTCGCCGGCATGGAGGCCGTGCCCGCGGCCCGCGCGGCGACGGCCTACGTGCGGTCGGTCGAGGGGGCGCAGACGGGCCAGGTCTACCGGATCCACTGACGGGCCCGGGCCCGCGGGCACGGCGCCGCCGCGTCCCGGACCCGCCGGTCAGCCGCCGGCGGGGACCAGGACGACGGCCGTGCCGTACGCGCACACCTCGGTCCCGACGTCCGAGGCGTCCGTGACGTCGAAGCGCATCATCAGCACCGCGTTGGCGCCGCGGGCCTTGGCCTGTTCGATGAGCCGGTCCATGGCCTGGTTGCGGGTCTCCACGAGCGTCTTGGTGAGGCCCTTGAGCTCGCCGCCGATCATGGACTTCAGTCCGGCGCCGATCTGGCTGCCGAGGTGCCGGGAGCGCACGGTGAGCCCGAACACCTCCCCGATGACCTGCTCGACCCGGTAGCCGGGCACGTCGTTGGTCGTGACGACCAGGACGCCGGTCTGCTGGGCGCCGGGGCCGCCGCCGTAGTCTTCGATACCCATGCGCCCCACTCTGGCTCCGGGCGCTGCGGCCCGCATCTTCGCGGACCCCTGGAACACATTGGGCATATCGGGCTAAACGGCGGCGCGTCGCCGGGAGCCCCCACGGCCGCCGTCGTCATAGTCGTCCCTGGCGGCCGCCGGGCCGCCGCGCCTCGCCGCACAGCGCGGCGAGCGGGAGTCTTCCCAGAGGAGCCGCTCATGCTCAAGCCCACCAGGACCATCCTCGCCCTGGCCGCCGGAAGCCTGGTGCTCGGCCTGGTCGGCGGGGGCGCCGCCGTCGCGGACCAGGGTCCGGCGGCCCACGGCGGAGCCCGTCACGACGGCGCCCGGGACGGGAGGGACGACGACTCCTCCTACGACGAGGACGGCGGCTACCACAAGCACCGCTACTCCCTGGGCAAGGTCGTCTCGCGCGGGCCGCTGAGCGTGCGCAGCAAGCCGACCACCCACTCGCACCTCCAGTACAAGGTGTACCCGGGCGAGACGCTCGCCCTGAAGTGCAAGACGCGCGGTGAGAACGTCGCCGGCAACGACCTCTGGTACCTCATCGACCCCGGCGACGACAAGCGCGACGACTGGGAGGACGACGGCGACGGCGAGGGGCGCAAGAAGGCCCGCGCCCGCATGGCCCGCGACGGCTACGAGCACGACTGGGTCTCGGCCCGCTACGTCAAGGACCTCAAGCCCGTCCGGTGGTGCCGCGACTGACCGCGACCGGCCACGACCGTCCCGGCCGCCGTGCGCGCCCCGCCTCCGCGGGGGCGCGC
>NZ_JBFBDP010000029.1:0-112666 GCF_040701585.1 Streptomyces sp. NPDC093801 | reverse complement strand
ACACCAGGCCAGAAGGCCCTCACCCATTTCAAGATCCCTCAACCGAGACCTGCATCACCCGTCCACAACCTCCCTGGACAGAACACCTAGCCCGCGGCCGAGGTCCACCCCCGGGCGCGGAGCCGTTCGAAGCCGTCCAGCAGCAGGTCCAGCGCGAATTCGAACTCGAACCGGTCGTCGCAGCCGCCGCCCACCACGGACCCCCCGTCGTGCGCGGCCGCTCCGGCCAGCTCCGCGATGCGCGGGTAGCGCTCCGCCATCGTGTCCGCGGCCCCCGCGTCCGGGGCCGCGGCGCCGCCCGAGGTGTCGAACAGCTCCTGGCTGAAGCCCAGCACGCGGCTGCCCAGGGCGTGCATCGCGTGGTGCGTCAGGTCGGCGGAGAGCCCGCCGTCACGGAACACCCCGATCATCGAGTCCAGGTACTCCAGGACCGCGGGCGTCGGCCCGGTCCGCGACTCGATCACCCGGTACGCCCAGCGGTGGCGCAGCAGCACCGTCCGGGCCGACAGCACCCGCCGCCGTACCGCGTCCCGCCAGTCGGAGCCGGGCTGCGGGAGCTCGATCTCCCGGACGACCGCGTCCACCATGCCGTCGAGCAGCTGCTCCTTGTTGGCCACGTGCTTGTAGAGCGCCATCGGTACGACGTCCAGCTCCTGCGCCAGCCTGCGCATGCTGAGCGATTCGATCCCGCCCTCGTCGGCGAGCGCGACGGCGGCCCGCAGCACCCGTTCCCGGTTCAGTCGTGTCATCCCTGGTCCTCCCCTTCGCCGGTCCGCCCCGCTCGCCCCGCTCGCCCCGCCCGCCCCGCCTTGACGAGTGTACGGCGTACACCTATGGTCTCGCCGAAGAGTGAGGTGTACGCCGTACACCTTTCGGAGGAGGGGTGTGGGCATGAAGGACGCGACAGGCATGACGGACAGGAAGGGCGCGAGAAGGGCCGCCGTCACCGCGGGGGTGCTGTTCCTGGTGACCGAGGTCGCCGCCATCGCCGGGGCGGTCCTCTACCGCCCCCTGCTCGGCGGGGCGGGCGCGGGGGGCGACGGGCGGGCGGTCCTCGGCGCCCTGTGCGAACTGCTCCTGGTGGCCGCCGTGGCGGGGACCGGCGTGACCCTGTTCCCCGTCGTCCGGCGCTGGGGCGAGACGGCCGCCCTCGGCCACCTCTGCGCGCGGCTCCTGGAGGCGGTGCTGATCCTGCTCGGGATCGTCGCCGTGCTGGCCCTCGTCAGCCTGCACCGCGGGCCGGCCGGGGCCGGGGCGGCCGCCGCGGAGACGGTGCTGGTGGCCGTGCACGACTGGACGTTCCTGCTCGGCCCCAACCTCGCCCTCGGGCTGAACACGGTCCTGCTCGCCGGCCTCCTGTACCGCTCGCGGCTCGTGCCCCGGCCCATCGCGGTCCTCGGCCTCGCGGGAGGCCCGCTGATCTGCGCCTCGGCCGTCGCCGTGATGTGCGGGCTCTACGCCCAGCTCTCCGTGCCCGGCTCGCTGGCCGCGCTCCCGGTGTTCGGCTGGGAGGTCTCCCTCGCCGTCTGGCTGCTCGCGAAGGGCTTCCGCCGCCCGGCCCCCGTCCCGCTCAGCCCTCGATGATCACCAGCGGGAGTTCCCGGGGCCGGGCCGCCGCCTGGTGGTCGTCGAAGAGCGGCCACAGCGCCGTCATCGCCTCCCAGTACGTCTCCCGCTCCTCCGGGTCCGCCGTCCGCGCCCAGGCCGGGAAGGCGGCCGTGCCCACCTGGACGCGGACCTCCGGATGCGCGACGAGGTTGCCGTACCAGGAGGGATGGTGCGGCCCGCCCGTGCCGGCGGCCACCACCAGCAGCCGGCCCGCGTCCCGCCCGTAGATCAGCGGGGTGCGCACCGCCCGGCCGGAGGCCCGGTCGAGGGTGGTCAGCAGCAGGGTGGGGACCCCGTGCCACAGGTGCCCGTCGGTGCCCCCGCTCGACACGTACGTCCGCACGTGTTCGAGGCGCGGCCCCGGACGCGGGTCCGTGGGGTGCTCCCAGTCGACGGCGACGGCGACGCTGTTCATCTGACCTCCGTAGGGCGTCCCCCCTACGGCTAACGAGCCTTCACCGATTCTGGATGCGGCGCGCCCGCGGCGCACCTCCGCCGCTCAGCCCACCAGGGCCGCGCGCTCGATCACCACCGGCACCAGCGGTACGTCACCGTGCCCGCCCGCCCGGCCCGTGCGGACCGCGGCGATGGAGTCCACGACGTCCCGCCCCTCGCTGACCATGCCGAAGACCGCGTAGCCGTAGCCGGTCGCGGTGGGCGCGGTGTGGTCCAGCGCCGGGTTGTCGGCGGTGTTGACGAAGAACTGGGAGGTCGCCGAGTGCGGGACGCTGGTCCGGGCCATCGCCACCGCGAACCGGGTGTTCTTCAGCCCGTTGTCCGCCTCGTTGCGCACCGGCTCCCGCACCGGCTTCTGCCGCATGTCGGCGGTGAACCCGCCGCCCTGGTTCATGAACCCGGGGACCACCCGGTGGAAGACCGTCCCGTCGTAGTGGCCGCTCTCCACGTACGCGAGGAAATTGGCCACCGTCGCCGGTGCCCGCTCCGCGTCGAGGTCGATGACGATGGCGCCGAGGCTGGTGGTCAGCTTCACCTGGGGCATGTCGGTCCGGTCCCTTCCGGTGCTGAAACGTGCGCCTCAGCTTCGCAGAGGGTCACGGACGGGCCACGGCCCGGGGTGCGACCCCGGGCCGTGGCCCACAACAGCGCGTCCGGCCGGCCGCCGGCTACGGCAGGTAGCGCTCGATGACGGACGGGCCCTTTTCCTCGATCAGCTTCCGGGCCTTCTCGACCCGCTCCGGAGTCGGGTCGTGGCCGGTCGCCATCACCAGGTCCTCGGGGTCGTACGGCCGCTCACCGCCGGTGAAGAGCCGGTCCGACCGGGTGGGCTGCTCGTTGGTTTCACTGTCCATCGGATACCTCCTACGGTGCCCCAGGCCCCCATCCTCCGGCCCCGGAACCAAGAACGCACCTCGGGGACCCCGGGCCGCCCGGCGCCCCGTCCGCCCGCCCGCCTCAGACGGCGGTGAGGGTGGCGGCCGCCCCGGCCGCGATCAGCAGCCCGCAGATCCACAGGTTGACCTTCCGGTGCTCCCAGAACACCGCGACGAACTCGCGCAGCATGGCGCTCGGCAGGAAGTAGCGGGCCGTCGGCGAGCCCACGACCTGCCCGTCGACCCCGGTCTTGCGGGCCAGCATCGCGGCCCGGAAGGCGTGGAAGTTGTTGGTGACCACCACGCACCGGTAGCCCGGGTCGTGCGCCAGCATGATCTCCTTCGAGAACAGCATGTTCTCCTCGGTCGTCCGGGACCGGTCCTCCAGTGTGACGTGCTCCGCCGGAACCCCCTCCGCGATCAGCCAGTCCGCCATCGCCCGGGCCTCCGCGACCCGCTCGTCCGACCCCTTGCCGCCCGAGGTCAGCAGCATCGGCGGACGCGAGCCGCGGGCCAGCTGGGCCTCGTAGACCTGCTTGCCCTTGCGCAGCCGCGAGGCCAGCAGCGGCGGCACCCGGTCCCCGCCGATCAGCCCGGAGCCCAGCATCACCACGTGGTCGACGTCGCCGCGCACCTTGATCCGGCCGTAGAGGAAGGCGTAGCCGAGGAAGCAGAGGAAGAGGAACGCGACGTAGGCGACGACCAGGGTGAGGGTCGCCGCCATGCCGTTGAGGAGGGTGGATCGGAACATCGGGACGACGACCAGCAGTGCGATCATCCCGAAGATCCCGAGCCCCGCGAGCATCGACAGCAGGTTGGCCGGACTGCGGCCCTCCTTGCGGATCATCGTCACGCCGTTGGCTATCAGGAAGCCGCCGATCGCCATCGTGCCGAGCGTGGGTGCGGCGAAGGCGAGGCCGATGATCGTCAGCGCCGCCCACCCCGGCAGCGCCGTCACCTGGACGAGCAGGGCGGCCGAGAACGTGAGGAAGGTCAGCCCGAACAGCACCGCGTTGCGGAAGCGGCGGCGGTCCTTGAACGCGCTGACGCACAGGGCGAGGAAGAGGAGGGCGGGGAGGACGAAGGCGGCCATGCCGTTCATCGTATGTGCCGCCCGGCCGGTGCCTGCGGGGGCGAACGCCCGGGCCGGCGGAGGGGTTCCTACGCCCCAACGGCCGTTCTGCGGACGGACCGTCCGGCCAGGACGTCCGTCCGGCGCCCGTCCCGCATGACGAACCGTCCGTCGATCAGCACGTGCGGGATCCCGGTCGGCAGCCTGCGCGGCTCCTCGTACGTGGAGCTGGCCGCGACCGTCTCCGGATCGAAGAGCACCAGGTCCGCCCGGTACCCCTCGCGCACCAGCCCCCGGTCCGGCAGCCGCAGCCGCGCCGCCGGCCGGCCCGACAGGTGGGCGACGCACTCCTCCAGCGAGAGCACGCCCAGCTCGCGCACGTAGCGGCCGAGGTAGTGCGGGAAGGTGCCGTAGGCCCGCGGGTGCGGCTTCGCGCCGTGCAGGATGCCGTCCGAGCCGCCCGTGTGGACGCGGTGGCGCATGATCGCCCGGACGTTCCCCTCGTGCCCGACGTGCTGGAGGACGGTCGTTCCCAGCCGGTCGCCCAGCAGGAGCCGGCGCGCGTCCTCCCAGCCGTGGAGGCGGGTGCCGACGAAGTGCGCGTGGGCGGGGTCCCGGGTCCCGGCCACCTCGACCGTCGCCCAGTCCACCGGCACCCCGTGGCACCCGTCGGACCCCTCCGCCTCCAGCGCGTACCGGATCCGCGCGGCGGTCGCGCCGTCGGCCAGCCGGGCCAGCAGGGCCTCGGGCCCGCCCTCGTGCGCCCAGCTCGGCAGCAGGGCGGCGAGGGTGGTGCAGCCGGGGGTGTACGGGTAGCTGTCGAGGGTGACGTCGGTCCCCCCGGCGAGCGCCGCGTCCAGCAGGGCCAGCAGTTCGGGGGCGCGGCCCTCGTTCTCCGCGAAGTTCATGGTGGCGTGCGCGAGGTGCAGGGCGCAGCCGGTCTCCCGGGCCAGGCCGAGCATCTCGGCGTAGGCGGCGAGGGCGCCGCGCCCGTACGAGCGGTGGTGCGGGCAGTAGTAGCCGCCGTAGCGGGCCACGACCGCGCACAGCTCGGCGAGTTCGGCGCCCGAGGCGTACATGCCGGGGGTGTAGGTGAGCCCGGAGGACATCCCGACGGCGCCGTCCTCCATCCCCTCGGCGACCAGCTGCCGCATCCGGTCCGTCTCGGCGCGGGTGGCCGGCCGGTCCTCCCAGCCGAGGACGCAGGCCCGGACGGTCCCCTGCGGGACGAGGTAGGCGGCGTTCACGGCGCTGCCCCGTCCGCCGTGGGCCCGGTCCAGCCGGTCGAGGTACCCGCCGACGGTCCTCCAGTCGAACTCGACGTCCTCCCCGGTCCCGTTCCACCCGGCGATCGCGGTCCGCACCTGGGCCAGGGTCCGCTCGTCCGCGGGGGCGTACGACAGCCCGTCCTGGCCGAGGACCTCCAGGGTCACGCCCTGGGCGGCCTTCGCGCTGTGGTCCGGGTCGCGGAGCAGCGCGAGGTCGCTGTGGGCGTGCATGTCGACGAACCCGGGCGCGAGGACGAGCCCGTGCGCGTCGACGGTGCGCCGCCCGCCGCCGGGGAGCCGCCCGATGGCGGCGATCCGCCCCTCGTGCACGCCGACGTCGGCGGGGTAGGACGCCCCGCCGGTCCCGTCGGCGACCCGGGCTCCCCGGATGACGAGGTCCATCTCCTGGGGCCCGGCTCCTAGAAGAAGGTCCGCACGTACTCGCGGACGGCCCCGTCCGCGCCGACGACCGGGATGAGCGGCCACTTCTCGAAGATGGTGCAGGGGTGCGACATCCCGAGCGCCACCCAGTCGCCGACCTGTACGGCGTCGGCGGAGTCGGTCTCCAGCCAGGCGTGCTGGTCGGACAGCTTGACGACGCGCACGCCGGCGGCGGCCCGCTCCTCGCCGGTGAGCGCGTCCCGGACGAGCTCGGCCTCGGGCAGCCCGAGGTCGTAGGCGATGTCGCGCTTGCCGGCGTTGACGAAGGCCTGGGTCGGGGACGGGCGCGAGACGACCTGCGTCCAGAGCCGGAACGCCGGGCGCAGCCCGCCCTCCTCCGGGACCCGGTTGAAGGGGGTCAGGCGGGTGTACCAGCCGTGGTCGTGGGAGACGTAGGCGCCGGAGCGCAGCAGCTTGAGGACGGGCCGGGACAGCTCGGGCAGTTCCCCGAACACGTCGGCCACGGCGTCGAACCAGGCGGAGCCGCCGGCGCTGACGACGATCTCCTCGACGTCGGCCGCGAACCGCCCGGCCTTGTCGAACTCGACGGCGAGGGCGGTGAGCCGGCGCAGCCAGGCGTGCACCTTCTCCGGGTCGGCGTCGGGGACCTCGGCCTCGTAGCCGGCGATGCCGACGAGGCGCAGGGCGGGGGCCGCGGCGACGGCGTCGGCGACGGCCCGGCAGTCCTCGTCGGTGCGGGCCCCGGTGCGGGCCCCTTCGCCGGCTCCGAGTTCGACGACGACGTCGATCCGGGCGGGCTGCCCCTGGAGGGCCCGGTCCATGAGTTCGACCCCGCGCACGGAGTCGACGTAGCAGACGAAGCGGAAGTCCGGGTCGGCCGCGAGTTCGGCGGCGACCCAGCGCAGGGCGGCGGGGTCGACGAGCTCGTTGGCGAGGAAGATCCGCCGGATCCCGAAGGCGCGGTAGACGCGTGCCTGGTGGGGTACGGCGGCGGTGATGCCCCAGGCGCCGTGCTCCAGCTGGCGTTCGAAGAGCTGGGGGGCCATGCAGGTCTTGCCGTGCGGGGCGAAGGCGAGGTGGTGGCGCTGCGCGTACGTGCCGAGGACGGTGAGGTTGTGGTCGAGCGCGTCGGCGTCCAGGGTCAGCACGGGGGTGGTGAACCCGCCGGTGTGGAGGTCCCTGGCCTGCGCGGCCAGCTCGCCGACGGTGAGGCCGGCGGTCTCGGCGTCCGGGGGGAGGCCCTTGAAGCGGTGGTCGACGGGTTCGGCGGCGAGGCGTCGGACGGCGTCGCTGGGCATGGGGCCTCCTGGTGGTGCGGGTGGTGCCTGTGGTGTAACACCGGTGACGACGAGGGGTCAATGCCGCGCGGTTCCGGCGCCGGTGCGGTGCGGAGGGTACCCGCCCTAGCGAACTGCTCGAACCGCGGCCACCCGCACCCCGTACCGCTGACACCATCGGTGCGGAGCACCACTCCGCACCGGACACCACGAACCCACCAGAGGATCCCGTGAGCGAGAAGACCGCCATCAACCCCGAGTCCCACCCCGCCGCCCCCGCGAAGTTCTCGCACGGCGTGCGCAAGGGCAACATCCTCCAGGTCGCCGGCCAGGTGGGCTACCTGCCCGCCGTCGACGGCCGGGCGCCCGCCGTCGCCGGCCCGACCCTGCGCGAGCAGACCCTCCAGACGCTGGAGAACGTCCGCTCCGTCCTGGAGGCGGGCGACGCGGGCTGGGACGACGCCGTGATGATCCGCGTCTACCTGACCGACACGGCCCACTTCGCCGAGATGAACGAGATCTACAACGCCTACTTCGAGGAGCAGGGCGTCAAGGTCCCCGCCGCCCGCACCACGGTGTACGTCGGCCTGCCCGCCGGCCTGCTGATCGAGATCGACGCCCTCGCCGTCCTCGGCTGAGCACGGGGGAGGGGCGCCCCCCTGGCGGCGGGGCGCCCCGGACCTTCGGCCCCGGCTGCGGCTACGCGCAGTACTGGGCTTCCTTGCCGATCGAGCGGTACATGCAGTCCGCGTTCTCCAGCAGCTGGAGCACCGCGTCCTTGTTGCGCGCCGTCTCGCGGTCGATGACCTCGTCGGGCGGGTAGAAGCCGCCGCCCCCGCCGGTGTCGGACGGGTACATCTCGAAGGTGTAGGCGAAGACCTTCTGGTCGCCCCACAGCCAGTCGTCGATCGTGCCGTCGGTGATGTACAGGTCGCTGGACTGCTCCGGCGTGTAGCCGTTGCTGGCGGCCATGCTGGTGCCGATCTTCTTGTAGACCGCGAGGTCGTCCGCGGTCAGCCCCGGCGCGGTGTCGTTGTACGTCCACCCGAAGGGCCACAGCACGAGTTCGCTGTAGGTGTGGAAGTCGATGGCGGCCTTGATCTGCTGCTTGCCCCCGACGATCCGGCTGCGGACGAAGTCGGAGACCACCTTCACCTCGGGCGCCGACGCGGCGGCCGCTCCGCGGTAGGTCTCGGAGCTCTTGCTGCTGCTGGAGCCGCCGCAGCAGCCCCACTTGTAGTCCCAGTTGCGGTTGAGGTCGGTGCCCACGGCCGAGGAGCCGGAGTTGGGCTGCCGGTTCTTGCGCCAGGAGCGGTAGGAGCCGGTGGCGATGTCGTACTCGCCGCCGTCCGGGTTGAGGTCCGGGACGACCCAGATCTCGCGGTTGTTCACCATGTTGGTGATCCGGGAGTCGCTGCCGTACTTGGAGCCGAACTCCTGGAGCAGGTACAGGGCCATCTCGACGGTCAGGTGCTCACGGGCGTGCTGGTGGGCGGTGAAGAGCACCTCGGGCTCGTTCTCGTCCGTGCCGACGTTGTCGCTGATCTTGATCGCGACGATGTCCCGGCCCTGGTACGACTTCCCGATGACCCGCTTGCTCATGATCCCGGGGTACTGGGCGATGCGCTGGTCGATCTCGGCGCTCGCCTCGGCGTAGTTGTGGTACTTGGAGTCCGCCGAGGGGAAGTCCATCGGGCGGGTCGCGACGCCGCGCTCGGAGCGGTCCGGGGGGCCGGCCAGGGCGGTCAGCTCGTAGCCGCGGGCGCGCAGGGCCTTGGCCTGCGCCGGGTTCGCGCTGACCACGACCGAGCGGGCGTCGACCTCGTCGATGGAGACCCCGCTGCTCAGCAGGGCGGTGCGCTCGGCGGCCGTGGACGGGCCCTTGACCTCGTACTGCGCGACCGCCTCGTCCTGGGTGGCCGTCGAGGGGGTGGGCGGCGGGGCTGCCGTCGCGCTCATGCCGTAGGCGGGTGCGCCGAGCGCGAGCGCCAGCAGGGCGGCCGTGACGGCGGCCCTCCGGCGGGTGTGGAGCCGCATGCGTTCTCCTGGGTGGAGTGTGGGGGTAGCCGTGCGGACGCGCACAGCGTGCTCTTGTGGCATGTCCCGGTCAATAGCCCCAGGCGTACCCGGTGCTGTGCACCGGACCGAATCAGCCACCCCCACACACCTACCGCCTACGGCAGTCCGTGGACCTTCGGACCCACCGCGTTCGACCAGGTACTACCCGCCTTGGCGTCCCAGTTGGTCGACCACGTCATCGCCCCGCGCAGTCCCGGCCAGGTCTTCGACGGCTTGAAGGACCCGCAGTTCGTCCCCCGCGCCAGGCAGTCCAGGGCGTTGTTCACGACCGTCGGCGACACGTACCCGCTGCCGGCGCCGCTGGGGGAGGCCGGGACGCCGATGCCCACCTGGGAGGGGTCGAGCCCGCCCTCCAGCTGGATGCAGGCCAGCGCCGTCAGGAAGTCCACCGAGCCCTGGGAGTACACCTTGCCGTCGCAGCCGTTCATCGCGCCGCTGTTGTAGTACTGCATGTTCACGACGGTGAGGATGTCCTTCACCGCCAGCGCGGTCTTGAAGTACCCGCCCTGCGTGGACTGCATGTCGATGGTCTGCGGGGCCATCGTCAGGACCAGTGAGGGACCCGCCTTCGCCGCCAGGGCGCGCAGCGCCTGGGCCATGTACGTCGGGTTGAGCCCGTTCTCCAGGTCGATGTCGATCCCGCTGAAGCCGTACTCCTGCATCAGCGCCCAGGCCGAGTTCGCCAGGTTCGTCGCGGAGGCGGAGTCATTGACCGAGATCGTGCCCTTCTCGCCGCCGATGGAGAGGATGACGGACTTGCCGGCCGCCTTCTTCGCCGCGACGTCGGCCTTGAACTGCGCGACGGTGTAGCCGCCGAGCCCGGCCGAGTCGAGGTTGAAGGCGATGGCGCCGGGCGTGGTCGTGGCGTCGGCGAAGGAGACGGCGATGATGTCGTACTGCGCGGAGACGCCGGAGAGCCTCTGGACGGTCGCGCCGTTGTCGAAGTTCTGCCAGTAGCCCGTCAGGGCGTGCCGGGGCACCGACGGGTTGGGGTTCGGGTTGCCCCCGCCGCCGGTCGTGGTGCCCGTCACCGGAGCGGACTTCGGCCCCTCGCCGGCCGCGTTGTACGCGCTTACCTGGAAGGAGTACGAGGTGCCCGCGGCGAGTCCGGTGACCTGCGCCGAGGTGCCCGTCACCGACTGGACGCGGACGCCGTCCCGGTAGACGTGGTAGCCGCTCGCCCCGCCGACCGCGTTCCACGCGAGGGTGAGCGAGGTGTCGCCCTGGCCGGAGACAGAGGGCGCCGCGGGGGCGCCCGGGAGGCTCGGGCCGGGGTCGGTGCCGCCGCCCCCGTCGGGACCGAAGACGCTGAACTCGTCCACGAGGTAGGCCTGCTGGCCGTACCAGCCGTGGGTCCAGACGGTGACCTGCGTGGTGCTCGGGCCGGTGGTGAAGGTGGTCGACAGCTTCTGCCAGCCGCCGCCCGATCCGGGGGTCCAGGTGGAGACGTCCTGGGTGCCGGTGCCGGTCGCGCCCAGGTAGACGTACGAGCCCTGCACCTGGGCGCTGAGGGTGTACGTGGAATTCGGCTTGACCGTGACGGTCTGGCCGCACTGGGCGTTGTCCTGCCCCGCCGGGGTGGCGCGCAGGGCGCCCGAGCCGGCGTACACGGGCGAGGTGGCGACGGTGCCCGAGCCGCCGGAGCAGGACCAGCCGGTGAGGCCGGACTCGAAGCCTCCGTTGCGGGCGACGTTGACGTCGGCGGCCTGGGCGGTGCCCGTCGCGAGGGCGGAGAGCCCGCCCGCGGCAAGGGTGGCGGCGCCCAGCAGGGCGAGGGAGCGCATGCGGTTCACGTGGACTCCGTGGGGGGAGTGGAGGGGTGGGGCGGAAGGGGGTTCGCGTGGGGGTCGAAGGGGCGGGGGAGCGGGGTCCCCTGCGGGGAAGTGCCGGCGCAGCCAAGTTGGTCCAGACCAATCCTGGTGTCAAGGGTGTTTGCGAAGTGGCTTGAAATGAACGGGTGTCGGATCCCTGTTGTCCGGGTTTTCCGTCCCCGCGACCGGTGCTTCCGGCACGGGAATCCCCAAGCCCCTGACCAGCCAGGGGTGACGCGGATATGGTGCTGGGGCAAGGGGGAAGGCGCGTCGGACGTTTGCGGTCGCGCAGGGTCATGCGCACGGCCGCGTGCGCGTGCGCGTACGTGACGGCCCGGGGAACGGCCGTCGCGCACCGGGTGAACGGGGGGATTCGCGTGCCGACCGCCATCGCTGTCACCAGTGCCGATCTGGTGCTGCCGGCACCCGACCGGCACACCCCCGGAGCCGCCGTCCTCAGCCCGCCCGGCGAGGCCGACCTGGAGACCGCGCTCGCCGAGACCACCGCCCTGCTGGAGCGGCACGGCCACCTCGTGGCCCTCGTGCCGCCGTGGCTGCCCCCGGCCACCGTCCGCCGGCTGCACACCGTCCGGGCCGTCCTGGAGACCGACCGGATCGCGCTGCTCGACGTCGACCTCCCACCGCTGGGCACGGCCGTGCTGGCCCGCCAGCTGCGCCAGCTCACCGTCAGCGACTTCAGCCCCGGCGTGCTCGCCTCCGCCGCCCGGCTGCTGTCCCACTACATCTACGCGGGCGCCCTGCTGGGCAGCGTCGCCAAGCTGGACCGGGTCCCCGTCGGGCTCAAGGCCCACGCCCGCTCCTGGTCGCCGAGCGCCCAGTTCGCCGTACTGGCCCACCCGCAGCCGCACCTGGCCCGGCTCGGCGGCTCCGCGGCGGCGGCCCACTCCGGGGTGCTGCCCCCCGGCCCCGCCTTCGCCACCCACCTCACCTTCGCCCGCGGACAGCTGTCCTCCGACTGGGTCGCGGCCGAACTGGCCCCCGCCTGGAAGGTGCAGGGCGTGATGGAGAACCCGCTCCCGGCCGACTCGCCCCGCTGGTGGGCCACCCCCAAGCTGGTCGAGTTCGCCGCCGCCATCCCGGACGTCTCCGTCCTCTACCAGCTCGTCGCCTCGGTCCGCCGCGAGCAGTGCCGCTGGTGCGGCTTCGAGCTCATCGGCGACCGCTGCGGCTTCTGCGCCGCCCCGCTCGCCGCACCACCGCCCGAGGTCCCCGCCGCCCGCTCCGGCACCCGCACCAGATCCGGATCCTGACCGCCCGAACGAACGAAGAACGGCGAGGTAAGTCGGCTCATGAACTCACGCCAGCGCCGCGGCGTCATCCTGCTGCTCCTGTCGGCCCTGTGCGCCCTCGCGGCGTTCGCCGGGGTGCTCGTGGTCATCGGCGACGTCAACTCCAAGGTCGGCGCCGAGGTCGTCGCGTACCGCGTCAAGGGCGACATCGCGCCGTACAGCGCCCTGACCGCGGGCCAGTTCGAGGAGGTCAAGGTCCCCAGGCGGTGGCTGTCCGACACCGCCGTCAGCGACCTCGGGAGCCTCCAGGGCAAGATCGCGCTCACCACCCTGAAGAAGGGCTCCCTGCTGCAGAGCGACATGTTCGTCGACAAACCCCAGCTCCAGCCCGGGGAGCAGGAGATCGCCATCATGATCGACGCGGCCACCGGAGTGGCCGGCAAGATCACCTCCGGTGCCAAGGTCAACATCATCGCCACCTTCAAGGGCGCCAAGGAGTCCGAGCCCTCCCGCTCGGTGATCATCGTCGCCAACGCCCGGGTCCTGGGCGTCGGCAAGCTCACCGCCCTCGACAAGGACAGCGACAAGAAGGGCCCGGCCGAGGCCGTCCCGATCACCTTCGCCCTGAACACCAAGGACACCCAGCGCGTCGCCTACGCCGAGTCCTTCGCGGAGCACGTCCGCCTGGCCCTCGTCGCCCCCGGCACCGACTCCGCGCCCGGCCCGACCGACCGCACGTACACCCTCGACGGGGACAGGTGAGGCGCGGATGACCACTCGGATCCTCCCCGCGGCCGGCGACCCCGACGCCGCCCGCTCCATCGTCGCCCTGCTCAGCCAGCTCCCGGACGCCGAACCCGCCCCACCCGTCCCCGACTCCACCTCCCTCCTCGACGCCCTGGGCCGCCTCGCCGCCGACTCCGTCGACGAACTCCCCGAGGTCGTCCTCGTCCACGAGCGGATCGGGCCCGTCCCCGCGCTGGAGCTCGTCCGCGAGGTCGCCCTGCGCTTCCCGGCCGTCGGCGTGGTCCTGCTCTCCTCGGACACCGGGCCCGGGGTGTTCTCCGCCGCCATGGACTCCGGCGCGCGGGGCCTGGTCGGCCTGCCGCTGCACTACGAGGAGCTCGCCGCCCGCGTCGGCGCGGCCGCCCAGTGGTCCGCGGGCGTGCGCCGCCACCTGGGCCGGGGCGCGGAGGCCGTCTCCGGCCCGGGCGGCCGGGTGGTCACCGTCAGCGGGGCCAAGGGCGGCGTGGGCACCACCTTCACCGCCGTCCAGTTCGCCCTGGCCGCGGCCGCCTCGGGGCGTCGTACGGCCCTCGTGGACCTCGACCTCCAGGCCGGCGACGTCGGCTCGTACCTCGACGTCCAGTTCCGCCGCTCGGTCGCCGACCTCGCCGGCATCCAGGACATCTCTCCGCGGGTCCTCCAGGACGCCGTCTACGAGGACCGCAGCGGCCTCGCCCTGCTGCTGGCGCCGGCGGACGGGGAGCGCGGCGAGGACCTCGACGAACGCGCCACCCGGCAGGTGCTCAGCGCCCTGCGCGCCCGCTACGAACTGGTCGTGGTCGACTGCGGCACCCAGGTGACGGGCGCCAACGCCACCGCCGTCGAACAGGCGGACGTGGCGGTCCTGGTCACCACCCCGGACGTGGTCGCCGTCCGGGCGGCGAAGCGGATGGTCCGGATGTGGGAGCGGCTCCAGGTGCGCAAGGCGGAGGACACCGCGCTGGTGGTCAACCGCTGGAGCAGGCACACCGAGATCCAGCCCTCGCTGATCGAGAAGATCACCAGGACCCGTCCGACCCGCACGCCGGTCCCCGCCGCCTTCAAGGAGCTCCAGGGGGTCGTGGACGCCGGCCGGGTGCAGGACCTCGACAACCGCTCGACGGTCAAGCAGGCCCTGTGGGCCCTGGCGGGGGAGCTGGGGCTGCTGGCGGCCCCGCAGCCGGCGTCCGGCGCCCCGGCGGGCGCGGGCACGGGTGCCGGCTCGGCGCTGGCGGTCCGCGCGGCGGGGCCGGTGGCCCGGCTGCGGCGCGGCCGGGAGGGCTGAGCGGTGCGCGGCCGGCGGGGGGAGCGGGACCGTGACCGGGGGCAGGTGGCCCTGGAGTTCGTGGGCATGGTGCCGCTGATCCTGCTGCTCGTGGCGGCCGTGTGGGAGTGCGTCCTGATCGGGTACGCGTTCTCCCTGGCCGGGAACGCCGCCGACGAGGGGGCGCGGGCGGGCGCCGTGCACGGCGACGGCGCCTGCCGCACGGCCGCCGCCGAGCACATCGGGGGCGCGTGGGGCATGACCGCGGACTGCGGCGGGTCCGGCGACGTCTACAGGGCCACGGTCAGGCTCAGGATCCCCGTCCTCTACCCCGGCCTGAACTTCGGAGAGATCACCGGCACCGGGGGTGCGGCGATGGAGAGGGAGGCGGACTGACATGGGTCCCCAGCGGTACGTCCGCCCCGGCACCGGGCCCGGTTCCCGGGCGCCATCACGGGACCGGGCCCCCCGGGACGGGGCCGGTGTCCGGGACGGGGTCCGGGACGGTGTCCGGGTCCGGGACGGGGCCGGTGTCCGGGACGGGGTCCGGGACGAGGTCCGAAACGGGCAGGGAGGCCGCGGCCGGCTCCGGCTCCGGCTCCGGTTCGGGGACCGGGACCGGGACCGGGGTCAGGTGGCCCTGGAGTACATCGGCTTCGTCCCGATCCTCCTCTTCGTCGCCCTCTGCGGCATCCAGCTGGGCTGGATCGCGTACGTCCACGAACAGGCCGACACCGCCGCCCGCACCGCCGCCCGCGTGGAGGCCCGCAAGGGCTCGGGCGGGAAGGCGGCCGGACAGGCCGCCGTCCGCGGCGGCCTCACCGCCGACGTGAGCCTGACCAAGACCGCCGACGCGGTCACCGCCACCGTGACGATCCCCATCAGCTCGATCGTCCCCGGCCTCTCCGTGGACCCGGCGAAGGCCACCGCCGTGATGCCCAACGACGACCCGACCGGAGCCCGCCCATGAGCCTGCGTTCCCGGGTCAACACCCCGGACGACCGCCACGGACCCCGCGAGGACGGCCGGCTCGTCCCCTCCTACCGCGCCAAGCTGCTGGAGGAGATCGACCTCGCCGAGATGTCCGCGCTCGCGCCCGCCGAGCGCCGGGCCCGCCTGGAGCGCGTGCTCGGCCACATCATCAGCCGCGAGGGCCCCGTCCTCTCCACCGCCGAACGCGCCCAGCTGATCCGCCGCGTCGTGGACGAGGCCCTCGGCCTCGGCGTGCTCGAACCGCTCCTGGAGGACGCCTCCATCTCCGAGATCATGGTCAACGGCCCCGACCAGATCTTCGTCGAGCGCGCCGGCCGGGTCGAACAGCTGCCCCTCCGCTTCGCCTCGCACGAGCAGCTGATGCAGACCATCGAACGCATCGTCTCCACCGTCAACCGCCGCGTGGACGAGTCCAACCCGATGGTCGACGCGCGCCTGCCCAGCGGCGAGCGCGTCAACGTCATCATCCCGCCGCTGTCCCTCACCGGCGCGACCCTCACCATCCGCCGCTTCCCGCGCGCCTTCACCCTGCACGAGATGATCGCCCTCGGGTCGCTCGACGAGCAGATGCTGCTCCTGCTCTCCGGGATGGTCCAGGCGCGCATGAACGTGATCGTCTCGGGTGCCACCGGCACCGGGAAGACCACCCTCCTCAACGCCCTCTCCGGCCTGATCCCGGAGGGCGAGCGCGTCATCACCATCGAGGACTCCGCCGAGCTCCAGCTCCAGCAGGCGCACGTCATCCGGCTCGAATCCCGCCCGCCCAACGTCGAGGGCAAGGGCCAGATCACCATCCGCGACCTCGTGCGCAACTCCCTGCGCATGCGCCCCGACCGCATCATCGTCGGCGAGGTGCGCGGCGGCGAGACCCTCGACATGCTCCAGGCGATGTCCACCGGCCACGACGGCTCCCTCGCCACCGTCCACGCCAACAGCTCCCAGGACGCGCTGATGCGCCTCCAGACCCTCGCCTCCATGTCGGAGGTCGAGATCCCCTTCGAGGCGCTCCAGGACCAGATCAACAGCGCCGTCAACGTCATCGTGCAGCTCACCCGCTTCGGGGACGGCTCGCGCCGCGTCACCGAGATCTCCGTCCTCGACTCGCACGGCCGCGAACCGTTCCGGATCACCACCGTCTGCCGCTACGTCGCCCAGCCCGTGGCCGCCGACGGGCGCGTCCACGGCTACTTCGCCTACGCCCCCCTGCCGCGCCGGACCGCGGAGCGCCTCTACATGAACAACCAGCCGATCCCCCAGGCCTTCGGGGTCGCCCCGCCCGAGGACCACCTCGACCCGCTGACCCCACGGACCGTCCTGTGACCCACCTCGTCCTCCTCACCCTCGGCGCCACCCTGCTGGCCGGCCTGTTCGTCTCCCTCGGGGTGCACGCCTACTCCGCCGGCCTCGCCCAGCGCGCCGCCCTCGTCGAACGCCTCGCCTCCGACGGCGCCCCGGAGCAGGCCGGCCGCCGGCGCCGCTTCCCGGGCGTCGACCGGCGCCTGCGCAGGACCCGGCTCGGCCGGCGCATCGAGCTGAAGCTGGCGACCACCGGACTGGACCTCACTCCCGGCGAGTTCCTCGTCTACGTGCTGATGGCGGTCGCCGGGGTCTGGCTGCTGTCGGCCTCCCTCCTCGCGCCCTTCTTCGGCCCGGTCGCCGGCCTGATCGGCCTGTGGGCCGCGAACGCCTTCCTCGCCTGGCAGCGGGCCCGGCGCACCGAGCGCTTCGTCAACCAGCTGCCGGAGCTGGCCCGGATCCTCGCGAACGCCACCCAGGCCGGGCTCGCCCTGCGCACGGCCATCGGGATCGCGGCCGAGGAGCTGGAGGCCCCGGCGGGGGAGGAGCTGTCCCGGGTCGCGGACCGGCTCGCGGTGGGGCACTCCGTCGAGGAGTCGCTCGGGGAGATCGTGGACCGGCTGCCGTCGCGGGAGCTGGTCGTCCTCGTCTCCACCCTCGTCCTGTCGGCGCGCGCGGGCGGTGCCATCGTCGGGAGCCTGCGCAACCTGGTGGTCACCCTGGAGCAGCGCAAGGAGACGCGCAGGGAGATCCGTACGCAGCTCTCGCAGGTCACCGTCACGGCCTACCTGGTCCCGGCGATCGGGCTCGGCTCGCTGCTGCTGGTCGACGCGATGATGCCGGGCGCCCTGGACCGGATGACCGGCGCCCTGATCGGCCAGACGGCGGTCCTGATCGCCCTGGGCCTGTTCACGCTCGGCTTCGTCCTCATCCGCCGCCTGTCGAAGATCGACGTCTGACGGGAGGACGACGAGACCCATGAGCCCCTACCTCCCGATCCTGCTGGCCGCCGTGACGGCCCTCTCGGTCTTCGGCATCCTCCACGGCATCCGCCTCTACCGCGCCGACGTGGCCCTCCCGACCGACCTCGCCCTCGCCCTGGAGGTCGGCTCCTCCCGTACGACGGCCGTCGGCTCGCTCGTCGACCGCCTCGGCATCCGCTGGGCGCCGCTGGTGCTGCGGCTGATGGGCCCCCGGCGCGTGGCGCGCAAGCGCGCCCAGATCGACCGGGCGGGCAACCCGGCCGGCCTGACCATCGACCGGTACGCGGCCCGGCGCGCGGTCTACGGCTTCCTCGGCGGGCTCGGCGCCTTCGCGATGCTCCTCAACGGCCAGCTGGTCGTCGCCCTGCTCATGGTCGCGTTCGGGCTGTTCTGGATCGAGGCGGGCCTGTGGTCCGCGATCCGGGTCCGCCGCGACGACATCGAGCGCACCCTCCCCGACTTCCTCGACGTCCTCGCGGTCGTCGTCAGCGCGGGACTCGGCTTCCGGCAGGCGCTGGAGCGCGTGGCCGCCAAGTACGAGGGCCCCTGGGCGGACGAGGTCCGCATCACCCTCCAGCAGATGGACATGGGCGTCAGCCGCCGCCAGGCCTTCGACGACCTGCGCCGCCGCAACGACAGCGAACAGGTCGCCCAGTTCGTCACGGCCCTCCAGCAGGGCGAGGAGCTCGGATCGCCCATCGTCGACACCCTGATCGCCATCGCCGAGGACATGCGCCGCACGGACGCCCAGAACGCCCGGCGCCGCGCCGCCCGCGCCGTCCCCAAGGCCACGTTCGCGGTGACCGTGTTCATGCTGCCCGGAACCCTGATCCTGCTGGTCTGCGGCTTCGTCTACGGAGCGAACGTGGACTTCGGCGCCCTGCTGGGCGGTGACTGACGATGGCCGCCCTGACCCTCCCCGCACCGGTGCCCGCCGCCGGCTCCCCGCTGCGCCTGCGGGCGAACGCCCTCCAGTCCCTCTGCCGCCAGGTCTTCGCCCTGCGCCTGGTGATGATTCCCCTGGGCGCCCCGCCGGCCCTCTCCCGCACGGCGCACGGCGCCCCGACCTGCCTCGTGGCCGGGGCGGTCCTCGTCACCTTCATGCTCTCGTACGTCCTCTTCCGCGACTGGGAGCGCTTCGGCCCCCTTCTCCTGCGCCACCCCTGGCTGCTGGCGGCGGACATGGCCCTGGGCACCCTGCTGCTGATCACCGCCACCCCCTCCTCCCCGCTGGGCCTGGTGGCCCTCGGCACGCCGCTGCTGGCGGGCCTCGTCCACGGCTGGCGCGGCTCGGCGGTGTACGCGGCGGTGCAGACCGCGGTGGTGGCGGCGCTGGGCGGCGGCCTGGTCCTGTCCCTGCTCTGCGTCCTGTCGGGCGCGGCCGGCTCCTCGGTCCGCGACTTCCTCGTCCGGCTGACGGAGGCCCGCGCGCAGCTGGCGGTGGCCGAGGCGGTCCGCGCCGAACGCGACCGCCTGGCCCGGGAGATGCACGACTCGGTCTCCAAGACCCTGCACGGCCTGGCCCTGACGGCGGACGCCCTGGCCCTCACCGACGACCCGGCGGCGATCCGCACCCGCTCCGCCCTCCTGGCGGTGGCGGCCCGCCGGGCGGTGGAGGAGTCCCGCGCCCTGCTCACCGACCTCCGCGAGCCCCCCGCGGACGTCCCCCTCCTGCCGGCCCTGCACCGCCTGGCGGGCCCCGGCACGACCGTCCACGCCCCGGGCCCGCTCCCCGCGCTCCCCTCCGAGGCGGCCCACCACGTCCTCTCCATCGCCTCGGAAGCCCTGGAGAACGCCCGCCGGCACGCCTCCGCGACCCGGGTGACCCTCACGGCGACGGCCACCCCCACGCACCTCACCCTGGAGGTCACCGACGACGGCCGGGGCCTGCCGCCCGGAGCCGCGTCCTCCCCGGGCCGCTACGGCCTGCTCGGCATGCGGGAACGCGCCACGACGCTCGGAGCCCTCCTGCGCGTGGGCCCCCACCCGGACGGCCACCCGGGCACCCGGATCCACCTGACCCTCCCCCTGGAAGGGAGCCCCTGATGCCCGGCCTCCGCGTCCTGATCGCCGACGACAACCCGGTCGTACGGGCCGGCCTGGCCGCCCTCCTGGAGGCGGCGGGCGACATCACGGTGACCGCCCAGGCATCGGACGGCCGCGAGGCCCTCAGCCTGACCCGCCGGCACGCCCCGGACGTGGTCCTGCTGGACGTCCGCATGCCGGGCGTGGACGGCATCTCGGCCCTGCCGCACCTGGTCCGCCTGGCGCCGGTCCTGATGCTCACGTACAGCAGGGAGTCGGAAATCGTCCGGGAATCGCTGCTGCTGGGCGCGGGCGGCTACCTGGTCCACGGCGAGTTCACGCCGGACGACCTGGTGAGAGCGGTCCACGACGTCCGCGAGGGCCGCCCCCACTTCACGCCAACCGCGGCCGACACCCTCCTCACGGAACTCCGCACCTCTTCGCAACCGCAACGAACTGTGGCACAGTCTCCGGAGCGGCTGCACAACTCCGTGCTCTTCGGGCTGAGTTCGAGGGAGGTGGAGATCATGGACCTGATCGCGTCCGGGATGAGCAACCAGCGGATCGCGGCGGCGTGCTTCATCAGCGAGAAGACGGTGAAGAACCACATCAACCGCATCTTCGCCAAACTCCAGAGCACGACCCGCAGCGAAGCGATTGCCCACTGGCTGGGAACCGCCCGCCCGGGGGTGAGTGGACATGGGTAGACGCGGTGCGCAGTGGGTCCGTAATTGGGCCCCGGGACCCTTGGTGACGAGAGCTGACTCCCCGTACGGTCCGCAAATCGACAGCGGCACCGGACGCGGAGGTACCCCTGATGAAGCAGAGCACCCTGGCTCGGCTGCGGAAGCGCTACGCGACCCGTCCCGGCCGCGACCGCGGCCAGACGGCGTTCGAGTACCTGGGGATCATCCTGGTGGTCGTGGTGATCATCGGGGCGATCGTCGGCACGGGCATCGGGCAGGCCATCACCAACAGGATCGCCACGGCCGTCACCAGCATCACCGCGGGGAAGTGAGACCGCAGGACCTGCATGACGATCGAGGGCAGGCCTTTCCGATCTACATCGTCGCGATTGTCGGACTGCTCTTCGCCGCACTGGTCTTCTTCGTGGTGGGCCAGGCGGGCGTGACACGTAGCAACGCGCAGGGCGCCGCAGACGCGGCTGCCCTCGCGGCGGCCGGTGAAGCCAGGGACGACGCATTTCTGGGGCTCGACCTGCTGAGCCTCAAACCCGTCGACTGGGAGAAGCTCGTTGACGGCGACCTTCTGAGCGGACGGGGGGCATGTGCGAAGGCCACCGAGTTTGCCGCGCTGAACGATGCCACCGCCGAGTGCGAGGCGGCCATCCCGCTGGTCACCGTCACGGTGACCACGAACGGGACGGTCGGGAAGTCCGTCGTGCCGGGCACCGAGGGTGTTCATGGCAAGGCCACGGCCAGGGCGGCCGTCAAACCCAGGTGCTCTTTGCGGTCGGCCCCGAGCCCGGCTCCCACTTCCCCGGCCCAAACGCCCGAGCCGACGCCTGCTCCGAGTCCCAGCTCCACGCCAGGGCCGGGAAGCGTCACGTTCGTCTGCGACGGTCACCCGCTGACTCTGGATCTGGGGAAGCCGGGTCCGCTGCGCAAGCTGGCGAGGGCGCTCTTCACGGTTCGACTGGTCGACTGACAAGCACGCGAGATTAAGGAAGCTGCATAGATGAGCACTCGGCACTCGGCGAAGGTTCGCGGGGGAGCGGCTGCCGTGGCTGCGGTCGTTCTGGCGATCACGGTGGCGGGTTGCGGCACGGGAAGCGACAACAAGCCCACGTCGGAACAGGATTCGACATCTGCGAAATCCCAAGGGCAGACGTCCAAGCAGCAGGCGCCGAGCACCATCCCGACGCCCACGCCGACCGAGGTGCTGGCCTCGGTCAACGGAGAGGGGGGCATGACCCTCACCATCAATTCGGCCGTGCGGGACGCAGGTGGCTTCCTCACCGTCAGCGGGCAGTTCAAGAACACCGGAAGCCAGGCGTTTGCCAGTACCGCCGCCTGGCGCGGCAATGAACTCACCAGCAGTGGAGCCTCGGTCGCAGGTGTGACGCTCGTCGACAAGGCCGGGAAGAAGCGGTACTACGTACTGCGGGACACCGACGGGCGTTGCCTGTGCACGACAGGGCTGACAGTGATCGAAGCCGGTCAGTCGGTGCCCTTCTTCGCCCAGTTCCCCGTGCCGCCTGCCGGCACCAACCAGGTGGACTTCAACATGCCCACCTTCGCCACGGCCACCGTCAAGATCTCCGGGTGACCCCATGACCAAACGCCACCGCGCCGCCGCCGCGACAGCCGTCGCCGGTCTCGTCATCGCCGGTGCCCACCTCCTCGGCGCGACGAGCGCCCACGCCGACGAGCCCAAGCCCTCCGTTCCCCCCGGCACCGAGCCGGCTCCCGCCGCCCCCGTGCCCATCGACTCCAACGCCCCCGGCCTCAAGATCCCCCAGGGCGGCACCCTCGCCCCCGTCAAGGTCCTCGACATCGCCGAGGTCGTCGAGGACCTCGGCGGTGAGCAGCGGCGTCAGGAGACCAACCAGAACGTCATGATGGCCCTCCAGTCCGAGGTCCTCTTCCCCGAGAACAGCGCCGTCTTCAACGCCCAGGCCGCCGCCCGCATCCAGGCCATCGCGCAGGAGATCAACACTCAGAAGGCCACCCGCATCCGCGTCTTCGGCTTCACCGACGACCAGGGCAGCTACGAACACGGCAAGGAGCTCTCCAAGCAGCGCGCCGACGCCGTCCAGGCGGAACTCGCCAAGACCGTCACCAGCCCCGGCGTCACCTACGACGTCCGCGGCTACAGCGAGGACTACCCGATCGCCGACAACAGCACGGAGGAAGGCCGCAAGAAGAACCGCCGCGTCGAGATCACCTTCCCCCGCGGAGCGCCCGGCTAGCACCCTCGGGCCGCCGCCACCGCGTACTGTGCCGGGATGATCGTGACGCCGGAGGCATTCGTACGGAGCACCGTCGAGCGCGAGGGGGAGTCCGGGGAGCGGTGGCTCGGGGAGCTGCCCGGGATCGTGGAGGAGCTGCTCGGGCGCTGGGGCTGCGTCCCCGACGGCGACGTCCTGCACGGCGGCGTCGGCCTCGTCGTCCCCGTGCGGGGCCGGCCGCAGCCCGCCGTGCTGAAGGTGTCGTTCCCGCACCCCGGCAACGTCCACGAGCCCGACGCGTTCGCCGCCTGGCGCGGCCGCGGCGCCGTCCTCCTGCTGGAGCGCGACGACGAGCGGTTCGCGATGCTGCTGGAGCGGGTCGAGCCGTCGACCCTCGCCGAGGTCGAGGACGGCGACGAGGTCGTCACCGTCGCCGGCCGGCTCAACCGCCGCCTCGCCGTGCCCGCGCCGCCCGGCCTGCCCCGGCTGCGCGAGCGGGCCGGCGCCTGGGAGGAGGGGCTGCGCAAGGACGCCGCCGAGCTGCCGCACGGCCTGCCGCGACGGGCCGTGGACGCCGCCGTGGCGACCGTCCGCGAGCTGGGCCGCAGCCAGCCCGACACCCTCGTCCACGGCGACCTCCACGCCCGGAACATCCTGCGCGCGGGCCGCGAGCCCTGGCTGGCCGTCGACCCCAAGGGCTGCGCGGGGGACCCCGCGTACGACGGCGGCACGCTGCTGAAGTCCCGCGGGCTGACCCTCATCGAGGCGGACGACCCGAGCCGGGCGGTCCACCGCATCCTGGACGTCTTCGCCGAGACCGCGGAGCTCGACCGCGAACGCGTGCAGCGCTGGGCCCAGTTCCACGCCGTCCAGTCGGCCCTCTGGGGCCGCCGCCACGGCTTCCGCACCGCCCGCACCGGCCCCCGCCTGGACTGGCTCACCGCCTTCCTCGACCGCCTCGCGGACCTCCTCACCGAGCCCCGCCGCGGGTAGTCCGCCCGGCGGCGTACCAGAAGGACGGTCGAGCCGCTCCGGAGAACGACGGACCGGGTCGTGGCCGGTCCCGCAGGCGTACTCCTATGCTCCGGCACATGCAGCCACGGTCCCTGACGATCAGACGAGCCACCGCACACGACGCCGACGAACTCACCGCACTCGTCCAGGGGTCGGGCGCGTACGCCGGCCCGTACGCCACGATCATCGACGGCTACCGGGTGACGGCCGACTACATCGCCCGCAACCAGGTCTTCACGGCCGTCGACGACACCGACGGCCGGATCCTCGGCTTCTACGCCCTGGTGCCGGAACAGGCCGAACTCGACCTGGCCTTCGTGTCGGACGAGACGCAGGGGGCGGGCATCGGCCGACGCCTCATCGAGGACATGCTCGACCGGGCCCGGGAAGCGGGCCTGGCCCATGTACGGGTCGTGTCGCACCCGCCGGCCGAGCGGTTCTACCGGCGCCTGGGTGCCGTGCGCGTGGGCACGGTCCCCCCTGCGCCGCCGAAGGTGACCTGGGAGCGCCCCGAGCTGCGCTTCCCCACGACCGCTCCCCG
Source organism: Streptomyces sp. NPDC093801 (assembly GCF_040701585.1). Classification (NCBI taxonomy): domain Bacteria; kingdom Bacillati; phylum Actinomycetota; class Actinomycetes; order Kitasatosporales; family Streptomycetaceae; genus Streptomyces; species Streptomyces sp. NPDC093801. The sequence goes on along the minus strand of NZ_JBFBDP010000029.1, from coordinate 88,776 downwards.
CGGCGCGGACCCCCGCCGGACCGCGGTGACGTCCGAGATCCGGGTGATCGTCCTCAACGGTGGTTCCAGTTCCGGGAAGTCCGGGATCGTGCGGTGTCTGCAGGCCGTCCTGCCGGAGCCCTGGCTGGCGTTCGGGGTGGACACGCTGGTCGACGCCATGCCGCCGTCCCTGCGGGCCTCCGACGCCGGGATCGGGTTCGAGCCCGGCGGTGAGGTCGTGGTCGGCGAAGCCTTCCGCACCCTCGACGCCGCCTGGGCCGAGGGGATCGCCGCCATGGCCCGCGCCGGGGCCCGGATCGTCGTCGACGACGTCTTCCTCGGCGGCCCGCAGTCCCAGCAGCGGTGGCGGAAGGCCCTGCACGGGCTGGGCGTGCTCTGGGTCGGCGTGCGGTGCGACGGCGAGGTCGCCGCGGCCCGCGAGATCGCCCGGGGCGACCGCCCGCGGGGGATGGCCGCCGCTCAGGCCGAGGCCGTCCACCGGGGCGTCGACTACGACCTGGAGGTCGACACGACCCGCGCCGAATCCCTGGCCTGCGCCCGGACCATCGCCGCCCGCGTCGCCCGGCCGCGACCGGGCCCGTCGACCGGCGACCGGCAGCCGGCACGGATGTGACGCGGGTCACCGGAAAAGGGTGACACGGGGCTGTCGCGAGGCGTTGCGAACCTCTCCCCATGACGATGACGACGAAGACCCCGATGCCGCTCACCGACCAGGACTGCCTCGCCGAGACCCTCGCCTTCAACCGGCAGTTCGAAGCCGCCGCCGCGAACCGCCCCGCCCGCGGGCGGGCCCTGGACCCCGACCTCGTCGCGCGGCTGCGGCGCAACCGGCTCGCCGGGGACGCGCCGCCCGTGCGGCTGCCGCAGGGCCGGGACCGGGTCGTCGCCGGCGGGGTACGGGTGCGGACCTTCGTCCCGGCCGGCCCGGTCGACGGGGTGTACCTGCACATCCACGGCGGCGGCTGGTCGTTCGGCTCCGCCGACGGCCAGGACGAACGGCTGTGGCGGATCGCCGAGGAGGTACGGCTGGCCGTCGTGAGCGTGGACTACCGCCTCGCGCCCGAGCACCCCTTCCCCGCCGGCCCCGACGACTGCGAGGCCGCCGCCCGGTGGCTCGTCGACCACGCCGCCGCCGAGTTCGGCACCGAACGGCTGCTGATCGGCGGCGAGTCGGCGGGCGCGCACCTCAGCGTGCTGACCCTGCTGCGCCTGCGCGACCGCCACGGCATCGACGGTGCCTTCCGGGCGGCCCACCTCCTCTTCGGCCCGTACGACCTGTCCATGACCCCGAGCCAGCGCGCGTTCGGCTCCCGTCCGCTGCTCAGCAACACCGACGCACTGCTCGGCAGTTACGAGTCCTTCTCGCCCGGCACCGGCACGGAGGAGCGCCGCTCGCCGGAGCTCTCGCCGCTCTACGCCGACCTGGCCGGCCTGCCGCCCGCCCGGATCGTCGTCGGCACGGAGGACCCGCTGCTGGACGACTCGCTGTTCCTCGCGCAGCGCTGGCGGGCGGCGGGCGCGCCCGTGGAACTCGGGGTCGTCGCGGGCGCGATGCACGGCTTCACCCTCTTCCCGCTGACCGTCACCGAGCGGGAGTTCGCGCGCGAGCGGGAGTTCCTGGCCGCCGCGGGCCGGTAGCGTCGGGCCCATGGACCGTACGACCCGGCTCTACGCCCTCGTGGAGGAACTGCGCGCGGCGGCGCCGCGGCCGCGCTCGGTCGCGGTGCTCGCCGAGCGGTTCGAGGTCAGCACGCGGACGGTGCAGCGCGACCTCCAGGCGCTGATGGACTCCGGCGTCCCCGTCCGCGCCGCCCTCGGACGGGGCGGGGGCTGGACCGTCGACCCGGCCATGACCCTGCCCCCGGTCCACTTCACCGCCGACGAGGCCGCGGCCCTGGCCGCCGCCCTCGCAGCCGCCGAGACCCCCTTCGCGGGCGCGGCCCGTACGGCCTACCAGAAGCTGGTGGCGTCGATGACCGGCCCCGCCGCGGCCGCGGCCGAGGGGCTGGCCGCCCGGATCGTCGCACTGCCGTCCCGGACGGAGCGGACGGTCCGCGACGCGGTGGAGCGGGCCCTGACCGACGGGACCGTGCTGCGGCTCGCGTACGTCGACGCGGCGGGCCGGGCGAGCGAGCGCGTCGTCGAACCGGCCGGCCTGCTCACCGCCGAGGGCCGCTGGTACCTGATCGGCTGGTGCCGTACGCGGCGGGCCGGGCGCGGTTTCCGCCTGGACCGGATCACGGCGGCGACCCCGACCGGCGAGCCGGCCCAGCCCCACGACCTGGCCGAACTCCTACGCGGCTCGGCCGCCGCCGACGCGACCCGCCCGCCCGCGCTCGGCCCGCCCGGCCGGCCGTCATGAGGCGCGAGCGCCGCCGCGGACCCCGGCCGGCGCGTGAAGGCGGTGGGGGTACCCCCGCCGCCCCGCCCCCCGCGAGGCTGCGGTGGTCACGTGTCGTCGGTCTTCGGCGGGGTCCTACTTCTTCGGGCGGGGTCCTACTTCTTCGGTGTGAAGATGAGCAGCCGGTCCAGGAGGAGTGCGGAGAGGGCCGGCCGGGTGAGGGTCGCGGGTTGCATGTAGGCGCGGGCGACGAAGCGCAGTGTGCTCATGTCGACGGGCCGGTGCGTGCCGTACTGGGCGCAGAAGTCGGAACCGGTGGGAGGGAGTTCGGTGACGTGCGGGCCGGTCGGTCCGGCGTCGCCGGCTCGGCTGAAGGTCCAGGCGTAGAGCTTGTCGGCGTGGTGTTGGTCGGGGATGAAGTCCTGCGCGCTGCCCTGGAGTGCGCGGTTGTCCTGAGCGGCCAGGGCGACGGCCGCCTTGGCGTCGGCGTACATGGAGATGCTCGAATAGGTCGCCTGGCGGGTGGCCGCGTGGTTGGTGCCGTAGGCGACCGCGAACGAGCCGTCCGGGAGCTTGAAGTTCCGCGTGATGGGGTCGTCGGCGTCGTTGGACAGGGCGCCCACTCCCGTGACGGGCGGATCGATCACCAGGTTGTCCTGCAGCCCCGGGTTCGACTCCTCGAAGCCGCGCTCCACCACTTCGTCGCGCGCCTCGTAGCCGGGGTGGGCATCGATAATGCGCCGACGCAGCAGTCGCAGCGTGGGATTGAGGTCGAGTTCGGTGGCTCCGGTCCCGGACACCCGCAGCGGAGGAACGGGCAGGGGGTCAGGGCCGTACACGGGCTTCGCCTCGTCGCCGGAGCTGCTCCGCGGACGTACCCGCAGGATCTGGAGGGGCGGCGTGGCGCGGTAGTCGGCGAGTGCCTTCTCGAAGCCGGGCTCGGCCACGGCGGTCCGGATGCCGAGCAGGAACTGGTCGGCCTTCCGGTCGAGGCCCAGCCGGTACATGGCGGGAGGGATCGTGAGGTTGTTCGTCGCCCCGCCGAGCCCGGAGGCTTCCAGCATCCTGTTCACCTCCCCTTGCGTGCGGGCGTTGCCGGTGATCACCAGGGCGAACGGCCGGCTGTACGGCGTCGGGCCCTGTGTGCGGACGGTCGCGTTGTTGACGGGGTCGCCCACCGAAGTCCACACGAGGGGGCCGGTGGGCAGGGATCCCTTCAGCCTGGTCAGATCGAAGGAGAAGTACTCCTCGGGCGGCGGTGTGGTGCCGATCAGGACGACGGCCTCGTCCTGGCGCAGACGCCATGTCGCAGGCGGGTTGGTGTTGGGCGCCTGCCCCGGGACCTCCGGCATGCCGCTGACGATGTAGGGCGACTGGGAGTTGGGCCACATGGCGCTGAAGACGGCGCCCTCGCAGAATCGGCGGTTCAGGTCGAAGACGGCTTCGGTCCCCGATTGCGAGACATAGCCCGATTCGGCCAGCTGGTGCTTGAACCGCTCCACCTGCCGACGTGTGCCGGCAGGCGGAGCGGGGTTCCCTCGGGCAGGGGCCGGTGCTTCGGAGAGGGGGTGTGCAGAGGGGTTCCGTGGCGTGGCTGCCGTCGCCGTCGGTGCGGCCAGCAGGACGGCTGCGGCGAGAGCGAGGAGGGTCGGGCGTCGGCGCGAAGGGAAGGCGGTCACGGCAGACCCCTATCCGGTTTCGGCCCTGGAACGCGCTCGACCACGCCGAACCCGCCCCCGGCCTCACCCGCCCGGAATACTGCACGGCAGCCTGCCGAGTCCCGGTCGGCGACCCGACCGACTGTCCTCTTCGTCCGATGGTGTCTCGGTGCGGTCGGTCCGGCCGGGTGCCGGTGACGTTGGGGGGTCGGCCGAGCAGTGCTCACGGCAGGCCGGGCCGGCCCCGGGTCAGCGCCGCTGCAGGCCGTCCGGCAGGTGGTCGGCCTTGCCCGCCTTGATGTCCCGGATCAGTGCGGACAGGGCCTCGCGGCCGTCGGTGAGGGGAGTGTCCTCGTGTCCCGCGACGGCGATGCAGCTGTTCCCGTCCGCGTCCACGCCGATCCGGTGGCAGCTGGCGCCTTCGCCGCCCCGTGTGAGCCATCCGCGCGCGTCGAGCTTCCCTCGCCAGACCGACGTCCATCCAGACGACGTGGGAGCCGAAGGTGCCCGCCCCCTTCACCGCGCCCTTCCACGGCGCCCCCGCCGCCTGCCCCGTCGCGCCGGACAGGGCGGCCCCGCCGGAGGGACGGCGGGGCCGGGGCCGCGGCAGGGGCCGGTCAGCGTTCCGCGCGCAGGACGCCGAGGAGGCCGTTCTCCTCGTCGTTGATCCCCGCGGCGAACCAGACGGCCTCCCGGCCGCCGGACTTGTCGGTGCCGCGCTTGAGCCCCCACAGGCCGGGGATCGAGATCGGGTGTCCGTTCCGGTCCTCGATGGTGCCCTCGAACTCTCCGGTGCGCAGGTCGAAGGCGTTGATGCGGCCGTCGCCGAAGTTGCCGACGAGCAGGTCGCCGGAGAACTTCCCGAATCCCTTGGGCGCCACTTCCAGGCCCCAGGGCGAGTTGAGGACGCCCCGGCTCGCGAAGCGCTCCAGCAGCCGCCCCTTCTTGCTGTACACGTCGATGAAGCCGTGGCCCGCGCCGGGTACGTCGTCCTCCTTCTCCTCGTCCTGCAAGGCGTAGGTGACGAACACCTTGGAGTCGATCTCCTTGATGTTGAACGGCGCGTAGCCGGCGGGAAGGGAGGGGTCCCGGAACGCTCCGCCGGGTGGCAGGAGGCGGAAGTCCTCGTCGAACACGTCGACGCGCGCATCGCGGAAGTTGGCGACGAGCACCCTCGGCTCCCCGTGCTCGCGGCCGTGGTCGTCCTTCTTCCCGCGGACCAGCTCCAAGCCCTTGAAGATGGCGGTTTCGCCGCCGCTGCCCTCGTGCGCGACCCGGATCGCCTGCGTCCGGTTCACCTCCGGGTTGTACGCGAAGAGGTCACCGTGCTCCCCCGCGAAGAGGAAGCGCGCGGGACCGGTCCTCCCGGAGTCGCCGAACTCGAAGTCGTCCCCGTCGTTGCGCACGACTCCGGTGGGAGCGCCGTCCGTGGGGAAGGACACCACTCGGGACAGGATGTCGACGGGCCGCCGGGACCCCGAGCGCTCCGCGCGCGGGGCGGCGCTGAACCACTACAGCATCCAGGTCGGCGTCGGCCGGCACCTCGTCCGGACCTTCACCGACGAGTGGATCACCGGCATCACGGACCTCACCCCGCAGGTCCGCAAGGCCGCCGCGCTGATCCAGGGCGGGCAGGCCGCCAGGGCGCGGCGGCTGCTGCCCGCCGAACGGGTCTACCCGCTGCCCGCCGCCCTGGAGGGCCGGCTCTGCCGGCCCTGAGGCCCGGGGCGGTACGGGGCCGGGTGGTCAGGCCTTGCGGGGCTGGTTGAAGCGGAGCATGTTGCCGGCCGGGTCGCGGAAGGCGCAGTCGCGGACCCCGTACGGCTGGTCCATCGGCTCCTGGAGCACGTCGGCGCCGGCCGCGCGGATCCGCTCGAAGGTGGCGTCGACGTCGTCCGTGGTGAAGATGACCCCGCGCAGCATCCCCTTGGCCATCAGCTCCGCGACGGCCTGGCGGTCGGCGGGGGTGGCGTTCGGGTCGGCCAGCGGGGGTTCGAGGACGATCTCCACGTCCGGCTGCGCGGGTGAGCCGACGGTCACCCAGCGCATGTTCTCGTACCCGACGTCGTTGCGGACCTCCAGGCCCAGGACGTCCCGGTAGAAGGGGATGGCCTTGTCGTGGTCGTCGACGGCGATGAAGCACTGCGAAAGCTTGATTCCCATGGCTCCGACGCTACGCGGGGGCGTCGGGTTTGGCTTCTCCGTTCCTGACCGGTCGCGTGTGGATCTTCACGATGCAGGCGGGGATGGCGGCGCTGTCGCCGTGGTCGCGGGCCCGGTAGGCGCTCGGGGTCTCGCCGACCAGCTCGGTGAAGCGGGAGCTGAACGACCCGAGCGAGGTACAGCCGACCTCGAAGCAGACTTCCGTCACCGACAGGTCGCCGCGCCGCAGCAGGGCCTTGGCCCGCTCGATGCGGCGGGTCATGAGGTAGCCGTACGGGGTCTCGCCGTAGGCGGCGCGGAAGCTGCGCTGGAAGTGGCCGACCGACATCAGCGCGATGCGCGCCAGGGCGGGGACGTCCAGCGGCTGCGCGTAGTCGCGGTCCATCGCGTCACGGGCCCGGCGCAGCCGGACGAGGTCCTCCAGGTTCACGCGGTCCACCATCTCACAGGGCGAAATCGGCCTGCCGCGGCCGATCTTGGACGCCTAGGCTGCACCGCATGTCGCAGCAGCCGCACCAGCCCCAGCCGCCCGTGAAGCTGGTCGTCCTGATCACCACCCTCCCCGGCCGGGGCCGGGAGCAGGAGGCCGCGTACGAGCGCCTCGCGCCGCTGGTCCGCGCGGAGGAGGGGTGCCTGCGGTACGACCTCCACGGGGTGGCGGGCGACCCGGACCGCTTCGTCCTGATCGAGGAGTGGACGTCGAAGGCCGCCCTGGCCGCCCACGACGCCACCCCGCACATGATCGAGGCCGACGCGGCCGCCCCCGCCTTCCGCGCGGGGCCGGCCCAGGTCCTGGAACTGACCGCGGACGCCCTGGCCTGAGCCGGGCCCCCGGCCGTGCGGACGCTCACCCGGCCGGATGCGCGGCGGCCTCCAGGAGCCGCGCCGCCGCCGCGCGGGCGTGCAGGGCCGGAGCCGGGCCGGGGTCGAGGGCGGCCACCACCGTCGCGCCCTCGGCCAGGATCAGGAGCTGTTCCGCGAGCTCCGGCGTGGGGGCGAGGTCCGCCAGGAGGGCGCGCAGCTCCGCCTTGTGGCGGCGCACGACGTCCAGGACGGCGGCCGGGCCCGTGCCCAGCTCCCCGTAGGCGTTCAGGAAGGCACAGCCGCGGAAGTCCGGCTCGGAGAACCAGGCCGCCAGCCAGTCGAACACCGCCGGTACGGGCTCCGGGGCGGCGGCCACCGCCTCCCGCAGGCCGCCGATCCAGCGGCGGTCGCGGCGCTCCAGGTAGGCGGCGACCAGGGCGTCCTTCGCGGGGAAGAGCCGGTAGAGCCGCTTGAGCGGTACGCCCGACTCCGCGCGGATGCGGTCCATGCCGACGGCCTGGACGCCCTCGGCGTAGAACAGCGCCTCGGCCGCGTCGAGGAGGCGGGTGCGGGCTTCGTCGTCGTCCATGGCGTGAAGGGTAGTCCAGACCGGCTTGCTTTGAGAACGTTCGTTCTCTATGTTGAGAACGAGCGTTCTCTGAATTGTCGTCGCGAGAGGAACTTCCCATGCTGGTCCCGCCGTTCACCGAAGAGACCGCCCGCGCCAAGGTGCAGGCCGCCGAGGATGCCTGGAACACCCGCGACCCCGAGCGGATCGCGCTCGCCTACAGCGAGGACTCCGTCTGGCGCAACCGCGACCGCTTCCTCACCGGCCGCGCCGAGATCCGCGCCTTCCTCACCGAGAAGTGGCAGCGCGAGCTCGACTACCGCCTCCGCAAGGAACTCTGGGCCTACACCGGCAACCGCATCTCCGTCCGCTTCGTGTACGAGTGGCACGACGCCGACGGCCAGTGGTGGCGCAGCCACGGCAACGAGCAGTGGGAGTTCGACGACGACGGCCTGATGCGCCGCCGCGAGGCCAGCATCAACGACGTCCCGATCGAGGAGTCCGAACGCCGCCTGCGGGACTGAGGGCGACGGGTGCCGCCGCGGTTCAGCGTCGGGCCGCTCCCATGGTGGTCAGGGCTCGGGTGACCCGGGTGGTCAGGTGGCCGACCCCGGCGAGGTTCGGGTGGAGGACCGTGCAGGCCTCGCCCCGGGCCGGGATCAGCCGGCAGAGGTCGGAGGGGGTGTCCTTCTGGCGGCCCTCGCCGGTCAGGTCGTCCTTGATCCCGTACATCCAGCGCCGCCCGCCGGCCGCGCACACGCCGTGCCCGGTGCTGCCGGTGTAGGTGTCCACGTAGAGCGCGCCGGCCCGTTCGGCCTGTTCGCGCAGGAGGGTGTTGACCCGTCGCTCCAGGGAGTCCAGCCAGGGCATGTCGCCCTTGGCGACCGTGCCCAGCTGGGGCCAGCTGCCCCAGCGGCAGCCGGCCGCCTCGTCGACGACGGCCGGGTAGCCGACCACCGCCACCTTGGCGTGCGGGGCGCGCCTGCGGATCTCCTTCAGCAGGGTGGTGAAGTCGGCCCGCAGTGCGGTGAACCGCCCCTCCAGGGCGGTGGCGGCCGCGCCGCCGGAGTAGGCGGAGGAGCAGGGGTGGCCCAGTCCGAGGGAGGCGAGCCCCCGCTCGACGCACTTCTGGACGATCTCGGCGAAGCCGACGGAGTTGCCCCCGAGGCCGACGGTGACGAGGTCGGTGGCGGCGGACACGGCCCGGACCTGGGCCGGCCGGGGCGCCCAGCCGCCCTTGGGCGGGACGGACGGCGGACCCGCCGGGTCGGTCTGCGGCTCCAGCGCGCCGGCTCTGACCTCGGCGGCCGAGCAGGTGACGTCGGTGAGCCGCACCTTCAGCCGTCCGGCCGCCTGGCGGGGGTAGTTCAGCGCCGAGCGGCCGCAGCCGTCGTCCTCGGCCCAGGGCCGGACGAAGGCGCCCGCGCTGTAGGAGTCCCCGAGCGCCACGTAGTTCAGCGTCCGGGCCGGGGCGGCCGCCGCGGGGGCGGCCGAGGCCGGGGCGAGTGCCGCGGCCGCCGCGGCGAGGGCGGTGGCGGCGGCGAGTGCGACCCGCGTGGTGGCGTGCACGGCTACGTCCTTCCGTCAGACGCCGGGCGACCCTCTCGACCGGCGGATATGACGTAACGTAGCGTGTGTGATTACGGAGAGTAGTGGATCGGGGCGTAAACCACCCCCGGGGGTGATCTTCGTGGGCCGCGGGGGCCCGGGGGCTACTCCCCGCCGTGGGCGCGGGTGATGAGGTCGGTCGCGACCTCCAGGGCGGCCAGCCGGGTCGCCTCCGGGTCGGCCTCGTCCACGTGCTGGAGGAACATCATCCCCGCGTGCAGGGTGAAGAGGGCGCTCACGCAGCGCACCTGGTCCGCCAGCGGGCCGTCCTCCGTGCGCAGCAGCTCGACCAGGGTGAAGATCCGCCGCTTGACGATCTCCCCGATGCTGAGCTCCCGCATCGTCGCCTGGTTCTCGTGCATGAAGCGGTACAGCTGGGTGCCCGCCACCATCGCCTCGCTGTAGCGGCGCAGCACCTCGCGCTTGGTCTCCAGCGTCCGGGGCTGCTCCTGCGCCCACTCGATCAGCTCGTCGATGGGCCGCGTCCGGTCCTCGAAGACGCTGATGATGATGTCTTCCTTGGTCTTGAAGTGGTAGTACAGCGCCGCCTTCGTGACCTCCAGCCGCTCCGCGATCTCGCGGAGCGAGGTCTTCTCGTACCCCTGCTCGGCGAAGAGCTCCAGCGCGACGTCCTGGATGCGCTGGCGCGTGTTCCCGCGCTTGGCCTGCGGTCCGGTGCCGCTGGAGCTGCTGGACATGTGTCTCCCCACGAACTTACTTGACGCCCGGCTAGTGACGGGTCTACCTTCCCCAGTGTAGTGAACTAGCCGGGCGGCAAGTAAGTGTCCGCGCAGGGCTGAGAAGAATTCGGTGTCACGGGGAGTGGACATGAGCGACGCAGTGAAGCAGGCCGGAACCCCGGAGGAGGTGAAGCCGCGCAGCGTCCGCGTCGTCCTGATGGCGCTCATGATCGCCATGTTGCTCGCCATGCTCGACAACATGATCATCGGTACTGCGATGCCGACCATCGTCGGCGAGCTCGGCGGCCTCGAACACCTCTCCTGGGTGGTCACCGCCTACACCCTGGCCACCGCCGCCTCCACCCCGATCTGGGGCAAGGTCGGCGACATGTACGGGCGCAAGGGCTCCTTCCTCACCTCGATCGTCATCTTCCTCGTCGGCTCCGCGCTCAGCGGCATGGCCCAGGACATGGGCCAGCTGATCGGCTTCCGCGCCATCCAGGGCCTGGGCGCCGGCGGCCTGATGGTCGGCGTCATGGCGATCATCGGCGACCTGATCCCGCCCCGGGAGCGCGGCAAGTACCAGGGCATGATGGCCGGCGTGATGGCCCTCGCCATGATCGGCGGCCCGCTGGTCGGCGGCACCATCACCGACCACATGGGCTGGCGCTGGTCCTTCTACATCAACCTCCCGCTCGGCGCCGTCGCCCTCGCGATGGTCAGCGCCGTGCTGCACCTGCCCAAGAAGAAGGCCCAAGGCAAGATCGACTACCTGGGTGCGGCCCTGCTGACCGTGGCCATCACCTCGACCGTCCTCGTGACGACCTGGGGCGGCACCGAGTACGCCTGGGGTTCCGGCGAGATCATCGGCCTGATCGTGGTCGGCGTCCTCGCCATCGCCGCCTTCCTCTACGCCGAGACCAAGGCCGCCGAGCCGGTCATGCCGCTGCACATCTTCCGCAGCCGCAACTTCACCCTGATGTCCGTCATCGGCTTCCTCGTCGGCTTCGCCATGTTCGGCGGCGTGCTCTACCTCCCGCTCTTCCAGCAGGCGGTCCAGGGTGCCTCGGCCACCAACTCCGGCCTGCTGCTCCTGCCGATGCTGCTCTCGATGATGGTCGTCTCGCTCGTCGTCGGCCGCATCACCACCAGCTCCGGCAAGTACAAGCTGTTCCCGATCGTCGGCGGCGCCCTCATGGTCGTCGGGCTGTTCCTGCTCGCCACCATGGACACCGGCACCTCCCGCCTGATCTCCGGCGTGTACATGGCCGTCCTCGGCGCCGGCCTCGGCTTCCTGATGCAGATCACCATGCTGGTCGCCCAGAACAGCGTGCAGATGAAGGACATGGGCGTCGCCTCCTCCTCGGCCACGCTCTTCCGCACCCTCGGCGGCTCCTTCGGCGTGGCCCTGATGGGCTCCCTGTTCACCTCCCGGGTGACGGACACCATGTCCGAGCGCCTCGGCCCGCAGGCCGCCCAGGCCGCCGGCTCCGCCCAGCTCGACGCGGCCAGCCTGGCCAAGCTGCCCGAGGCCGTCCGCGACGCCTACCAGCACGCGGTGGCGGCCGGTACGCACTCGGCGTTCCTGCTCGGCGCGGCGATCGCCGTCCTCGGCTTCGCGCTCGCCTGGTTCGTCAAGGAAGTCCCGCTGCGGGGCGCGGGCCCGGCCCAGGCCGGCGGCGGCGCCAAGGCCGCGGCCTCCCCGGCGGATTCGTTCGCCCACTGACCGCGCACGGCCCAAGAGGCGGGTGGGGCCCGGGTTTTCCCGGACCCCACCCGCCTCTCCGTGTGTCTCCAGGGGCCCGCGGGGCACCCGCGCCGACCGTGGCGATAAAGGACTAAAGTCCTCATTACCTGGAATTTATAGGGCAATTGCGAGGAACCTTCTCAGGTTCGAAGGCGTCCTGATCCACATGACGCGCACGCAGAAGCACAGCCGCCGAGCCCGGATAGCCGTCGCGGCCTCGGCCGCCGCCGTCGCCGCCACCGTCTGGGGGGTCACCACCCTGCTCCCCGCCGACGAGGACCACCACGCCGCCCGTCACGAGAACGCGTCGGACCACGGCTCCGCACCGGCCGACGGGAAGCCGGGCGGCCCGGGCGCGACGCCCTCCACCGCCGTGCCCGACGGCATCGCCCACGCCTCGGAGGCCGGCGGGAACGCCGTCGACATCACCATCGACGACGGCCCCGACCCCCGCTGGACCCCACAGGTCCTCGACGTCCTGGCCAAGTACGACGTGAAGGCCGTCTTCTGCATGATCGGACCGCAGGCCCGGGCCCACCCGGACCTCGTCAGGAAGGTCGTCGCCGCCGGGCACCGGCTCTGCGACCACACCATGGACCACGACACGGCCATGGCCCGCAAGCCCGTCGCCTACCAGGAGGCGCAGATCCTCGACGCGAAGAGGCTGATCGAGGAGGCGGCGGGCGGCGGCGCGAAGGTCGAGTACTACCGCGCCCCGGGCGGGGCCTTCACGCCCGACAGCCGGCGCATCGCCGCGGCCGCCGGGATGCGTCCGCTCGGCTGGAACGTCGACACCAAGGACTTCGGCAGGCCCGGCACCGCCGCCATCGTCGCCAACGTCAAGCGCGAGATCGGCAACGGCCCCACGGTCCTCTTCCACGACGGGGGCGGCGACCGCCGCCAGACCGTCGCCGCCCTCGACCAGGTCCTGGCCTGGCTGGGGGAGCAGGGGCGGCCGACCGGCTTCCCCGTCCGCACCGCCCCCTGACACGCCCGCCGCACGGCGAACGGGTGAAGGTCGGCGTCCCGCCCCCGCCCACGGTGTTCCCTGGTCGCGCACGCAGCCCGTACGCACGCACCCGACCGGGAGGCCCCCGTGATCCCCGTGAACCAGCTCACCGACCCCGCCGTCCGCGCCTTCGTCACCGCCGTCAACGCCGGCGACCAGCAGGCCTTCGCCGCGGCCCTGACGCCCGGCGCGACCATGTCCGACGACGGCAGCGACCGCGACCTGCAGGACTGGGCCGAGCGGGAGGTCTTCTCCTCCGGCGGCCACATGGACGTCGAGTCCGAGTCGGACGGCGGCCGGGCCCTGGTCGCCAGCTACCGCAACGACACCTGGGGCGAGATGCGCACCGCCTGGCGGTTCACCGTCTCCGACGGCCGCGTCAGCCGCTTCGAGACCGGCCAGGCCTGACCGCCGCCGCGCGCCCGACCCACCGCGCGCCCGACCGGGGCCCGCACGATCACCGCCAGGCCCGACCGCCGCCGCGCATGACGGCTGCCTGGCCCGACCGTCAGGCCCTACCGCCGCCGCGCGCCGGACCGCCAGGCCCTACCGCCGCCGCGCGCCCGACCGCCAGGCCCTACCGCCGCCGCGCCTGACCGTCGCCGGGCCCGTCCGCCGGCCGGGCCCTACAGCCCCCGCGCCACCTTCAGCACCGCCGCCGTCAGGGGCCCGTTCTCCGGGGCCAGCCCGCCCGGGAAGCCGAAGCGGCGGCGCGTGTACCCGTACGCGATCCCCGTCACCGGGTCGGCGAAGCCGTTGGCGCCCGCCGCACCGCAGTGCCCGAAGGCCTCCGGGCCCACCGCGGGCTGCTTCTCGAAGCCCAGCCCGAAGTGGTCCGCCTCCGCCACGACCGCGTCCTGGCCCGGCGTGTGCAGCCGCGCGACCTCGGCAGCCGTCTCCGGCTTCAGCAGCGCGGGCAGCCCCTCCAGCCCGCTGATCGCGGCGGCGTACAGGGCCGCCACGCCGCGCGCCGTACCGATGCCGCCCGCCGAGGCCGGGCCGAGCGCCTTCACCTTCGGGTGGTTGGCGTACGCGACCGTGTCCATCGGCGGCTCGTGGTGCATGTTGAAGGCCACCCGCATCAGCTCCGGCATCGGCCCGCCCGAGGTCAGCAGCTCCAGCTGCGCCGGCGTCGGCAGCATCTCCAGCACCGGCTTCCAGCGGCCCTCCAGAGCGGCCGGCAGCCCCATGTACAGGTCCACCCCGTACGGCGCCCGCACCCGCTCCTCGTACAGCTCCTGGATCGAGCGGCCCGTCACCCGGCGCACCACCTCGCCGGTCAGCGCGCCGATCACGAAGGCGTGGTAGCCGTACGCCGTCCCCGGCTCCCAGTGCGGCTTCTGCCCGACCAGCGCGGCCGCGACCAGCGCGTCGTCCGCCATCAGCTCGTACGAGAACGTGTCCACGGCGATCAGCCCGGAGCCGTGCGCGACCAGCTGCCGCACCGTCAGCCGCTCCTTGCCGTCGCCCGTGAACTCCGGCCAGTACTCCACCACCGGAGCGTCCAGGTCCAGTACGCCCTCCTGCGCCAGCAGCGCCACCACCAGGTGGGCGGCGCCCTTGGTGATCGAGAAGACGCCGCTCAGGGTGTCCCCGTCGGTCTCCTCGCCGCCCCACAGGTCCACCACGGTCCGGCCGTGGTGACGGACCGCCAGCTGCGCCTCCGGGGAGTGGGGCTCCGCGGCCACGAAGGCCTCGAACTCCTCCCGGACCGGCTCCCAGCCCGCTTCCACCGTGCCGTTCACCGTCACTGCCATGACATCCCCCGTAACCATCCGTAGATCATTTGGTCGTTCGCGCACAGACAACCAGAGCCGGTCGGCTCATATGCCCGCCGTGGCCGGAATCTGTCACCTGTGGCCGTGCGCCCCGCCCCCGTACGGGTGAACGCGCGCACGACGACGTTCCAGCGCGCCGCGGGGGCCCGTTGGACCGCGTATGAAGCGCACCCGTACCGCCGCTCTCACCGTCGCCGCCGCCGTCGCGGCCCTCACCCCCGCCCTCGGCCAGGCGGCCGCCACCGCCGCCGACGGCAAGGGGAACCTCCCCCAGGACCCGGTCGGGAGCGGGAAGGCGTGGAGCAAGGACCAGAAGCACAAGGTGGAGGGGCAGGTCCGCTTCCACCCGGGCGTGCAGTACGAGACCGTCACCCGCCCCGGTCCCGAAGCCGCCCCGGAGTGGGAGCGCAAGGTCGGCGACCCGAACACGCTGGCCTGGATGCCCTCGTACGAGTTCACCTGGACGGTCTCCGACGTCCTGGTGAACAAGGGCCTGACCACGAAGAACGGCAAGCACGCCCTCGGCCTGCACGCCGTGCTGCGCGACCCGCGGCACGCCGTGGTCGGGGAGGTGGACAAGAAGCTGTCCGGGCAGGCCGCGACGGGCAGTCAGAAGGTGCCCGGGAACAGGCGGATCGCGTGCGACACCGGCGAGTACACGGTGGAGTGGACGCTGGAGCGTCCCGGATACGCGAAGGTCGGCGGCACGCTGCGCTGGGACTCCGGCTGCGAGCAGTACCGCAAGGCGTTCTCCGCGGAGAACGGCGGCAAGTAGCCGCGGGGGAGGAGGGAAGGCCTTGCCGCCCTGCGCACCTTGTGGGCGCTCGTCGGGCGACCGGGCCACGGCCCTTGGATCAGGTGCCGCGAGCCATTCTGCCGTACGGGAAGGGGCGGGACGGGAGGTCGAGGTCCCGTCTCGGCCGGATGTCAGCCGTTCTTCCGGCGGGCCTCGCCCGCCTTCGCGGCGATGCCCTCCAGCACGGCCTTGGCGTCGCCGTTCGGGTCGACGGCGTGGCCGATGCTGCGCTTGATCGTGTCGCTGACGGTCACCCAGGACGGGTCGTTGACGGGGTAGAGCTGCGCGCCGCGCAGGGCGGTCAGGAACTGCTCGTCGTTGCGGTCGAGGCCGCCGCCCGAGGGGGTGCGGGAGGCCGAGACCGTGGAGGGCAGCAGGTGGTAGCGGCCGGCGAAGTCCGAGAGGTTCTTGTCCTGGTAGACGAAGTCCAGGAACTTGCCGATCTCCTCGCCCTTCCCGTTCTGCTTGAACGCCATCATCCAGTCGGCCACGCCGACGGTGGGCGGGGTCTCGCCCGAGCCGAGGCTGTCCGAGATGGGCATGGGGACCGCGTTGACGGTGATGCCCTTGGCGCGGGCCTCGTGCAGCAGCGAGGGGTAGCCGTTCACCATGCCGACCTCACCGCGCAGGAACGCGGCGAAGGCGTCGGCGCGGTTGAACTGCGACGGCGGGGTCGGGCCGGTGAGGCCCGGGGTGACCAGCTTGTCCTTGAGCCAGCGGAAGGTCGCGATGTTCTGGTCGGAGGCCAGGCTGTAGTTGCCGCTGCTGTCGGCGTACCCGCCGCCGTTGCTCAGTTCCCAGATCATCGCCTCGGCGTGCGCCTCCTCGGGGCCCAGCGGCAGGGCGATCGGGTACTTCACGCCCTTGTCCTTGAGCGCCTTGGCGTCGGCCGTGAGGTCCGACCAGGTCTTCGGGGCGGAGGTGATGCCCGCCTGCCTGAACAGGGTGTCGTTGTAGAAGAGCAGGCGGCTGGAGGCCACGAACGGCAGGCCGTAGAGGGTGTTGCCGACGGAGCCGGCCTCGGCGAGCGGCTGGAGGAAGTTCGCCTCGGCGCTGATCGAGAGCAGCTCTTCCGCGGAATACAGCTTTCCCTCGGCCGCGAAGTCCGAGTAGGAGCCCATGAGGGCCATGTCCGGCGCATTGCCGGCCTTGACCATACGGGAGACCTCGCGGTCGATGTCGGCCCAGGGCAGGAGCTGCACCTGGACCTTGATACCGGGGTTCGCGGCGGTGAAATCCTTCGTCACCTTGTCCCAGAAACCCTTGGAGCTGTTGGCCGCGGTATCGCCGTATTCGGCGGCCACCAGGCGCAGCGTACCGCTGTCACCTGCACTGCTGTCGGAAGAACCGCAGCCGGACAGCGGTAGGAGCAGGCCGAACACGGTCGCCGTGGCGGCCGCGCCGAACATTTTTCGTCGCACGGGTGGATACCCCTGATTTTCTTTTGAGTCCCGTTATTACTTATGAGTTGTTCCGGGCTGGGGTGTCCTGCCGCGGCCCGTCATGGCCGGAATTCTCTCCTGAGGGCGGCGGAGTTGTTTCCATTGGGTCGGCACTTGTGTCCAATGCTCCAAAAACACTTTTCCCTGTTTGTGTTTTCGAATATGCGCCCCTCAAATGGGACGCGCGTAGACATGCCGAAAAGCCCGTTTCCTTCCGGAAAACGGGCTGAGGGGGCGGGGGCGTCGGCCGGGTTAGTCGGCGAACTCGCCGGCGTACGGGTCGGGCTCGCCCGTCTCGGGGTTGCGCCCCTCCTGCCAGCGGCGCTGGGCCTTGCGCCAGTGCACGAAGCTGAGGTGGCCGGCGTCCCAGAAGGTGATGCCGACGGGGCTCACGTCGAACTCGTCGGAGCACATCCGCAGCAGGAACTCGGCCATGCCGTACGGGTACACCGCGAAGGCCTCGGCCGTGTGCCGCCCGACGACGAGGACCGGCCACCGGTCCGGGTCGGGGTCGGTGGTGAGCCAGCACAGGATGTCGGAGCCGGCGGTGACCCCCCAGGCGATGATCGACTCCGGGTCCGCGTCGAAGGCGGCCCGGCCGCCCCCCGCCTCCCAGGCCTGCCGGGCGTTGGCGGTCTCCTCGGCCATCTCGGCGGGGTCCCACTGGAGCCCGGGCTTGGGCAGGGGCAGCAGGATGCCGGCCTCGCCGTTGATCGAGCCGGCGCCGAACCGGCCCATGAAGGCGACGAAGTCCGACGGGAAGCGGGTGCCCCAGACGGCCTCGGCCGTCTGCCAGTCGACGTCCTCGTCGGCGCCGTGCGTCGCCGGCATGATCTGCTCCAGCGCCTTGACCCGCGCGTTCTCCGTCATGCCCGCCGCTCCCCTGACACCCCACGTCAACCGCCCCAACCTACCGCCCGGGCGCGCCGTGACCTAGGGCTGGACGAGACGCTCCAGCGCGACTGTGGCGCCGGGGCGCAGCCCCCAGCCCGCCATCGCCCCGGCCCGCGCCTCCAGGACGTGCCGGGCGCGGGGGCGGGGGAGGCCGAGGCGGTTCGGGGGCATCGTGGTGACGGCGACGACCCGCAGGCGGCGGTCGAGGTAGGCGACGTCGATGGGGAACCGCATGCGGAACGTGTGCACGCTCGCCGCGGGGGTGAGGAGCATCGCCCCCTCGACCCCGTCCCGCCCCAGGAGGCCGCGGGTGCGGGCGCGGTAGGAGGCGGCGACCTCCAGGGGGACGGTGGTGTCGTGCCCGACGCGGAGGATCCCGGTGCCGTCCTGGTAGGCCATGGGCCCACCCTAGGGCCTGTCGTCACACTCCGGGCCGCCCTCCGGGCGACGGCGGGACTTTGGCGACAGGCCCTGGGCTCCGCCGGTCCCGCCGCGCCGGGCTTCTCCCCGGCCGCCGCCGGGATCCGGCCCCCGACCGCGGCGGCGGAACGCGCCGGGTCCACAGGCCCGTGCCGTCGGGCGGTGCGGGGGCTACCGTCGGCGGATGGGCGTAGTCGTGATCATCCTCGCCGCCGTGTACGGCGCGGCCGTCGGGTTCGGGCTGCCGCGCGCCGCGTACCGCCTCTCGGTGGAGCCCGGCGAGCCGTGGCGGACGCTCTGCCCCGACGGCCACCCCGTCGGCGGCTGGTTCGGCGCCGCCCGCTGCGGGCCGCAGGGCCCCGACGGCCGGCCGGCGGCGTACGGCGGCTCCCGGTGGCCCCCCGCGGCTGTCTGTGCGGCCGTGTGCGGGGTGCTCGGGGCCGCCGGCGGGGTGCGGCCCGAGGCGGCGGTGTTCGTCGGGGCGGCGCCCGTGTGCGTGCTGCTCGGGATGGTCGACCTCGCCGTGCACCGGCTGCCCGACGTGCTCACCCTGCCGCTGGCCGCGGCCACCGCCGCCCTGCTCGGCGTGGCCGCCCTCCTGCCCGGCGCCGCGGGCAGCTGGCGCGGGGCCCTGCTCGGCGGGGCCGCGCTCGGGGCGGCGTACCTCGCGCTGTTCCTGATCAACCCCGCCGGCATGGGCCTCGGCGACGTCAAGCTCGCGCTTCCCCTCGGGGTCGCTCTTGGGTGGTACGGGTGGGGGGTATGGGCCGCCGGGGCGTTCCTCGGGCTGTTCTACGGGGCCGTGTACGGCCTCGGCGCACTGCTGACCAGCCGCGCGACCCGGAAGACGGGCTTCGCCTTCGGACCCTTCATGGCCGCCGGAACCCTCAGCGGAGTGCTGCTGGGCGGATTCGGAGCGTAATCATTCTGCGCCAATGCACGCAGGACGCTTTACGAAGGGTTATGGTGGAACCCCCCCCTCGGGCCGGTCCGTATCCCCCCCACGGACCGGCCCGTTTTTCTTTTCCCCGCCCTCGCGGGCAAAAGCGCAGGTCAGCCGCGCTGGGCCCAGATGTTGGTGCCGGGGGTGGAGACGGCGAAGGAGTCGATGTCCTTCAGCTCCTGCTCCGACAGGGGTGCCCCGGTCAGCGCGGCCACGTTCTCCTCCAGCTGCCGGACGCTCGACGCGCCGATCAGGGCCGAGGTCATCCGGTCGTCCCGCAGCACCCAGTTCAGCGCGAGCTGGGCCAGCGACTGGCCGCGCCGGGCCGCGATGTCGTTGAGGCCGCCCAGGCGCCGCACCACGTCCTCCGAGAGCAGCGCCGGGTTGAGCGACTTGCCGGCGGCGGCCCGGGAGTCCTCCGGGATGCCCCGGAGGTACTTGCCGGTCAGCAGGCCCTGCGCGAGCGGCGCGAAGGCGATGCAGCCCATGCCGGCCTCCTCCAGGGTGTCCAGCAGCCCGTCCTCCTCCGTCCAGCGGTTGATCATGGAGTACGAGGGCTGGTGGATCAGCGGCCGGACGCCCATGTCGCGCAGGATCCGGACGGCCTCGGCGGTCTGCTCCGCCGTGTACGAGGAGACGCCGACGTACAGCGCCTTGCCCTGCTGGACCGCGGACGCGAGGGCGCCCATGGTCTCCTCCAGCGGGGTCTCCGGGTCGAAGCGGTGCGAGTAGAAGATGTCGACGTAGTCGACGCCCATCCGCTTCAGCGAGGCGTCCAGCGACCCGAGGAGGTACTTGCGGCTGCCCCACTCGCCGTACGGACCGGGGTGCATCAGGTAGCCGGCCTTGGTCGAGAGGACCAGCTCCTCGCGGTAGGACGCGAAGTCCTGGGCGAAGATCTTGCCGAAGTTCAGCTCGGCGGAGCCGGGCGGCGGGCCGTAGTTGTTGGCCAGGTCGAAGTGGGTCACACCGAGGTCGAAGGCGCGGCGCAGGATCGACCGCTGGGACTCCAGGGACTTGTCGTCGCCGAAGTTGTGCCAGAGGCCGAGGGAGATGGCGGGGAGCTTGAGGCCGCTGCGGCCCGTGCGCCGGTAGGGCATGGAGTCGTAGCGGGAGTGGTCTGCCCGATAGGGATTGGTATCAGTCACGTTGTCCTTGCTATCACGGACTTGTGACCTACCGAGTTGGGTACCCGATCCCACCGCGCAGTAATGTGGCGGGGACTCGGGGGAGACCGCAATTCGTACGGGGGCACTGCACGGAGGGGCTGGAAGATCGTGAAGCTGCGCGACCTGGTGTACAAGCTCTATGCACGCCGGGTGGAAGGTCGCCTCGACCATGACGCGTCGCCCAAGCACATCGGCGTCATCCTGGACGGGAACAGGCGCTGGGCCAAGGCGTCCGGAGGTACGACGGAGCAGGGCCACCAGGCCGGCGCCGACAAGATCTCCGAGCTGCTGGGCTGGTGCACCGAGACGGACGTCGAGGTCGTCACGCTGTGGATGCTCTCCACGGACAACCTGGACCGGCCCGAGGCCGAGCTCCGTCCGCTGCTCAACATCATCGAGAACACCGTCCGGGGCCTGGCCGAGGACGGCCGCTGGCGCGTCCACCACGTCGGCAACCTGGACATCCTGCCGTCCCGGACGCAGACCGTGCTGAAGGAGGCCGAGCAGGCCACGCACGACATCGGCGGGATACTGGTCAACGTCGCCGTGGGCTACGGCGGCCGCCAGGAGATCGCGGACGCGGTCCGCTCGCTGCTGCTGGAGCACGCCGAGAAGGGCACCTCCTTCGAGGAGCTCGCCGAGGTCCTGGACATCGACCACATCGCCGAGCACCTCTACACGCGCGGCCAGCCCGACCCCGACCTGGTGATCCGCACCAGCGGCGAGCAGCGGCTCTCCGGGTTCATGCTCTGGCAGAGCGCGCACTCGGAGTACTACTTCTGCGAGGTGTTCTGGCCGGCCTTCCGCAAGGTCGACTTCCTGCGCGCCCTGCGCGACTACGCGGCCCGCCACCGGCGCTACGGCACCTGACCCCGGCGGCCGAAACCCCCTCGGAACCCCTCCGGTCCCACCCTTCCCCCTCGTCAGGCCTTCACCTGGGGTTCACCGAGCGTCCGTCATATGCCATGGCATGGGCGCCCCCGTTCAAGGGCATAAGCCTTGCAGGTCGACGCCCGATCCACGGGTGTCGAGTCTCAGCGGACGGCACAGGGCCGTCCGCCCGGGAGGCCCTTTGCACCAGGACGAGCGTGCGGTTCGCACGGACGGAATGGAGGGCCGGAAAGCGGCCCTGGCACAGGCGCCGTTGACCGGTCCGGTCTTCATGGCCCGACCTCTTCCGAGGGGGTACGTCCTTCCGTGGTGACCAGCACAAAGCGCCGCCTGTCCGACAGGCGGACCTACGTCCTCGACACCAGCGTCCTGCTGGCAGACCCCAACGCGATCTCCCGCTTCGACGAGCACGAGGTCGTGCTCCCGATCGTGGTGATCACCGAGCTGGAGGCGAAGAGGCACCATCCCGAGCTCGGCTACTTCGCCCGTCAGGCCCTGCGCCTGCTCGACGACTTCCGGGTTCGCCACGGCCGCCTCGACGCCCCCATCCCGCTGGGCGATCTGGGCGGAACCCTGCGCGTCGAGCTCAACCACTCCGACCCCGGCGTCCTGCCGGCGGGATTCAGGCAGGGGGACAACGACTCGCGCATCCTGGCGGTCGCCCGCAACCTCCAGGCCGAGGGCTACGACGTCACGGTCGTCTCCAAGGACCTCCCGCTGCGCATCAAGGCCTCGTCCGTGGGTCTGCTCGCCGAGGAGTACCGGGCGGAGCTCGCCATCACCGACGCCGGCTGGACCGGCATGAGCGAGCTGGCCCTCTCCGGGGAGCAGGTGGACCTCCTCTACTCCGAGGAGCGCCTCTACGTGCCGGAGGCGGCGGAACTGCCGGTGCACACCGGCCTGATCCTCCAGTCCGAGCGCGGCAAGGCCCTGGGCCGGGTCACCGCCGACGGCAACGTCAGGCTCGTACGGGGCGACCGCGACGCCTTCGGGCTGCACGGCCGCAGCGCCGAACAGCGCATCGCCCTGGACCTCCTGCTCGACCCGGAGATCGGCATCATCTCGATGGGCGGCCGGGCCGGCACCGGCAAGTCGGCGCTGGCGCTGTGCGCGGGCCTGGAGGCGGTCCTGGAGCGCCGCCAGCACCAGAAGGTGATGGTCTTCCGGCCGCTGTACGCGGTGGGCGGCCAGGACCTCGGCTACCTGCCCGGGGACGCCTCCGAGAAGATGAGCCCCTGGGCGCAGGCGGTGTTCGACACCCTCTCGTCGGTGGCCGGGCGCGAGGTCATCGAGGAGGTGCTGAACCGCGGGATGCTGGAGGTCCTGCCGCTCACGCACATCCGCGGCCGCTCGCTCCACGACGCCTTCGTCATCGTGGACGAGGCGCAGTCCCTGGAACGCAACGTCCTGCTGACCGTTCTGTCCCGTATCGGGTCCAATTCGCGGGTCGTTCTGACCCATGACGTGGCCCAGCGGGACAATCTCCGGGTCGGCCGGTACGACGGAGTGGTCGCCGTCGTTGAGAAGCTGAAGGGGCATCCGCTCTTCGCCCACGTCACGCTCACCCGCTCCGAGCGCTCCCCGATCGCCGCGCTCGTCACGGAGATGCTCGAATCGCTCTGATCGCCCAGGGGGTGCGAGGAGGGCCCGCAAGGGTCAAATCCCCCAGAACGGGACGGTGAGTTGGCGCCGTCCGGCAAAGGTGCAGGAGCCTAGCCGGACGGCGCCCTTCCGCACAGGTCTTTGTCGAAATCAGCGGCGACATGCCTGGTGTGACGTTTCCCACGCAACGTGGAATTGCCTTGCGGCGTCGAGGTCCGGCAGAGTCTGTTTTCCGTCAGGCCCCGCATACGGCACATCTGTATCTCCAGTTGGGGATGCGCGCAGCACCACAACTCCACAGCCGTTGACCGTATGCCGCCCGGTTTCACGCGGCAGCCCCCGCAAGGGAGTTGCCCACGGGCCCGTGTCTCCAGTGACCAGAACACCACGGAGTCCAGTGTCGAAGGGGCACTCTTGCGCCCGCGCGGTCACTGCGGACGCTGCTGGAAGGACACCGTGTGAGCCGGATCTCGGTCCGGGGGTTCGCAGTGGCTTCGGCCACCGCGGTCACCACCGTCGGCGCAGTCGTCGGCGTCGCCACTGGCGATGCCGCCACCTCGAACGACCTCGAGACGACCGCGTCCGGAGCGACGCTCCTCCAGGACATTCCGGTCGGCGAGCAGGCCCAGGTCCAGAGCGGGTCCCTGACCCAGCAGGCCGACGCCATCGCCCACGCCGCCGACGCCGACGCCAAGCGCTCGGCGGAGGAGGCCGCCCGCATCCAGGCCGCCGAGGACGCCAAGTCCAAGAAGGCCGACGCCGAGAAGGCGGAGCAGGAAAAGAAGGACGCGGACGCCAAGAAGCTCAAGGACGAGCGCGACGCCGCCGAGGGCATCGCCAGCCGCTCGGCCACGCGCGACGCCGGCGACTTCCCGGTCCAGGGCTCCTACACGATCGCCCAGGTCAAGGACATCGCCCGGCAGCTGGTCCCCTCGGGCCAGTTCCAGTGCTTCTCCAACATCATCAACGAGGAATCGACCTGGAACTACCAGGCCGTGAACTCCTCTTCGGGCGCCTACGGCCTGGTCCAGGCGCTCCCCGGTTCGAAGATGGCCTCGGCCGGCTCGGACTGGCGTACCAACCCGGCCACGCAGATCAAGTGGGGCCTGGGCTACATGAACGAGCGCTACGGCAGCCCCTGCAGCGCCTGGAGCTTCCACCAGGCCAACGGCTGGTACTAGAGGCCGGGCGGAGACGCCCGCGCACAACCTCGGGGAACCCCACACCGTCCTACGGTGTGGGGTTCCGCGCGTGTACGGTCGTGCGAGGTCTGACCGCAGGGCGGGGGGAAAGGAACGACATGGCGAAGAGGACGGGCTGGCTCGGCCGGCTCGGCAGAGGGCTGAGCAGGATGGAGGCGCGCCTGGACGAGCGGCGGGCGGAGGTCGAGGCGGAGGCCTCGGTCGACGTCGAGCCGCAGGCGGTCCCGGACTCCGAGGCGCAGGCCCCCGCCGCGGCCCCGTTCGAGGAGCTCCCGCCGCCGGTGCGGCCCGACCCCGCGGCCGTCATCCCGTGGGGGGTGCGCGTCGCCGCCGAGGCCAGCTGGCGGCTGCTCCTGCTCGCCGGGATGGTCTGGGTGCTGATGAAGGTGATCAGCGAGGTCCGCCTGGTCGTCCTCGCCTTCGCCGCCGCCCTGCTCGTCACCGCCCTGCTCCAGCCGTTCGTGGTCCGGCTGCGCCGGATCGGCCTGCCGCGCGGCCTGGCCACCGCCGTCACCGCGATCCTCGGCTTCGTCGTCATCGGGCTGGTCGGCTGGTTCGTGGTCTGGCAGGTCATGGAGAACCTCGACGACCTCTCCAACCGGCTGCGCGAGGGCATCAACGAACTCAAGAGCTGGGCACTGGACAGTCCGTTCCACGTGACCGAGAAGCAGATCAACGACATCGCGAAGAACCTCAGCGAGACCATCGGCACCAACACCGAGGAGATCACCTCTGCCGGCCTCCAGGGCGTGACGGTGCTCGTCGAGGTACTCACGGGCATGCTCCTCGCGATGTTCTCGACGCTGTTCCTGCTCTACGACGGCCAGAAGATCTGGAACTGGGTGCTCGGCCTGGTCCCGTCCCCCGCCCGCCCCGGCGTCGCCGGCGCCGGTCCGCGGGCCTGGCGCACGCTGACCGCGTACGTGCGCGGCACGGTCCTCGTCGCGCTGATCGACGCCGTCTTCATCGGCCTCGGCCTGTACTTCCTCAAGGTGCCGATGGCGGTCCCGCTGGCCGTGTTCATCTTCCTCTTCGCCTTCATCCCGCTCGTCGGCGCGGTGGTCTCCGGCGCCCTCGCGGTGGTCGTGGCCCTGGTGACCCAGGGACCCTTCACCGCGCTGATGGTGCTGCTCGTGGTCCTGGCCGTACAGCAGATCGAGGGGCACGTGCTCCAGCCCTTCATCCTGGGCCGGGCCGTACGGGTCCACCCGCTCGCCGTGGTGCTGTCGGTCGCGGCCGGCGGGATGATCGCCGGCATCGGGGGCGCGGTGGTTGCCGTGCCGCTGGTCGCCGTCACCAACACCGTGGTCGTCTACCTGCGCGCGTACTCCCGCGAACGCCGCCTCACCCCCGGCGCGGCCGGTCCCGGACCGCACGGCTCCACGGCGGCGCTGTCGTCCCCGTGGGAGGGCGGGGAGTGATCGGCGAGCCCGAGCTCGAAGGAGCGTGGGCTGCGGACGTGCCCGCCGGCACCGCCGGCAGCGCCGAGCGGGACGTGCCCGCCCGGTCCTTACGGGCGGCCCCCTGGCGCTGGGCGCTGGGCGGGGCGGTCGCGGCCTCGGCGGTGTTCGCCGGCGCCCTGGTCGTGCAGGAACGTTACGTCGTGGCCGGGCCCCCGATCCGCTACCGGCACAGCGAGCAGCTGTGCACGGAGACCCCGCTGAAGGCGGTCGGTGCCGCCCTCGGCAGCCTGGGCGTGGGCATGCCCAGCCATGGGGAGGGGCCCGCGCTGGACTGGTCGTACTGCTTCGCCGCCGGGGCCAGGGGCGAGCAGGAGTTCAGCCATGAGGCCGAGGTGCTGGTCGAGCTGCACAAGAAGGCCGACCCCGAGACGGAGTTCGGCGCGGATCCGATGCTGGACCCGTTCGGGAGCTCGCCGTCCACCGAGGCCGAGCGGGTGTCCGGGCTGGGCGAGCGGGCGCTGTTCTCGGGCGGGGTGCAGGCGCCCCGGCTCCAGGTGCTCGACGGCGGGGCGGTCTTCACCGTCACCGTCCACTGGTGGGGCCGCCGGGACGGCGGCGCCAGTGACGTCGACGGGGACGCCGTCAAGGCGGCGATGGTCGAGGACGCGCGGGCCCTGATGGCCCGGCTCGGGACGTAGCCCCCGCGCACGCACCGCGCCCCCGCGGCCGGGAAGGCCGCGGGGGCGCGGAGGGGCGCACGGGGTCCACCCGTACGGGCGACTACTCGGCGGCCAGGGCCGCTTCGGCGTCGAGGGTGACGGCGACGGCCTGGATCACCGAGGCGATCTTGAAGGCCTCCTGGACCGTCTCGCGGTCCACGCCCGCCTTGCGCAGGACCTGCTCGTGCGAGTCCAGGCACTGGCCGCAGCCGTTGATGGCGGAGACCGCGAGCGACCAGAGCTCGAAGTCCACCTTCTCCACGCCCGGGTTGCCGATGACGTTCATCCGCAGGCCCGCGCGCAGCGTGCCGTACTCCGGGTCGGAGAGCAGGTGCCGGGTCCGGTAGAAGACGTTGTTCATCGCCATGACCGCGGCGGCGGACTTGGCGGCGGCGTACGCCTCCGGGGACAGTGCGGCCTTCGCCTCGGGCTCCAGCTCACGCAGGACGCGCGGGGAGCGGGCGGCGATCGCGCAGGACAGGACGGTGCCCCACAGCTGCTGCTGGGTGAGGGTGTCCTGGTTGCCGATGACCGAGCCGAGGTTCAGCTTCAGGTCCTTGGCGAAGTCCGGTATGGCGGACTTGAGGGTGTCGAGGGACATCCGTCACTCACCGGCCAGCAGGGCGCCGGCGTTCAGGGTGTCGTCGCCCTTGTTCCAGTTGCAGGGGCACAGCTCGTCGGTCTGCAGGGCGTCGAGGACCCGCAGGACCTCCTTGGGGTTACGGCCCACGGAACCGGCGGTCACCATCGAGAACTGGATCTCGTTGTTCGGGTCCACGACGAACACGGCGCGCTGCGCGAAGCCGTCCTCGCCCTGGATGCCGCAGGCCTGCATCAGCTCGTGCTTGGAGTCGGCCAGCATCGGGAAGGGCAGGTCGCGCAGGTCGGCGTGGTCCTTGCGCCAGGCGTGGTGGACGTACTCGGAGTCGCCGGAGACGCCGAGGATCTGGGCGTCGCGGTCGAGGAACTCGTCGTTCAGCTTGCCGAACGCGGCGATCTCGGTGGGGCACACGAAGGTGAAGTCAGCAGGCCAGAAGAAGACGACGCGCCACTTGCCCTCGTAGGTCTTCTGGTCGATCTGCGCGAACTCCTTGCCGGCTTCGAGCGAGACGCAGGCGGTCAGGTCGTAGCTGGGGAACTTGTCACCGACAGTGAGCACGAACTCTCCTTGCGGAATGGAAAGTGACCCTTTTGGGGGCTTTCCGAGGGGGTTGGACTGATCTCACATGCTGGCACAGCTGCATTGATTAGGGAAATAGCTAGTCTTGTGGTGGGTGATCGGAGGTACCTATCAGTGGCTGTGAGTAGTAGAGGACAGAAGCAGCCGACGCTGGCGCAGCTGCGCGCCTTCGCGGCGGTCGCGGAGCACCTGCACTTCCGGGACGCCGCCGCGGCGATCGGGATGAGCCAGCCCGCGCTCTCCGGGGCCGTCTCCGCGCTGGAGGAGGCCCTCGGGGTGCAGCTGCTGGAGCGCACCACCCGCAAGGTGCTGCTCTCCCCGGCGGGCGAGCGGATCGCGGTCCGGGCGCGGGGCGTGCTCGACGCGCTGGGCGGGCTGCTGGAGGAGGCCGAGGCGGTCCGGGCCCCCTTCACCGGCGTGCTGCGCCTCGGGGTCATCCCGACCGTGGCCCCGTACCTGCTGCCGACCGTGCTCGGGCTCTTCCACCGGCGCTACCCGCGCATGGACCTCCAGGTCCACGAGGAGCAGACGGCCTCCCTGCTGGAGGGGCTGGCCGCCGGACGCCTGGACCTGCTGCTGCTCGCGGTGCCGCTGGGCGTGCCGGGTGTGAGCGAACTGCCCCTCTTCGACGAGGACTTCGTGCTGCTGGCCCCCCGCGAGCACCCGCTGGCCGGCCGCAGGGACATCCCGCGCGAGGAACTGCGGGGGCTCCAGCTGCTGTTGCTGGACGAGGGGCACTGCCTGCGCGACCAGGCCCTGGACATCTGCCGGGAGGCCGGGCGCACCGCCGGCGCGGACGTCACCACCACCGCCGCCGGGCTCTCCACGCTGGTCCAGCTGGTCGCCGGCGGACTCGGGGTGACGCTGCTGCCGCGCACCGCGCTGCGGCTGGAGACGGCCCGCAACGAGGCCTTGGCCACGGGGTACTTCGCCGAGCCGGCCCCCTCGCGGCGGATCGCGCTGGCCATGCGGACCGGGACCGCCCGCCAGGAGGAGTTCCGGGCCATCGCGGGCGCCCTGCGCGAGGCGGTGCGCCCGCTCCCGGTGTGGCCCACCGACTGAGCGGCGGGCCCCGGAGGGAGCGGGCGCGGCCGCGCCCGCACGGGTGGGGTCGCCCCCCCCCCCGCACGGGTGCGGGGGTCACTCCGTGCGCAGGCCGTCCGGACGCATCAGGCGCAGCAGGGGCGGCAGGCTCAGCAGGGTGACCAGGGCGACCACGCCCGCGCCGGCCCCGGCCAGGGACAGCACGGAGACCCAGTCCACGTGCACCGGCCGGCCCGCGACCCACAGCAGGGCCGATCCGAGGGCGAGGCCCGTACCGGTCGCCAGCGACAGCCCGAGCGCGATCGGCAGGGCCGTCTGCCACAGCACGGACAGCCCCAGTGTGCCCCGCGGGGTGCCGAAGGCGACCAGCGCGGCCAGCAGGCGCCGCCGCTCGCGCAGCTGCTCCAGCTGCGACACCAGCAGGCTCGTGCCGATGAGCGCCAGCAGACCCGCGGCGCCGAAGAAGAGCCCGGTCCGGATCGTCGCGTACGAGGTGTCCTCCGTACTCCCGCTCAGGGTCGTCGCCGTCGCGAGGGGCTCCGCCCTGAACACCGCGGTGCGGATCCGGTCGAGGGCGTCGGGCCGGGACCCGTCGGTCTGGAGGTAGACCTGGGCGGACGGCCAGCTGCCCATGTCGCGGGGGGCGGCCGAAGGGGTGACGAGCAGTCCCTCGCGGAGGTTGCCCGCCGGGTCCGGGACGGGCCGCACCGTGCGGGCGCCCGCGGGGACGGTCCACTCGACGGGCTTCTGCTCGGGCAGTTCCCGGGCGCCGTACGAGGTGATGTTGCCCGCGTAGAGCCGCTCGCCGGGTGCGGGGGCCAGCGGTTCACCGGTGGGGGACAGGCCGCCGCCCGACAGGACGAAGGCGTCGCCCTCGGCGCAGGCCCCGATGTCGGCGACCTCCCGCAGCGCGTCGCAGGTGCCGACGGTCCCGCGGATGGTCTCGCCGTCGGCCGGTGTGCTGCGCGCCGCCTGGAAGTCGGTCAGCGGGACGGCGCGGACGACGCCCGGAGCCGCGGCGAGCTCCCCGGCGAGCGCTTCGAGGCGGGATTCGGTGCCCATGTGCATCACGACGGACACGGCCGCGCGGCCGGGGTCCTGACCGGTGGGCCGCTCGTAGTCCTCTTCGACGCCCGTGAAGACCATCTGGAGGGCGATGGCCCCGGCCACCGCCACCGCGATCCCGTTGACCATGCGCGCGGCGCCGCCGCTGTCGACCTGGAGCCGGCGGACGGCCAGCTGCCAGGAGACCGGTCCGCCCGAGAGCCGGCCGACGACCCGTTCCAGCAGCCACGGCAGCAGGACGGTGACGGCGACCAGCAGCAGCAGTACGCCGCCGCCGGCCTGCCACCGGTCGAACCCGCGGTGCCCTTCGCTCCTCCTGCCCAGCGGGATGAGCAGGCCGAGCCCGGCCAGGGGCAGCAGCAGCCGCCACCAGACGCGGCGCCGGCGCGGCGCGGCCGTCCGTGCGACGCCCAGCGGCTCGATGACCACCCGCCGCAGGGCGGGGACGGTGACGGCCACGGCGGCCGCCGGGACGGCCAGCGCCACGAGCAGGAGCAGCCACGGCGAGGGGTGCAGGTCCTGCGGGAAGACGCTGCGCTCCCGGAAGGACAGGGATCCCACGAGGCCGCGGCCGGCCAGGAAGAAGCCGGCGCCGAGCACCAGCCCGACCAGCGCCCCGGACAGGGCCTCGCCGGCCGCGATCCGGCGGACCGTGCGGCCGTCGGCGCCCACCAGGCGCAGCGCGGCGAGCCGCTGGTCGCGCCGCTCCCCGCCGAAGCGGACGGCGGCGGCGATGAAGACGGCGACGGGCGCCAGCAGCGCCACGAAGGCCAGGACGACCAGCAGCATCAGCACCGGGTCGGGGTCCCGGGGCTCCGGATCCCCCGCGAAGGCGGTGATCCGCTGGACCCGGTGCTCGCCCGGTCCCCCCTTCCGGAGGGAGTCGCCGCCCAGGTAGAAGAGGAGTTCGGCCGGGCCGGTCAGGCCCCGGTCGGCGACGGTCGCGGTGATCCGGGCGCCGAGGCGCTCGCGCAGCTCCGCCCCCTCGGAGGAGGCCAGCAGCCTCTCCAGGGCGGGGGAGACCGCCATCTCGCCGGCCTTCGGGAGGGACTTCAGCCCCGGCGGGACGGGCGCGTCGGGGCCCTCCGCGCGCAGCATCAGGCCGCTGATCTCCTGCCGCTGGTACGTCTGGTCGACGCGGGCGACCAGCAGGGTGCCCCGGCCGGGGGCGTCGGCCGTGGTGGCGCCCAGGAGGGAGCGGGCGTCCTCGCGCTCGTGGCGGGCGGTCAGCGCCCCCGGCACGGCGGTGCCGATCAGCAGCAGTGCGACGCCGAGGCCCACGCCCACGCCGGTGAGCAGCGTGCGGGTCCAGCCCCGGCGTCCGCCGCCGAAGGCGAAGCGGGCCCCGAGCGCGAGGTCCCGGGCCCAGGTCCGGAGGATGTTCACAGGGCGTGCTCCATGTCCCGCGACCGTCCGTCGCGCACGACGATCTCCCGGTCGGAATAGGCGGCCACCCGCGTCTCGTGGGTCACCAGGACGACGGCGGCGCTCGCGGCCCGGGCGGCCTCGGTGAGCAGCTGCATCACCAGTTCGCCGTTGAGGGAGTCCAGGGCGCCGGTGGGCTCGTCCGCGAAGACCACCCGGGGCCGGGTGACCAGGGCGCGGGCCACGGCCACGCGCTGGCCCTGGCCGCCGCTGACCTCGCCGGGGCGCTGGGCGCCGATGTCCTCGACCTGGAGCCGCTCCATCCAGCCCAGGGCGGTCGCCTCGGCCTCCCTGCGCCGGACGCCGGCCAGGCGCAGCGGCAGGGCGACGTTCTCCACGCAGGTCAGCTCGGGGACGAGCTGACCGAACTGGAAGACGAAGCCGAACTGGCTGCGGCGCAGGGCGCTGCGCTCGGCGTCGCCCATCGCGGTCAGGTCGCGGCCGTCGTAGGTGACGGTTCCGGAGTCGGGCGCGACGATCCCGGCGAGGCAGTGCAGGAGCGTGGACTTGCCGGAGCCGGAGGGGCCCATGACGGCGACGACCTCGCCGGGGTGGATGGAGAAGTCGGCGCCGTCGAGGGCCTTGGCGGTGCCGTACGCCTTGCGCAGGCCGGTGCCTATGAGGAGGGATCCCGCCGGGGTCATCGGCGCACCTCCCGGGCGAGCTGGTCCAGGCGGGCCGAGGTGAGTTCGAGCCAGCGCAGGTCGGCCTCCAGGTGGAACAGGGCGTGGTCGCAGACCAGCTGGTCGGCGAGGTCGCCCTTGCGCTTGCGCTGCGTCAGGATGCGCATCAGGCGCAGGTGTTCGGCGCGCTGGGTGTCCAGCAGGCCGTTCGCGCTGCGGCCGGTGAGCAGCGCGAGGACCACCTTCGTGTAGAGCGTGGACTGGAGGTAGGGCTCGGGCTTCTCGGGTTCGGCGAGCCAGTGCTCGACGTCGGTGATCCCGGCGTCGGTGATGGCGTACCGCTTGCGGTCGGGACCGCCGCCGCTCTCGATCCCGTCGACCTCCACGAGGCCGTTCTTCAGGAGGCGGGACATGGTCGAGTAGACCTGCCCGTAGGCGAGGGGCCGGTCGTGGCCGAAGGTTTCGTCGAAGGCGCGCTTGAGGTCGTAGCCGTGGCGCGGGCCGGCCTCCAGGAGGCCGAGCAGGGTGTGGCCGATGGACATGGCGGCGACTATACACGGGGTGTATACGCATGGTGTATAGATCTCGGGCCGATTCGTTTCCGCAGGTGGGGGCGAGGGTGGACGTAAAGGGGCCCGGGCGCGGGGTCGCGCCCGGGCCCGGAGCCGGGGTGGGACGGTCAGGCGTCCCGGTTGGTGCGGGGGCGGCCGCGGGGCGGGATCGGGGCGGCGCCGCCCGGGAGGCGGCCGGACTCGGACAGGGCCCGGCGGAGCAGGAACTCGATCTGCGCGTTCGCGCTGCGCAGCTCCTCGCCGGCCCAGCGCGCCAGGGCGTCGTACACCTGCGGGTCGAGCCGCAGCAGCACCTGCTTGCGCGCCTGCCGCCCGGCCCGGGCGGGCTTGGGCTCGCCCGCCGGGTCCGCGTCCTCGGGCCGGGGGCCGCCGACGGGGGTCACTGGTAGAGGGTGCCCGTGTTGACGACCGGCTGGGCCGCGCGGTCGCCGCAGAGGACCACCATCAGGTTGGAGACCATGGCGGCCTTGCGCTCCGGGTCCAGGTCCACGATCTCCTCCTCGGCCAGCCGGGTCAGGGCGAGCTCCACCATGCCCACCGCACCCTCGACGATCTGCTTGCGGGCCGCCACGACCGCACCGGCCTGCTGGCGCTGGAGCATCGCGGAGGCGATCTCCGGAGCGTACGCGAGGTGGGTGAACCGGGACTCTATGATCTCCACCCCCGCCGCATCGACCCGCAGGGCCAGCTCGGCCGCGAGCTTCTCGGTGATCTCCTCGGCGTTGCCGCGCAGCGACAGGCCGCCCTCGTCGTGGGCGTCGTAGGGGTACTCGATCGCGATGTGCCGGACGGCGGCCTCGGTCTGCGTCTCGACGAACTCCGTGAAGTCCTCGACCTCGAAGACCGCCCGCGCGGTGTCGGCGACCCGCCACACCACGACCGCCGCCAGCTCGATCGGGTTGCCGTAGGCGTCGTTGACCTTCAGGACCGCCGTCTCGTGGTTGCGGACGCGGGTGGAGATCCTCTCGCGCGAGGTCAGGGGGTTGACCCAGCGCAGCCCGTCCGTGCGGATGGTGCCCCGGTAGCGCCCGAAGAGCTGGACCACGCGCGCCTCGCCCGGAGCCACCGTGTTCAGCCCGCTCATGGCCAGCAGGGAGGCCAGCACCAGCAGGATGCCGAGCGGGATCAGGGCCGCCTTCGTCGCCGTCGCGGCCGCCGAAGCGCCGAGGGCGATCAGGCCCGCCCCGGCCACCGCCCCCACCAGCCCCGACAGCAGCGCGAGCCCGCCGCCGACGCTGTTCGCCACGAACTCCCGTACATCGACCGGTCGTTCGTCCGTCACCGTGGCTGTCATGGATTACCCCCGTTTGGTCGCTCGCGTCCGGTCGTGGCCGACCAGAACGTCTAGCAAAGTGATATCACTTTTTGCGGTGACCGCAACCCTTCCGGCATCGTGGGCGTCGGTTCCATTGGAGTGGGTGCTGATTCTCACGTCCGAATTGACCGGTATTGATCAGGGTTAGTCAACCTTTGTCACAGCCTGCGGTGTTAGTTTTCTGAGCTGACGTCGGGGGGGTAATCGAGCGGAGCGGGAGCGATGGGCCGAGCAGATGCGCGACGGGCGCAGCAACAGCGCGGTGGGCGGAAGGCGCCGACCGGCCGTGCCGCCGGGCGCGCGGGCAAGCCGACCGGGAAGAAGCGCGGCGGCATACGTCGCTTCTTCACCTGGAAGACGATCCTCGGGACCTTCCTCGGCGGGATCCTGCTCCTCATAGCCGGCGCGGTCGCCCTCTACTTCTCGGTGGACGAGCCGACCGACCCGAACAAGACCGCGGTCCTCCAGAGCAACACCTACAAGTGGGCCGACGGCTCGGTCATGGCCCGCACGGGCAAGATGAACCGCGAGATCGTCTCGATCGACAAGATCCCGGAGGACGTCCGGACGGCGTTCATCGCGATCGAGAACAAGACGTTCTACAAGGACCGGGGCGTCGACTTCATGGGCGTGGCGCGCGGTGTCTTCAACACCGTGCGCGGCAAGGGCACGGCCGGCGGTTCGACGATCACCCAGCAGTACGTCAAGAACTACTACCTGACCCAGGACCAGTCGGCCACCCGCAAGCTCCGGGAGCTGGTGATCTCCCTCAAGGTCGACCAGCGCATGGAGAAGGACGACATCCTCGCCGGCTACCTGAACACCAACTTCTACGGCCGCAACGCCTACGGCATCCAGGCCGCGGCCCAGGCCTACTACGGTGTGGACTCCAACAAGCTGACCCTGGAGCAGGGCGCCTACCTGGCCGCCGTCATCCAGGCCCCCAGCCAGTACGACTGGGCCACCGCGGGCCCCAACGGCAAGAGGCTGGCCCTGATCCGCTTCAACGCCGTCCTCGACAACATGGTCGAGATGGGCAAGCTCGACAAGGCCAAGCGCGACACCCTGAAGTTCCAGGAGCCCATCAAGCCCAAGCCGCAGCCCGGCATGGACGGCCAGAAGGGCTACCTGATGCAGGCCGCCAGGGCGGAGATGAGCCGCCAGGGCATCAAGGAGGCCGACATCGCGGCCGGCGGCTGGACGATCACCCTCAACATCGACAAGAAGAAGCAGGCCGCGCTGGAGAAGGCCGTCGACGAGGAACTGGAGTCCAAGCTCGACCGCAAGAACGTCAAGGACCGCCCCCAGGACCAGAGCGTCCAGGCCGGCGCCACCTCCGTGGACGCCAAGACGGGGCACATCGTCGCCATGTACGGCGGCGTGGGCCTGACCGAGAAGGCCGAGAGCAACGCCCTGCGCACCGACTACCAGCCGGGCTCCACCTTCAAGCCGGTCGTACTGGCCACCGCCCTGGAGACCGGGGCGAAGACCCAGGACGGCCGTCCGATCACCCCGAACGCCCTCTACGACGGCACCAGCAAGCGCCCCGTGGTCGGCAGCGACACGCCCTTCGCCCCGCAGAACCAGGACGACATCAACTACGGCGACCCGATGCTCACGGTCCAGGAGGCCACCAACTCCTCCGTGAACTCGGTGTACGCCCAGATGATCGTGGACGCCAAGCCGCAGGAGGTGAAGAAGACCGCCATCGCCCTCGGCATGAAGGACCGTGAGGGCTGGCCGGCCGACAAGCCCGCCATGTCGCTCGGCACCATGAGCGCCAACACCGTGGAGATGGCCGGCGTCTACGCCACCTTCGGCAACCACGGCAAGAAGGTCACCCCGACCATCGTCAAGAGCGCCGAGCACGTGGGCGCCGACTACAAGCCGACGAGCCCCTTCGGTGCCCAGGTCCTCAAGAGCGAGACCGCCGACACCGTCACCAAGGTCCTGACCGGCGTGGTCCAGGACGGCTCCGGCAAGGCCGTGCGCAGCGACGCCTACCAGGCCGCGGGCAAGACCGGTACCACCGAGTCCAACGTGGCCGCCTGGTTCACCGGCTACACCCCGGAGCTCGTCACCGTCGTCGCGATGTTCGGCGAGGACCCCAACTCGCACGGCCAGGTCACCCTGACCGGTACGGCCGGCAAGGGCCGTGCGGGCGGTTCCAGCTTCCCCGCGCAGATCTGGCAGGCCTACACCCTGGCCGCGCTCAAGGGCGTCACCACGGGCGAGTTCGACCTGTCGGACGCCAAGATGGGCACCCCGGTCGGCCCGACCCGCACCGCCGTCCCCTCCAGCGGTCCCTCCGGCTCCGTCAGCCCCTCGCCGACCAGCTCCGGCACCCGCCCGACGGGCACCCCGGACCCCTCCGGCAGCGGCAGCGGCAAGCCCGACCCGACCCCGCCGACGAAGGGCCCGACGCCGCCGACGAAGGGCCCGACCCCGCCGACGGGCGACCCGCAGCCGCCGACGAAGAAGCCGACGCCGCCGGCGCCCGGCCCGGACCTGTTGCAGTAGGCACGAGAACACCGCCGCCCCGCAGCGAGAACGCTGCGGGGCGGCGGTGTTTCCGTACGCGGGACCTTCGGGGCCCTCGGGCCCTCGGGCCTTCGGGCCCTCCGGCTCAGCGCCGGTCGTGCGCCCCCGGCAGGGACAGCTCGAACCAGACCACCTTGCCGCTGCTCAGCCGGGTCGCGCCCCAGCGCCGCGCCATGCGGTTGACCAGGAACAGGCCGCGCCCGCCCTCGTCGGTCTCCCGGGCCCGGCGCTGGCGCGGCAGCTGCGGGGAGTCGTCGCCGACCTCGCAGCGCAGCACGTCCGTACGCAGCAGGCGCAGGGTCACGGGACGCTCGGCGTACCGGACGGCGTTGGTGACCACCTCGCTGACCAGCAGCTCCAGCGAGTCGCTCAGCTCCTCCAGCCCCCAGCGGGCCAGCGCCCGCCGGGCGAACCGGCGGGCCCGGCCCGGAGCGGTCTCCTCCGGGTCCAGGAACCAGTACGCCACGTCGCTGGGCGCGATCCCCTCGAAGCGGGCCGCGAGCAGCGCGATGTCGTCGTCCCGGTCACCCGGGCCGAGCATGTCCAGCACGTCGTCGCAGAGGGCCTCCAACGGCGGCGAGTGGTCCAGCCCGGTCAGCTGCGCGGTGGTGGCGAGCCGTTCGCGCAGCTGGTCGATGCCCGTCCAGACGTCACGCAGCCGGGACTCCACCAGCCCGTCGGTGTACAGCAGCAGCGTGGCCCCGGCCGGGGCGTCCAGCTCCACGGCCTCGAAGTCGACGCCGCCGACCCCGATGGGGGCGCCCGGCGGGACGCGCAGCACCTCGGCGCGGCCGCCCAGGTGCAGCAGGACCGGCGGCGGGTGGCCGGCGTTGGCGATGGTGATCCGGTGCGAGACCGGGTCGTAGACCGCGTACAGGCAGGTGGCCATCCGGTCGGAGCCGAGCCGCTGGGCCTGCTCGTCCAGGTGGTGCAGCACCTCGGCCGGGGGCAGGTCCAGCTGGGCCAGGGTCTGCGCGGTGGTGCGCAGCTGGCCCATGATCGCGGCCGAGGTCATGGAGTGGCCCATGACGTCGCCGACGACCAGCGCGACCCGGCTGCCGGGCAGCGGTATGGCGTCGTACCAGTCGCCGCCCACCCGGGCCGTCTCGGCGGCGGGCAGGTAGCGCGAGGCCAGCCGGACGCCGGTGGGCTGCGGCAGGCCGTCGGGCAGCATCGTGCGCTGGAGCTCGTCGGCGATGTAGGCCTCGCGGCCGTAGAGGACGGCCTTGTCGATGCCGAGCGCGGTGTGCGTGGCCAGCTGGGCGGCGACGAGCAGGTCGTTCTGCTCGAAGGCGTCGCGGTCCGGGCTGCGCAGGAACACCGCCGCGCCGATCACGCGGCGGCGGCCCCGCAGCGGTGCGAGGATCGCCCGCTGGCCGCGCGGCACCGGATGGTCGGCGCCCAGCAGTTCGGGCAGCGCGTCACGGGCGCCGGGGGCCGACCCGAACACGGGCCGTACGCCGCGCAGCACCTCGGCGAGGGCCCCGCCGGGCCGGATCTCGCAGAGCTCCGCCGCGGGCAGGTCGCCCTGCGGGCCGACCAGCGGCAGCTGGCTGAAGTCGAGTTCGCCGGCGCCCCCCGCGGCTCCGGCGGCCTCGCCGCCGTCGGCCAGGCCCAGATCGTCGATCGGCCGGAGCCGGTCGGTGCGGCGCAGCCTTAAAACGACCGGGCCGACGGGCCGTTCGTCGCCGACGGGCAGCGGGTCGCGCAGGTAGACGAGGATCGCGTCGGAGAAGGTGGGAACGGTCGCCCGGCACAGGCCGAGCACGATCTCGTCGAGGTCGATGCCGCGGGCGATGCGGCGCGTGGCCGCGCCGACGAACCGCAGCCGGTCGCCCTCGCGCCGGGCCGCGCCCGCTTCGGCGGCGCCGTGGCCCGGGCCGCCCGCGCCCGGTCCCGGCGGCGTCTGCGTCCCGGCGGCGGCCTCGTCGGCCCGGCCCGCGTTGCGCGCGGCCCCGCCGTCACGCGACCGCGCGCCCTCGGGGTCCGAGTCCGCGGGGCCGTGGCCCGAGGAGCCCTCGCCGGCGGTGCCGCGCGGGCGCGGGAAGTCGGCATGCGTGCGTACGGCCTCGGCGGCCGCGATGGGGGCCTTGCCGTGGCCGAGCTCGTCCGTACCTCCGCCGGGGGCGACGGTGGGCTGCGGGCCCTCCTGGGAGGTGGGGTACTCCGTCACGCGTGGAATTCCGTCCGTTTGCGCTCGATGTGCGCTGCACTCAACTCGGTCAGTCGCGGTATACCCGCTCAGCGGCGGGGGCACCACCACCCCCGGGTTCCGCGTCCCGCTCGTTACCTTTCTTCCGCGTCGACCTCCGGTCAAGTCCCGGTCGCCGCAGGTCATTTACGGGAGCGGCACCGGGATGGCCCCCCGCGTACGACCGGCGGAGGACGATCCTACGTTTGAACCCCGGGGGCGCATCAAGGGTCTCATGACGTCATATGCGCCGGGGTGCGGTCCCAGTCCTCGGGCAGAAGGGGAACTTCCCAGGCCGGATCGGGCCTCCAGTCCTCCCAGCCGTCGCAGAACGGAGGCCCCCAGGCCGTGACGACCTCCAGTGCCGCGCGGCCCGCCTCCTCCACGCGCCGCGCCTGTTCCGGGCCGATCAGCCCGATCCGCCGCGCCTGTGCGAACTCGTCCTCGTCCAGCCACTTCCAGCCGCGGTCCGGGTGGACGGCGATGTCGAGGAAGTGGTCCACCGAGTCCACCCCGCCGGACCAGCGGGTCTGCGGCTCCTCCAGGTTCACGTACCAGTTCTTGAACACCCAGCCGCGGTCCCAGAACAGCCATACGGACCAGGGCTCCCCGGGCCGGGCGAGCTTGAGCACCCCGGTGCCGAACCAGCGCGCCCGCTGGGTGGTGCGCGGGGCGGTGTAGCGGGTGGCGAGGGGCTCCTCGTGCACGGAGGTGCCGTCGGCGAGCACCGGCTTGACGCATTCGGTGCCAGGCGCCATCCAGACCGCGAGCAGCTCGTCGGTGTCCTGGACCACGGTCACGGGGCGGGCGATGTGCACCCGGCCCTCCAGTCCGGGCTCGTGGCCGCGGTAGCGCCAGAGGATCCGGTCGCCGGGCGCCCAGCGCACGCCGCCGGCCGCGCCCGGCGCCGCGGGGTGCGCCTGGCTGCTCCCGGGCGTGAAATCACCTGTCATGCGCAGATCTTAGGGCGGCACCCCTCCGGGACGCTGCGGTGCAGGTCACGGAGGGGGCGGGGGATGCGAACGACCGGATCCGGACCCTGCGGGCGAGGGCCGGGGGAGGGCCGGGGACCGGTCAGGGGCGGGTCATCCGCAGGACGTCCAGCGCCTCGTCCAGCTGCTGGAGCGTCAGCACACCCCGGTCGACGTAGCCGGACTCCAGGACGACCTCCCGGATGGTCTTGCGCTCGGCGAGGGAGCGCTTGGCGACCTTGGCCGCCTCCTCGTAGCCGATGTAGCGGTTCAGCGGGGTCACCACGGAGGGCGAGGACTCGGCGTACTCCCTGGCCCGCTCGGCGTTGGCGGTGATCCCGTCCACGGTGCGGTCGGCCAGCAGGCGGCTCCCGTTGGCCAGGAGGCGGATCGACTCCAGGAGGTTGCGGGCCATCACCGGGAGCATCACGTTGAGCTCGAAGTTGCCGGCCGCGCCCGCCACGGCGACCGCCGTGTCGTTGCCCGTCACCTGAGCGGCGATCATCAAGACGGCCTCGGGGACGACCGGATTGACCTTCCCGGGCATGATCGAGGACCCCGGCTGGAGGTCCGGCAGATTGATTTCGGCCAATCCGGTGCGCGGTCCGGAGGCCATCCAGCGCAGATCGTTGCAGATCTTGGTGAGCGAGACGGCGATCGTGCGGAGCATGCCCGAGGTCTCCACCAGCGCGTCCCGCGCCCCCTGCGCCTCGAAGTGGTCCCGGGCCTCGGTCAGCGGCAGCCCGGTGGCCCGCGCCACCTCGGCGATCACGGCCGCCGAGAACCCGGGCGGGGTGTTGATCCCGGTCCCGACGGCGGTACCGCCCAGCGGCAGCTCGGCGAGCCTCGGCAGGACGGCGTGCAGGCGCTCGATCCCGTAGCGGACCTGGGCGGCGTACCCGCCGAACTCCTGGCCCAGGGTGACCGGGGTGGCGTCCATCAGGTGCGTGCGCCCGGACTTGACCACCTCGGCGAACTCGGCGGCCTTGCGCTCCAGCGCCAGCTCCAGGTGGCGCAGGGCCGGGACCAGGTCGTGGGCGACGGCGGCGGTGGCGGCGATGTGGATGGACGACGGGAAGGCGTCGTTGGAGCTCTGCGAGGCGTTGACGTGGTCGTTGGGGTGGACCTCGCGCCCGAGCCGCTCGCCGGCCAGGGTGGCGATCACCTCGTTGGCGTTCATGTTGGACGAGGTCCCGGAGCCGGTCTGGAAGACGTCGACGGGGAAGTGCTCGTCCCAGCGGCCCTCGGCGACCTCCGCGGCGGCGGACCGGATGGCGTCCGAGGTCTCCCCGTCCAGCACCCCGAGCTCGGCGTTGACCAGGGCGGCGGCCGCCTTGATCCGGGCCAGGGCCGCGATGTGGGCGCGTTCGAGGCGCTGCCCGGAGAGCGGGAAGTTCTCCACGGCGCGCTGGGTCTGGGCGCGCCATCTGGCGTGCGCGGGCACCCGTACCTCGCCCATGGAGTCGTGCTCGGTCCGGAACTCCGCTGCCTGCTGATCGTCGGTCATCTTCACATCCTCCTCAGAAAGTTGAGCAATTGTCTTGTTCGGACTGTTCCCATCTCCCCTACCGGCCAGTAAATACCGGGGGTAACACCGCTATCGGGGAGGCAGTACATGGCTCGTTCTCATGCGAAACCCAGGCTCAGATGTACATTCGCCGCGGTCGCGGCGATCGCGGCCGCCCTCGGGGGCGCCACCGCCATCACCCCCGTGGCCGAAGCGGCACCCGCCGCATCCGGCTCGATCACACCCCTCTCACCGGAACTCGAAGCCATCCGCGCCGCCGAGGCCACCAAGATCTACGGGGACCCGGCGATCCGCCCCCTCGCCGAGCGCAAGACCGGGCTCATCTCCCTCGGCGACAGCGAGATCTCCGGCGAGGGCGTCGGGAACTACGACCCCGCCACCAACACCCCCGCCAACCAGTGCCACCGCTCGCCGGACTCCGCGATCCACCGCACCGGCATCCCGGCCGACCTGACCTTCAACGTCGCCTGCTCCGGCGGCTACACCGGCAACATCCGCATCGGCGGCAGCAAGCAGTACGCCGACGAGCTGGTGCAGAGCGACAACCTGGCCGTCAAGGCCCGCAACACGAAGATCAAGATGGTGCTGCTGGTCGCCGGTGCCAACGACGACCTCCAGTTCGGCCCCGTCATGACCGACTGCGTCACCCGCTGGGTGCTCAGCCAGGGCACCTGCGAACCCAAGTACGGGCCCGGCTGGCAGGCCCGCGTCGACGGTCTGCGCCCCAAGGTCGAGGCCACCATCGGCGACCTCAAGACGGTCATGCGCGACGCCGGCTACGCCGACTCCGACTACAAGCTCGTCGTGATGGGCTACCCCAGCCCCATCGGCCCCGACTTCAACGACAACCCGAACTTCCCCGGCAAGCTCCCCGGGGGCTGCGCCGGCTACGACTCCGACGCCGCCTGGGGCCGCAACTACGCCGTCCCCGCCTTCGAGAAGGGCATGCGCGCCGCCGCCCTCGCCGCCGGCGCCACCTACCTGGACAACTCGCGGCTCTTCCACGGCCACGAGGTCTGCATGGAGGACACCTGGGCCCGCGGCCTCTACCTCGACCTCGGGGACCACTTCCCCTGGGACGAGAACACCGCCCGCCAGTCCTTCCACCCCAACTACCGCGGCCACGGCGCCTTCGCGTCCTGCCTCACCCAGCTCTACGACTCCGGGCTGCGCGAGGCCTCCTGCGCCGACCCCGCCAGCACCGGCACCCCCGTCCTCCAGGCCGGGGCCTGGGACGACCTCTACGAGCCCCTGAAGAACGAGGCCACCGGCAACTGCCTCGACTCCTTCGGCGGCTCCAGCGCGAACAACACCAAGGTGGTCGGCTGGGACTGCCACGGCGGCCGCAACCAGGACTGGTGGTACGACCCCGTGAACAAGTCCCTCCACGCCGGACTGAGCCAGGACCGCTGCCTCGACGTCACCGGCGGCGCCTACGGGGCCGGCACCGGCCTGATCCTCTGGAACTGCCACGGCGGCGCCAACCAGCGGTTCGTCCGGGACGGAGCCACCCTGCGCCCCGCCGCCGCCCCCGGCATGTGCCTGACCGTCGCCGCAGCCCACGAACAGCTGCGCCTGCAGGCCTGCAACGGCTCGGCCAACCAGCGCTTCGCGTAGCCGGGGCCCCGCACCACCAGAACCCCCACACCCGGCCGGACTTCCCGGCCGGGTGTTCGACGGTCCGCAACCGCACGGTCCGCACACGCGTCCGTGGCCCCCGGCAGGCCCCGCGCCCCGTGTACCCGGTGTCCTGGAGCCCCGCTCAGAGCGCTTCGAGCTGTTCGCGCACCTCGCGGGGCCGGTTGGTGATGATCGTCTCCACCCCGAGCCGGACGCACAGCTCCACGTCCGCGGGCTCGTCCACGGTCCACACCCGCACCCGCAGCCCCTTGGCCTTCAGCCGCCCCACCAGCCCCGGGTCCTTGCGCACCAGGTCGATCCCCGGACCGGCATGCCCCGCGAAGGGCGGCCGCGGGGCGCGCAGCCGCCGCTCGATCAGGTGGACGGCGGGCAGCCCGGGCGCCAGCCGGTGCAGCCGGGTCAGCGCGGTGCGGGAGAAGCTCATCACCTCGACACGGCCGTCGGACCCGTCCACGAGCCCGTGCTCCCTCAGCACCCGTACGAGCTCGGCCTCCAGCCGGCCCCCGGCCCGGGTGGGGTGCTTGGTCTCCACGGCCAGCCCGACCGGCCGGTCCGCCGCCAGGGCCTCCTTGAGCAGGTCCTCGAAGAGCAGCACCCGCGCACCCCGGTGCGCCTCCCCCTTCCAGCCGCCGAAGTCGAACGCGGCCAGCTGCTCGTACGTCAGCTCCGAGACCACCCCGCGCCCGTCGGAGGTCCGCTCCACCGTCCGGTCGTGCACGCACACCAGCCGCCCGTCGGCGCTGAGCCGGACGTCGCACTCCAGGACGTCGGCCCCGTCGGCGATGGCCTGCCGGTAGGCCTCGATGGTGTGCTCGGGGTGCTCGTGGGATGCCCCCCGGTGCGCGACCACGCGGATCGCGCGGGTGGTCTCGGGGGAGGGGGCGGGGGTCGTCGCTGCCACGCGGGAATCCTTGCGAACCGGGGTGAACGGCCAGGTGCGGGCCTGTGACCCCGACGTTAACCCGGCGCGGGGCCGGTCACGCCCAGGACGCCGTCACGGCTTCGCGGGGCGGGGGGCCAGGGGCGCCGGGGTGACCTTGAAGCCGCCCTTGACCACCTCCGTGAAGGGGGCCGGGGCCATGCAGGTGCCCACGCGGGGCGCCTCCGCCGTCCCGTCGGGCTTCACGTCCACGTTGGCGATGCCCCAGGAGAAGCCGACCCGGTCCGGGGCGCCGCGCTCCCCGTCCTGGACGCTGATCCCGATCCGCTTGCCCTCCCAGCCGACGTTCGAGGAGGTCACCACCGCCGTGACCACCGCCGTCTTCCCTCCGGTGACCAGGCAGTCCACCCGCGCCTCGGCGACAGCGGTGAAGTTCTGGTCGGGCATGGCGTGGTACACCGTCACCGTGCCGCGCGCGTCGACCGGCATGCCCTGATCCCCGCCCTCGCCCTGGAACGGCCGGCTCCAGGGGACCTGCTCCGCGTCGACGGTGAAGCGGATGTCGTGCTCCTTCGGCACGTACGGGTAGGAGACCGTGCCGCCGCCGTGCACCGAGGCGACCTTGGGCGCGGCGGGCGCGGCCGGGGCCGGGGCGGCCCCGACCAGGGTGGCGACGAGGGCGGCCGATCCGGCCAGGGCGAGGGCGCGCGTACGGTTCTTCATCGTGGACTCCGGTTTCGAAGAGGCTGTCCCGCTGACGGGAACAGCCTCGCCGGAACCCCCTGACCAGCACGTCTACCGCCGGACCGACATGCGTGAGGGCCCCTCCCCCGCACGGGGGAGGGGCCCTCGCCACAGCGGCCTACGGACCCGGACGGCGGACCGGGGCGCAGGCCGTGCAACGGACCTTACGATCACGGGATGTTGAAAGCCCGTTCCTCCCTGGAAGCACACCTGTACATGGACCTGCACCCGTGCGAGTGCGGGGGCAGTGGCGGCTTCGAGCGTCGGCACCATCTGGAGCAGCGCGG
This sequence comes from Streptomyces sp. NPDC093801, assembly GCF_040701585.1. NCBI lineage: Bacteria > Bacillati > Actinomycetota > Actinomycetes > Kitasatosporales > Streptomycetaceae > Streptomyces > Streptomyces sp. NPDC093801. The sequence continues at coordinate 44,932 of NZ_JBFBDP010000029.1, read as the reverse complement.
CGAGGACCTCGTGACGGTGTACGAGGGGACGTGCCGGGCCTGTGGGCGGGACAGGCGCTTCGCCTTCGTGATGGACGAGGAGATCCCGCCCCCTCCGCCTGCCTACGGCGGGGACAGGCCGTCCGAGATCATCGATCCCGGTGAGTTCGCCGACGTCGCGTTCCGATACGGTCGCTGGGCCTCGCTCGGGGCGCTCAATGCTCCGAGGTCCGAGCGCCACAAGTACCGGGGCGCGATGGTGGCCGCGCTGGCCGCCGAGGAGGAGGTGCTCAAGTTCATTCCGGAGGGGCAGGACGCGGTTCCGGCTTCCTGCTTCACCTCCGAGCGTGGCAGGGCCCTTTATGAGAAGGAGCCGGAGAACTTCAGCCGGGACATCCTCGAGATCGGGCTGGAGGCCTCGCAGCGGGCCCTCGCCGCGATGGAGAGCGACCCGCCCCCGGCCGCCGGCGAGCAGTGACGACGAGGGGCCCGCACCTGCCGGTGCGGGCCCCTCTCGGTGTTACAGGCCCGGGCCGCGGACCGGGATGTGGGTGAAGGTGGGTTCCGGGGCCGGGTTCTGGAAGAAGTCGTTGCCCTTGTCGTCCACGACGATGAACGCCGGGAAGTCCTCGACCTCGATCTTCCAGACCGCCTCCATGCCGAGCTCCTCGTACTCCAGGACCTCGACCTTCTTGATGCAGTCCTGCGCCAGGCGGGCCGCCGGGCCGCCGATGGAGCCCAGGTAGAAGCCGCCGTGCGCGCCGCACGCGTCGGTCACCTGCTGCGAGCGGTTGCCCTTGGCCAGCATGACCTTGGAGCCGCCCGCCGCCTGGAACTGCTCGACGTAGGAGTCCATGCGGCCGGCCGTGGTCGGGCCGAAGGAGCCGGAGGCGTAGCCCTCGGGGGTCTTGGCCGGGCCGGCGTAGTACACCGGGTGGTCCTTGAGGTACTGCGGCATGCCCTCGCCGGCGTCCAGCCGCTCCTTGATCTTGGCGTGCGCGATGTCGCGGGCCACGACCAGGGGTCCGGTCAGGCTGAGGCGGGTCTTGACCGGGTGCTTGGTGAGCGTCGCCAGGATGTCGTCCATCGGCTGGTTCAGGTCGATGCGGACCACGTCGGCCGTCTCGTCCAGGTGCTCGTCCGTGGTCTCCGGCAGGAAGCGCGCCGGGTCGGTCTCCAGCTGCTCCAGGAAGACGCCCTCGGCGGTGATCTTCGCGACGGCCTGGCGGTCGGCGGAGCAGGAGACGGCGATGGCGACCGGGAGGGAGGCGCCGTGGCGCGGGAGGCGGACGACGCGGACGTCGTGGCAGAAGTACTTGCCGCCGAACTGGGCGCCGATGCCGATCTTCTGGGTCAGCTCGAAGACCTGCTGCTCCAGGGCCTCGTCGCGGAAGCCGTGGCCGAGCGCGGAGCCCTCGCGGGGGAGCTCGTCCAGGTAGTGGGCGGAGGCGTACTTGGCGGTTTTGAGCGCGTGCTCGGCGGAGGTGCCGCCGACGACGATCGCCAGGTGGTACGGCGGGCAGGCGGCCGTGCCGAGCGAGCGGATCTTCTCCTCCAGGAACTTCATCATGGAGGCCTCGTTGAGGACCGCCTTGGTCTCCTGGTAGAGGAAGGACTTGTTGGCCGAGCCGCCGCCCTTGGCCATGAAGAGGAACTTGTACGCGCCGCCGTCGGTCGCGTAGAGCTCGATCTGCGCGGGCAGGTTCGAGCCGGTGTTCTTCTCCTCCCACATGGTCAGGGGGGCCATCTGCGAGTAGCGCAGGTTCAGGCGGGTGTAGGCGTCGTAGATGCCGCGGGAGAGGGCCGCCTCGTCGCCGCCCTCGGTGAGGACGTTCTGGCCGCGCTTGCCCATCACGATCGCCGTGCCCGTGTCCTGGCACATCGGCAGCACGCCGGCCGCCGCGATGTTGGCGTTCTTGAGCAGGTCGAGGGCGACGAACTTGTCGTTCGCGCTCGCCTCCGGGTCGTCGATGATGCGGCGCAGCTGGGCCAGGTGCGCGGGGCGCAGGAAGTGCTGGATGTCGTGGATGGCCTCCTCGGCGAGCTTGCGCAGCGCCTCCGGCTCGACCTTGAGGAACGTACGCCCGTCGGCCTCGAAGGTCGAGACGCCCTCGGAGGTCACCAGCCGGTAGGGGGTGGTGTCCTCGCCCAAGGGCAGCAGGTCGGTGTACGCGAACTCCGGCATGGTGGCCAATCCTCACTCGGCAGACAGCGCTGACGCCCGATTTGGCAGCGCGGCTATCCAGCGTAGAACCTCCCGGCGCGGCCTCGTCTGTGAGGTAGGGCTCACCGACCAGTATCGCGATCTATCGTGTCTCGCTATGCTGACGGGCGTGGACCTGGAAAAGCACCCCGCCGCCCCTGCCCCCGCGCCCGCTCCCGGGGCGCCCGCCGCCCCGGACGCCGGCGGGCTGCGCGCCTCCGACGCCGACCGGGACCGGATCGCGCAGATCCTCTCCGACGCCCTCGCCGAGGGCCGGCTGACCGCCGAGGAGCACTCCGAGCGCCTCGACACCCTCTACGCGGTCAAGACGGTGGGGGAGCTGGAGGTGCTCGTACGGGACCTGCCGGCCGGAGCCGCCGCCGCTGCCGCCGCGCACCGGTCCGCCGCCCCGGCCCCCGCGGCGCCGGGCATCGGCCCGGTCGAGTCGGTGGTGGCCGTGTGCAGCAGCTCCGCCCGCAAGGGCCGCTGGCGTCCCGGCGCGCACACCCGCGCCGTCTCCGTCATGGGCGACATCAGCATCGACCTCACCGAGGCCGTATTCGAGCAGCAGGTCACCGAGTTCAACGTGGTCTCGGTCCTCGGCAACGTCGAGATCCTGGTCCCGGAGAACGTCACCCTGCGCGGCTACGGCAGCGGCGTCCTCGGCAACTTCGAGGTGCGCGGCGAGGGCGCGACCGCCGACCCCCAGGCGCCGGTCGTGATCGTCCGCGGCTTCGCCCTGCTCGGCAACATCGAGGCCCGCGCCAAGCTCGGAGCCCGCCTGGTCGACCTCGCGGAGAAGCTGCGCAAGCGGCTGGGCTGAGCCCTCCGCCGGGCCCGCCCGCGGGTGGTTGGGTTTCGGACGATCCTCGGCGGGCACGCCGCGCACGGTGCATACGGGCACGCGCAGCGGGTAGGGACAGGTGCATCGTCTCTCGCTCGCGTACACGTCGTCAGGAGTAGACCGTGCCGCATCCGCCGCATCAGTCCCTGCAGGCAGCCCTCCAGAGTCTTCAGACGCGCCCGGTCGCCGTGCCGAAGCCGCGGGTGCCGGCGAGGGAAGAGGAGGACGGGCCCTGGCACACGGAGGCGGTGTGCCGCAGGGACGAGGCGGGGCTCTTCTTCGCGCCGTCCAAGGAGCCGACCGCGGCCCGGCTGGCCCGCGAGGAGGCCGCCAAGCGGGTCTGCGCCCGCTGTCCCGTGATGGTCGCCTGCCGGGAGCACGCCCTGCTCCAGCCCGAGCCGTACGGCGTCTGGGGCGGTCTCACCGCCGCCGAGCGGCGGGTGGTGCTGGGCCGCAGGAGGCGCCGCGCCGCCGAGCTGCTGCCCGGCGCGCCCGGGCCGGTCGCCGCGGCGGGCTGACCCCTGGCGGGCCGGCCCGTACCGGAGACGACTGAGGGGCGGTCCCCCGCACAGGGACCGCCCCTCGGGCGTGCCGTCGCCGGCCGCGGGTCCTCCTACTGGGCGCGGCCCAGGGAGATGCCGCTGTAGGCGCGCAGCTTCGACAGGCGGTGCGTGGAGTCGATCTGCCGGATCGTGCCCGACTTCGAGCGCATGACCAGCGAGGACGTGGTCGCGGTCTCCGAGCGGTAGTGGACGCCGCGCAGCAGCTCGCCGTCCGTGATGCCGGTCGCGACGAAGAAAACGTTCTCGCCGGAGACCAGGTCGTTGGTGGTCAGGACGCGGTCGAGGTCGTGGCCCGCGTCGATGGCCTTCTGGCGCTCGGCCTCGTCCTTGGGCCAGAGCTTGCCCTGGATGGTGCCGCCGAGGCACTTTATGGCGCAGGCCGAGATGATGCCCTCGGGGGTGCCGCCGATGCCCATGAGCAGGTCCACGCCGGTGCCCTCGCGCACCGCCATGACCGAGCCGGCGACGTCGCCGTCGGAGATGAACTTGATCCGGGCGCCGGTCTCGCGGATCTCCTTGACGATGCCCTCGTGGCGGGGGCGGTCCAGGATGACGACCGTGACGTCCTCGGGGGCGATGCTCTTGGCCTTGGCGACCCGGCGGATGTTGACCGAGACCGGGGCGTTGATGTCGACGAAGTCGGCGGCCTCGGGGCCGGTGACGAGCTTGTCCATGTAGAACACGGCGGACGGGTCGAACATCGTGCCGCGGTCGGCGGCCGCCAGGACGGCGATGGCGTTCGGCATGCCCTTGGCGTTGAGGGTGGTCCCGTCGATCGGGTCCACGGCGATGTCGACCTCGGCGCCGGTGCCGTCACCGACGTGCTCGCCGTTGAAGAGCATCGGGGCTTCGTCCTTCTCCCCCTCGCCGATGACGACGACGCCGTTCATCGAGACGGTGGAGATCAGGGTCCGCATCGCATTGACCGCGGCGCCGTCGGCGCCGATCTTGTCGCCACGGCCGACCCACCGGCCCGCGGCGAGCGCCGCAGCCTCGGTGACCCGTACGAGTTCGAGTGCGAGGTTGCGGTCGGGCGAGTCGGGGGCTACTTCGAGCTGGGGCGGCAGGTTGTGCTCGGTCATCGGAGCGCACCTTTCTGTACGACGACGGCCGGGAGTGTGAGGGTGCTGAAACTCTATCGGTTCGTCGACATATTGAGCAGAGCGGGTCACTTATGAGCGGATTATCGGTCAGCGCGTCCGGCTGAGCGGACGCGCCGCGCCCCTCGCGCGCCGCCCGCCCGGGCCGCCGCGCCGACCCCGGCGGTGATCGCCGTCGGCCATGCGGGACGATGGTGGGGTGGCAGGTATGAAAGGCAAGCAGACGGTCTGGGACATGGTCCGGTCGCTGGCGTTGATCGGTGTCGTGGTGGCGGGGATCTACATCTTCGTCCCGCACGACGACAAAGCCGACCCGACGCGCACGGTCGACTACCGGGTGGAGACCCTCACGGCCCGGCGCGCGGCCCCGTACCCGGTGGCGGCCCCGGTGGGCCTCCCGGAGCAGTGGCGGGCGACGTCGGTGACGTTCGAGCGCAAGAACGCCAACGCCTGGCACCTGGGCTTCCTGGACCCGGACCAGCAGTACGTGGCGATCGAGCAGTCCACGGACGCCTCGAAGAAGAACCTGGACAAGCTCACCCAGAAGGCCGCACCCACCGGGCAGACCCAGCAGGTCGGCGACCGGGCGTGGGAACGCTGGGACGGCGAGAAGTACGACGCGCTGGTGCGCCAGGAGCAGGGCCACGTCACGGTGGTCACCGGAACGGCCTCCTTCGAGCGGCTGGGCGCGATGGCGGCGGCGCTGGAGTTCAAGCAGGGGCAGTAGGCCGTCGGGGCCGCCGGGGCCCTTCGCGCGGCGGGGCGGCGAGCCCCTTCGTGCCGGGGCCGGCGAGCCCCTTCGGGCCGGGGCCGGCGGGCGCCGCGCAGCCGTGCCGGACGACGCGAGAAGGCCGCCCTCCCCGGGGAACCGGGGAGGGCGGCCTTCTGCGCGTTGCCGTCGGGCCGGGGCTCAGACGGTGGTGATGACCTCGTCGTAGGACAGGCGCGGGGAGCGGGGGTGGAAGGCGTCCTCGCCCGGCTTGCCGATGTTGACGACCATCAGGGCGGAGTGGTCGCCGTCGAGGAACTCCTTGTTGATGCCCTCGAAGTCGGCACCGGTCATCGGGCCGGCGGCCAGGCCGGCGGCGCGCACGCCCACGATGAAGTAGGCGGCCTGCAGCGCGGCGTTCATGCCGGCGAAGCGCTCGCGGTTCGGACGCTCGGTGAAGAAGCCCTTGACCTGCGGGTAGTGCGGCAGGAGGGTGTCGAACTCCTCGTGGAACTCGTTGTCCGCGGAGAGGATCGCGACCAGCGGGGCGGCGGCGGTCTTGGCCTTGTTGCCGTCCGACATCAGGTTCACCAGGCGCTCGCGGGCCTCGGCGGAGCGGACCAGGGTCACGCGCAGCGGGGTCGCGTTGAAGGCGGTCGGGCCGTACTTCACCAGGTCGTAGATGGCCTGGACCTGCTCGTCGGTCACCGGCTCGTCGGAGAACGAGTTGGCGGTGCGGGCCTCGCGGAACAGCAGGTCCTGAGCAGCGGCGTCGAGCACGAGAGACATCGGTAAGCCTTCTTCTGTACGGAGGTGAAGCGGTACCCCGACCTTAGGACAGAAGTAGATGAAATTTCAACTACTTGCCGGTGCTGGTGACCCGGATCACTCCTCGCGGCCGTCCCCGCCGGCCGCGTCCGCCGCCTCCCGGGCGGCCAGCGCCGAGTCCAGCCGGGCGCGGGCGCCCTCCAGCCAGTGGCGGCAGACCTGAGCCAGCTCCTCGCCGCGCTCCCAGAGCGCGAGCGACTCCTCCAGCGAGGTGCCGCCGGCCTCCAGCCTGCGGACGACCTCGACGAGTTCGTCGCGGGCCTGCTCGTAGCCCAGCGCGGTATCGGTCTCAGACATTCCCGTGTCCCATCGTAGATGTGTGTTACAGCGACTTTGTTGCCGGAACGTGTCCGTCCGTACCGGTTCCCGAGCGGGCCTCCAGCACGGTCACCGCGAACTCGCCCTCCGCCACCCGCGCCCGCAGCTCCTCGCCCGGCGCGACCTCCCCGGGAGCCCGCACCACGTGCCCGTCCGCCCGCTGGAGCACCGCGTACCCGCGCTCCATCGTGGCCGCCGGCGACAGCGCCACCACCCGGGCGCGCGTGTGCTCCAGCTCCGACTCCGCCCGGTCCAGCAGGTGCCCCAGCGTGCGCCGGCTGCGGGCCAGCAGGGCCTCCAGCTCGTCCTCCCGGGTCTCCACCATCCGCTGCGGATGCACGAACACCGGCCGCGCGAGCGCGTGCGCCAGCCCCCGCTCCTCCCGCTCCAGCAGCCCCCGCAGCGCCCGCAGACCCCGCCCCTGGAGCTGGCGCACCCGCTCCAGCTCCTCGCCGACGTCCGGGACGACCTTCTTCGCCGCGTCCGTCGGCGTCGAGGCCCGCAGGTCCGCCACCAGGTCCAGCAGCGGGGAGTCCGGCTCGTGCCCGATCGCCGAGACCACCGGCGTTCGGGCCGCCGCGACCGTCCGCACGACCTCCTCGTCGGAGAACGGCAGCAGGTCCTCCACGCTGCCCCCGCCCCGCGCCACGATGATCACGTCGACCTCGTCCAGGGCGTCCAGCTCCTTGACCGCCCGCACCACCTGCGGCACCGCGTGCACCCCCTGCACGGCCACGTTGCGCACCTCGAAGCGCACCGCCGGCCAGCGCCGCCGGGCGTTCTCCAGCACGTCCCGCTCGGCCGCCGAGGCCCGCCCCACCACCAGGCCGATCAGCTGCGGCAGGAACGGAAGCGGCTTCTTGCGCTCCAGCGCGAACAGCCCCTCCGAGGCCAGCGACCGCTTGAGCCGCTCCAGGCGCGCCAGCAGCTCCCCGATGCCGACGGGCCGTATCTCCGTGACCCGCAGGGACAGCTGACCGCGCGGGGCGTACCACTCCGGCTTCGCCAGGACGACGACCCGCGCACCCTCCGCGACCACGTCCGCGACCTCGTCGAAGACCTGCCGGAAGCAGGTGACGCTGACCGAGATGTCGTGCGACGGGTCGCGCAGCGTCAGGAACACCACCCCCGCCCCCGGCCGCCGGGACAGCTGCGTGATCTGCCCCTCCACCCACACCTGGCCCAGCCGGTCGATCCAGCCCCCGATGAGCCGGGACACCTGACCGACCGGCAGCGGCGCCTCCGCCGACGTATTCAGACCCATGCAGGCAGGCTAACCGCCGACGCTGACAGCGTCTCAGGCGCCGGGCGGGGTGTCGGAGCCCGCACGCCCCCGCTGGAAGAACAGCACCCCCAGCCCCACCGCCAGCCACACCACCCCCACGGCCTGCGCCGCCGGAGAGGCCTCCACGATCACCGCCACCGTCACCGCCGCACCCAGCACCGGAACCACCAGGTGCCTGCCCCAGCGCGGCGCGCCCTCCGCCCGGCGCACCACGAACCAGCCCACCACCGACGCGTGCAGCAGGGTGAACGCCACCAGCGCCCCCACGTCCACCACGGAGACCAGGTGGTCGAGCCCGTCGTCGCGCCGTGCCGCCCACACCGCCGCCACCAGCGTCACCCCCGCCGCCACCAGCAGCGCCGCCCTCGGCGTGCCCGCACGGGTACGGGCGAGCACCCCCGGCAGCCGCCGCTCCCGGGCCATGGCGAACAGCAGCCTCCCGGCCGCCGCCTGCCCGGCCAGCGCCGCGAACGCCGCCCCCACCGCCTTGCTCACCGCCACCAGGTCGTGCAGCCAGCCCCCGACCGAGGCCTCCACCGCCGTGTAGAAGGCCGGCCCCTGCAACCCCGGGTCCGCCGCCAGCTCCGCCGCCGAGAACGGGGCCAGCAGCGCCGCCAGATAGGTCTGCGCGACGAACAGCACCCCGGTCAGCGCCAGACAGAACAGCACCGCCCGGGCCACCCGCGCACCGCCCCCCGCCACCTCCTCCGCGAAGGAGACGATGGCGTCGAACCCCAGGTACGACAGCACCGCCACCGACACCGCCCCCACCACGGCCGCCGTCGAGAAGTCCAGCGAGCCGTCGCCGGCCAGCGGCGACAGCCAGCCGCGCCGCGCCCCGTCCCGCGCCAGCACCGCCACCGCCGACACCAGGAAGACCAGCAGCACCACGATCTCCATCGCCAGCACCGCGAAGCCCACCCGCGCCGCCACCCGCACCCCCCACAGGTTCAGCAGGGTCGTCACGGCCACCGCCAGCGCCGTCCACGCCCACCGCGAGACCTGCGGCACCAGCGCGTTCATCGCGATCCCCGAGAACAGGTACGCCACCGCCGGGATCAGCAGGTAGTCGAGCAGCGCCATCCACCCCGCGACCATCCCCGCCCCCTCGCCCAGCCCCTTGCGGGCATAGGTGAAGACCGACCCCGCCTGCGGTGCCACCCGCACCATCTGGGCGTACGAGAACGCCGTGAAGCCCATCGCGACGGTCGCGGCGAGGTAGACGAGCGCGACGGCCCCGTGCGACTTCGCGTCCAGGGTGCCGAACACCCCCACCGGGGCCATGGGCGCGATGAAGAGCAGCCCGTACACCACCAGGTCGCGGAAGCCCAGGCTCCGGCGCAGCGCCGGGGGCGCGGCCGTACCGGGATCCACAGCGGCTGCCATCGTTCCTCCGGGGGGTCGTGGGGACGGACGTTCGACCCAGTCTCTGCCGGACGGGGGACGTCCGGCCTCCTGGAGCCCCCCGTACGATGGAGCGTATGACTGCCCCCGCACCCGCTTCCCGCCGCGTCCTGCTCGCCGCCCCGCGCGGTTACTGCGCGGGCGTGGACCGCGCCGTGATCGCCGTCGAGAAGGCCCTCGAGCAGTACGGCGCCCCGGTCTACGTCCGCCACGAGATCGTGCACAACAAGTACGTCGTCCAGACGCTGCAGAAGAAGGGCGCCGTCTTCGTCGAGAAGACGGAGGAGGTCCCGCCGGGCAACATCGTCATGTTCTCCGCGCACGGCGTGGCGCCCGTGGTGCACGAGGAGGCGGCGCGCGGCCGGCTCGCGACGATCGACGCGACCTGCCCGCTGGTCACCAAGGTCCACAAGGAAGCGATCCGGTACGCCAACGAGGACTTCGACATCCTCCTCATCGGCCACGAGGGCCACGAGGAGGTCATCGGCACCTCCGGCGAGGCCCCGGACCACATCACGATCGTCGACGGCCCCGACGACGTGGCCAAGGTCGAGGTCCGCGACGAGTCCAAGGTCGTCTGGCTCTCCCAGACCACCCTCTCCGTCGACGAGACGATGGAGACGGTCGACGCGCTGAAGACGAAGTTCCCGCTGCTCGTCTCCCCGCCCAGCGACGACATCTGCTACGCCACCTCGAACCGCCAGGCCGCCGTCAAGGCCATGGGCGCCGACGCCGACCTGGTTGTTGTCGTCGGCTCGAAGAACTCCTCGAACTCCATCCGCCTCGTCGAGGTCGCCCTCGACGCCGGCGCCCGCGCCGCACACCTGGTCGACTTCGCCAGCGAGATCGACGAGGCCTGGCTGGAGGGCGTCACCACGGTCGGCCTGACCTCGGGCGCCTCCGTGCCGGAGGTCCTGGTCGAGGAGGTCCTGGAATGGCTGGCGGAGCGCGGCTTCGCCGACGTGGAGATCGTCAAGACCGCCGAGGAGTCGATCACCTTCTCGCTGCCCAAGGAACTGCGCCGCGACCTGCGCACCGAGGCGGCCGAACTGATGGCCGCGGGCTCCGACGAGTAGCCCGCGCGGCGGTGCGTTCGTACCGTGAGTCCATGCAGATCTTCGGAGTGGACATCGGCGGTACGGGGATCAAGGGCGCGCCCGTGGACCTGGACCGCGGCGAGCCGGCGCAGGAGCGCCACAAGGTACTGACACCACATCCGGCCACCCCCGAGGGGGTGGCCGGAGGCGTCGCCGAGGTCGTCCGGAACTTCTCCTGGGACGGGCCGATCGGCGTCACCTTCCCCGGAGTGGTCACCCACGGCGTGACCCGGACGGCCGCCAACGTCGACAAGGCCTGGATCGGCCTGGACGCGGCGTCCCTGTTCTCCGAACGGCTCGGCGGCCGCCCGGTCACCGTCCTCAACGACGCCGACGCGGCGGGCGTCGCGGAGATGACCTACGGGGCGGGGCGCGGGGTGCCGGGCACGGTCCTCCTCCTCACCCTGGGCACGGGCATCGGCAGCGCCCTCTTCCGCGACGGCCGGCTCGTGCCGAACACCGAGCTGGGCCACCTGGAGCTCAAGGGCCACGACGCCGAGACCCGGGCCTCGGTCAAGGCCAAGGAGGACGGGGACCTCAGCTGGGAGCGCTGGGCCCGCCGGCTGGAGAAGTACCTGGTGCACGTGGAGATGCTGTTCTCCCCGGACCTGTTCATCCTCGGCGGCGGCGTCAGCCGCAAACCGGAGAAGTTCCTCCCCCTCATCGAGAACGTCCGCGCCGAGATCGTCCCCGCGAAGCTCCAGAACAACGCCGGCATCGTGGGAGCGGCGATGGCGGCGCGGGACGGGCTGACGCGGTAGGGGTCAGTAGGCGGCGCTGCTGCTCCCGCGCCGGGCCGCGGCCGCCCTGCGCCGCCCGCTCAGCGCGGCGCGGCGGGCCAGCGCGATCAGGCCCGCGACGAGCGTCCCCGCGTACAGCCACCCGGCGTGCAGGGACAGCGCCGACACCACCCCCATGAGCTCCCCGCCGAAGCCGCCGGAGCCGCCCGACACGGGCCACACTCCGGCGGCGAAGGCGATCGGCACGCACACCGGCGCGGTGATCAGGTCCGCCGGGCGCACCCACAGGGCGGTCGCGGCGGCCACGGGCAGGAACAGCAGCCCGTACACGAACAGCGAGGAGTCGAACAGCAGCCAGGCGATCCCGGCGACCAGCAGCATCGCCACGCAGGCGAACAGCCCGCCGCCGAGCCCGGTCAGCCGCGGCCGCGGCATCCGCCGGGCGGGGGCCGGGGCGGGGGGCCGGGGGCGGCGCGCCGCCTGTGCGGGCACCTGGGGGTGACGTACCGAACGCGTCCTGTATCGCTCCACCCCACCAACCTAGGCGCGACCCCCCGTCCAGCCCGCCCGGACACGCGTACAACCACGTGCGCGCTCATAGGAAAGTAAACTGTCCGACGGCCCACTCCGGGCCGCCGCCCCCACTCAGCTACGGGAAGTCGCCAACGTGTCGCTCACGATCGGAATCGTCGGCCTGCCGAATGTCGGCAAGTCGACCCTGTTCAACGCCCTGACCAAGAACGACGTACTGGCGGCCAACTACCCGTTCGCCACCATCGAGCCGAACATCGGCGTCGTCGGCGTCCCGGACCAGCGCCTCGCCGTCCTGGCCGGGATCTTCGGCTCGCAGCGCGTCCTCCCGGCCACGGTCGACTTCGTCGACATCGCCGGCATCGTGCGCGGCGCCTCGGAGGGCGAGGGCCTGGGCAACAAGTTCCTCGCGAACATCCGCGAGTCCGACGCGATCTGCCAGGTCATCCGCGCCTTCAAGGACGAGAACGTCGTCCACGTCGACGGCAAGGTCTCGCCCAAGGACGACATCGAGACGATCAACACCGAGCTGATCCTCGCCGACCTCCAGTCCATCGAGAAGGCGATCCCCCGCCTGACGAAGGAGTCCCGCCTCCAGAAGGACAAGGTCGCGGTCCTGGCGGCGACCGAGAAGGCCCAGAAGATCCTGGAGAACGGCGACACCCTCTTCTCCCAGGGCATCACCAAGGGCACCGAGCAGGGCGACCTCCTGCACGAGCTGCACCTGCTCACCACCAAGCCGTTCCTCTACGTCTTCAACGTGGACGAGGACGAGCTGACGGACGACGCCTTCAAGGCCGAGCAGTCCGCGCTGGTCGCCCCGGCGGAGGCCATCTTCCTCAACGCCAAGCTGGAGGCGGACCTCGCCGAGCTGGACGACGAGGAAGCCCTGGAGCTCCTCCAGTCGGTCGGCCAGGACGAGCCGGGCCTGGCCACCCTCGGCCGCGTCGGCTTCGCCACCCTGGGCCTCCAGACCTACCTGACGGCCGGCCCGAAGGAAACCCGCGCCTGGACGATCAAGCAGGGCGCCACGGCCCCCGAGGCGGCCGGTGTCATCCACACCGACTTCCAGCGCGGCTTCATCAAGGCCGAGGTCATCTCCTTCGCGGACCTGGTCGACTGCGGCTCGGTCGCGGAAGCCCGCGCGAAGGGCAAGGCCCGCATGGAGGGCAAGGACTACGTCATGCAGGACGGCGACGTGGTCGAGTTCCGCTTCAACGTCTGACACGTCCGGCGAAAGGCCGTCCGACCTGCGGTGGAGCGGGTCGGGCGGCCTTTGCGGTCCGCACACCGCTGACGCCACGGCCCGATCCCCCCGCCACGGCTCGTGGCGGGGGCGTCCGGCCGGCTCTTCGGTCGGCTGCTTGCCAGCCACAAAACTGCATGCGTTGATGCCCGCACTGCTCGTGGCAGCGAGGACATCAGCCGTCAGGCGGCGCGGGCTGCGGGCAACTGCGAGACCCACGTCGTGAGCTCGGCCAGATGCCCGGGTTGCAGCCCGTGGTGTGAGTCGGGCTGAACGAGGAGAGTCGGCGTTCCCTTGGCGGTCCGCTCCGCCGCCCAGGCGTGATCGAGGTCGGTGAAGTCGTCGTCGACCCAGGCGACCGCCGACCCGCCGAGCCACGGTTCGACGTGGTCGCGCTTCCAGAGGTAGCCGTTGGGGTGGCTGGTGGTGATCTCGGGGCGGGGGAGATCGAGGTACGGGAACTCCGGCAGCCCGAGGAGCGGCCCGACGATGGTGGTGGCGTCCTTGCGCCAGCTCGTGCACCACACGGGGGCGACGAGGCCGCTGGTCAGGAAGCCGGCGAGCAACGGGCCGTGGGCGGGGTTGAGCCAGATCGGTACCGGGTTGTCGGGGTCGCGGCCCGCGGGCAGGACGGTGTGGCGGACGTGGGTGGGTGGGGTGCTGCCGTCGGACGCCGGGAACGGTATGAGGACGCCGTCGATGTCGAGCAGGAGGTAGGGCAATGGCATCGTTGCCTCCGTCGGTCAGCGTTTCCGGGCGGTGATCAGGAGGGTGGTGGGCCACGGGTCGAGACGCGGGTGCCGCAGCTCGATGGCCGAGGTGATCCGCAGGCCGGTCCGGGAGAGATGGGCGGCCCAGCGGCGGGCGTCGAACTCCCAGCGGGCGATGGGCAGCCGGGTGCGGTCGGGCATGGTGACGTAGTCCTCGCGGGGACGGTCGTCCGTCGAAGGATGTCTTCCAGCCCGTGCCGGGTGGGGTACGGAGAAGGCCAGTACGCCGCCGGGCACGAGGTGGCGGGAGATCGCGACGAGCAGAAGCTCCGGAGCAGCCAGGCCGACGGCGCCGAAGACCGAGTAGATCGCGTCGAAGGTCTGGCCGTTGGCTTGGAGGTGGTGCAGTGCGTGGCCGGCGGAGAAGGTGGCGCCGTCGATGTGGCCATAGTGGGAGCGTGCTCGCCGTACCTGGAGGCCGACCAGGTCGACTCCGGTGACGCGGGCCTGGTGGTGCTGGGCGAGGTGGGCGACGTTGTGGCCGGGGCCGCAGCCCAGCTCCAGGATGCGCTTGCCGCGCAGGTCCCGGCTGAGGATCTCCGCGCCGGGGCCCAGGCCGGGGTGGGTGCTCCACTCCATCCGTGCCGGAGGAGTGAGGGCGTGGGCCGGTGCGGTGGCGAGACGCTGGGCGGCGTGGGCGTACCAGGGGGAGACCTGGGCGAGCACCTAGACCTCCAGGAGTTGGACCACGTCGTTCAGGTGGCGGCGGACGACGGGGATGTACGCGAAGTCCCTGGTCGGGTCGTTGATCCAGCGGATCGCCTGCTCCATGAACCACTCGACGGCCCACATGCGGTGCCAACCCAGGGCCCATGCCTCGGCGGTCAGGCCGCCCCGGGCGGCGAGGGCGTCCTCGTGCCCTCCGGCGGCGACGTACTGCTCCAGGAACACCCTCAGCTGGACGGGGTCCGGGGTGTCGGTGGTGCCGTGGTACGAGGCGAGGTCGATCAGGCCGGGGCCGGTGAAGGCGCGGGCGAAGTCGAGGAGGTGCCGGCGATCCTCCCCGATGTGGACGCTCGTGGGGTGGAACTCGGAGTGCACCCAGCCGAACGGGTCGAGCGTCGCCCCCTGAGCACGGGCCTCAGCCGCTGCGGAGATCTTCCGCAGAGCGGTCTCGATGTCGTCGCAGTCCGTCCACCGGCCGGCCTTCCGCAGCCGCTGGAGGTGGTCGAGGGCCCGGCCGGGCAGGGCCGCGAGGCCCGCGCCGTCGAGGAAGGGCAGACCGCTGGCCGGGCGGGCGGCGTGGAGCATCACGGCGGCGGCTACGCCGTCGAGGTCGTCGGCGTCCCGTACCGGTGTGCCGAGGTCGTCCATGAGCATCCCGAGCCACTTGTCCTGCATGGCGGTGGCATGAAGCTCGGGGACCGGCAGCCCGCGCTGGTGGGCGATCCGCAGGGCTTGGGCCTCGCGGTCGAAGGGCTCTTTGGCGTACTTGAAGACGGCCGTGGTGCCGTCGGGGAAGGTGACGCGCTCGACGCCGGACATGCCCCAGACGCGGATCTCCGCGCGTTCGGGGAGGGGCTTGCGGATGAGGGCACACAGGTCGTCCAGCAGGGCGGCGGTCAGGCTCTGGTCCATGGGGGTGTCTCCAGGGGCTGGTGGGCTCCGGGGCGGGCGAGCGTGCCGGCCCGCCCCGAAGCCGTAGAGGGGTGGGGGCTACTCGGCCGCGGTCACGCGGTGGGCGTAGACCTGTTCGATCCAGCTCGCCTTGAACGCGGCGAGGTCGTCACGGAAGTTGGCCATCGAGGCACCGTAGGGCGCGACGACACCACCGGTCTGGTCCGGCACGGACTGGCAGCCGTGCACGAGCCGGCCGCCGAGGGCGGCGTGGGCCTTGATGGACTCGATGCGTCGGTGCTCGTTGAACCAGCCACCGTGGTAGACCTCGTCGAGCATCCCGCCCATCGCGTCTTCCAGGTCGAAGACGACGGAGGTGGCGGCGGGGAAGAACCAGCACGGGCCGACGTTGGAGATGTGCCCGTCCAGCTCGACCTTGTTGAGCGCCATGAGGGTGGCGGCCTCGCGGAGCATCCTCAGGTGGTCGGCGGTGATCTGCGGCAGACCGAGGCCGGCGAGGTGCTCGTCGCGGAAGAGGTACGCGTACACCTCGTGCGCGGTGATCAGGACGCGGGCGGCGTCGGAGGTGGACTCGCCGTGGTTCTTGATGAAGTCGAGCGCGAGCTGCTCGACCGCGCTCTCGGTCGTCTCGTCCACGTCCAGGAGCTGGGCCTTGACCAGCTCCCAGTCGGCGACGAGCCAGGTGTTGGACTCGAAGCGGAAGAAGTACTCGGCCGGGTCGATGGTGATGCGTCGGCCGTCGACCTGGACGCCGGGCAGGCGGCTCCAGCGCGGGTCGAAGGCGTCGGGCAGCTCGACCGTGATGGTCGCGGTGTCGATGGTGGTCACCGTGTCTCCGTCTCTGATCGTCCGGGCCAGGGCATAGGAATGCCCGAGCCCGGCAGGGGGCGTACGGAACTTAGGGGCCGCCCGGCCCGAGAGTGGGGCGGCTGTCGATAAGTGAACCGCCCGCTACGCAGAGTGGGTACGGTGTGACCGAGTCCAAGCGGTATACGCGGTTTACAGCTCCGGGACGGAGGAACGTGCCAGCGTCGACCGACCCCAACTCCCGCCTGCGCGAGACGATCCACGCAGCCGGATGCACGTACGAAGCCCTCGCCAAGGACGTCCGCCGCATCGCCGCCGAGAACGGTGAACTCCTCCAGACCAACAAGTCCGCGATCTCCCACTGGGCCAACGGCACCCGCACACCCTCGGGCCAGGCCGGCCAGTACCTTGCCGAAGCCCTCTCCCGCCGCCTGGGCCTCGTCGTCACCCCGACCCAGCTCGGCCTCCACTCTGGCGACGCCGAAGCCACCTCGAACGGCGACCCGGTCGAGGCAGTCACCGACCTCGGCCGTGCCGACGTCGAACGCCGCCGCTTCCTCGCCATCGCAGCCTTCACCACGGCCGGCGTCGCCATGCCGCTGCTCCACGACCACGAAGCCACCTCCCGGATGCTCCGCGCCCGCACGGGCCGCTCCCTCGTCGGAGCCGAGGACATCGACGTCGTACGCCAGATCACCGCGGCCTTCAGCGCCGCCGACGAACGACTCGGCGGTGGTCACGGACTGACCACCGTCACCACGTACCTCGCCGACACCGCCGCCCCAATGCTCCGGGGACGCTTCCCCTCGGAACCGTTACGTCATGCCGCCTTCGGCGCCGTCGCCGAACTCGCCTACCTCGCCGGATGGAAGCACCACGACCTGGGCCACGAAGGCGCCGCCCAGCGCTATTACCAGGTCGGCTATCAACTCGCCTGCGAAGCCGACCCCCACGGCCACGCCGCCTGGATGATGCGCGCCCTCGCCCACCAGGCCCTGAGCCTCAAGCAGCCCCACCACTGCGTCGACCTCGTCGAAGGCGCCCTGCGACGCGGCCTCGGCCACGTCGACGGCCAGACCGAGGCCCTCCTCCACATCACCCACGCCCGCGCCTACGCCGCCACGGACGCGAGCCCATCGGCCGCACGTGCCCTCCTCGCAGCCGAAGACGCCCTCCTCCGGGACGACGGCCCCCAGCCCACCTACTCCCGCGTCAGCGGCCCCGCCGCCGGCACCGTGGCCAGCCACACCGCCCGCACCCTGACCGACCTCGCCGACCACATCGGCACCGAACAGCAGCATCGCGACGCCCTCACCCGCTGGGACCCCGAGAAGTACAAGCGCGTCCACGCCCTCACCCACGCCGACCTCGGCGACAGCCTCGCCGCCCAGGCCCGCGCTGACGAGGCTGTCGCCGCCTGGACCCAGGCCCTGGTCCTCATGGAGGGCATGACCTCCGACCGCACCCGTAAGGCGATCACTTCGATCCGCTCCACGCTCGCGGTCTACCAGCGCCGCCGCGTTCCCGGTGCCGCCGATCTCGCCCGCCGCGCTCGCGAGGCCCTCGCCTAACATGCCCAACAACCCGTCCGACGAAGGGAACACCGTGGCCCAGCAGACCGACGACCGCTCCCAAGCCCTCAAGCCGGCGCTCGAATCGATGACCCTGCTCGTCGCGGCCGTCATCGTCCACGACAAGGCCACCAACCGCGTCGTCCTCCTCCAACGAAGCCAGAACGCCAAGTTCGCACAGGGGATGTGGGACCTCCCCGTCGGGAAGAGCGAACCGGGCGAGCCCATCACGGAGACCGCGGTCCGCGAGCTCTACGAGGAGACGGGCCTCATCGTGAAGCCCGAGTCCCTCAAGGTCGCCCACATCATCCACGGCGCCTGGGGCGTCGAAGCCCCCAACGGATTCCTCACGATCGTCTTCGCCGCCCACGAATGGACCGGCGAACCCGAAAACCGCGAACCCCGCAAGCACTCCCAAGTCCGCTGGGTCGACGCCAACGCCATCCCCGACGCGTTCGTCGACACCACAGCCAGCGCTCTCCACCACTACTTGAACAACGGATCGGAGGTCTCCCTGGACGGCTGGCAGGCAACGTGAGAATCGCCATGCCTGCCAGCCGTCCAGGCGTCGCACTTCCCGCCTTCGCTGGCTGCGACTGACAGTGCGCAGGCTCGGCTGAGACGATGCTCCCGAGCAGCAGGGTGGCCATGACGTCTGAAGCCTCCCAGCTTTAGGAGCACCGGGGCGCAGCCAGTCACTGAATCCGTGAGCGAAACAAGACGGGTACCCGTTAGCCTCCGATACGTGATCTCAGGTGACCTCAAGAGCAAGATCGACCGACTGTGGGATGCCTTCTGGTCTGGGGGCGTGTCGAACCCACTGGAGATCATCGAGCAGCTTACGTACCTGATGTACATCAGGGGGCTCGATGAACTGCAGTCCGCTCAGGAACGGGAGGCAGCGAGGACAGGCCAGACCATCGACAACTTCGTCTTCGCGGAGTCCGATCGGCGGCTGCGCTGGTCTCACTTCATCACCGAAGCACCTCAGAATATGTTGGCTATTGTCCGCGATGAGGTGTTTCCTTGGCTGCGAAACCATCTACCGGACGCGTTCGGCTATCCGGAGCTCATGGCAGATGCGCGGCTGACTATCCCGACACCCAGTCTGCTGGCCAAGGTCGTCGACATACTTAGCGAAATCCCCTCAGGTGAACAAAACGCTAGAGGGGATCTTTACGAGTACATGCTGAGTAAGGCTGCCACAGTTGGACGCTACGGACAATTTCGTACGCCTCGGCATATCGTTCAGCTGCTCATTGAGATGACGAATCCATCCGACCGTGACGAAATCTGTGATCCGGCCTGCGGCACGGCCGGATTCCTGGTCGCCGCTGCCGAACATGTCGAACGTTCGCGTCAAGACGGTCCGAAAATGGATGCCGGATTCAAAGGCTTCGACTTCGATCGGACCATGCTGCGGGTTGGCTCCATGAACATGTTTTTCCATGGTGTCGAAGACCCGGACATCCGCTGCCGAGATGTGCTCGCTGATGGACTGGCAGATGACTCCGAGAGTTATTCGCTGGTGCTGACCAATCCTCCGTTTGCTGGAACCCTGGAACAGGATCGGGTCGCGCCCGAGCTGCTTGAATTGAGCAAGACGAAGAAGGTGGAGCTCCTATTTCTCGCCTTGACGTCAAGGTTGCTGAAGCCAGGAGGCCGTGCCGCGGTCATTGTTCCTGAGGGGCTGTTGTTCGGTTCCACCAAGGCTCACGTGGAGTTGCGGCGGTTCTTGGTGGAGGAGCACAAGCTAGAAGCGGTGGTGAAACTCCCCAGCGGGGCATTTAAGCCCTATGCCGGGATTTCTACCGCTGTGCTCTTCTTTACCAAATCGACCAGTGAGGCGAAAGATAGCGTCTGGTTTTATGAGGTGACAGCTGACGGATGGAGCCTGGACGACAGGAGGACGCCGTTGCTGCCGAGCGAAAAGCTCGGTCACTCGCCTGCCAAACCTCTGGATGACGTAGAGCACGCCAAGAATAACCTGCCTGACTTGCTGTATCGCTGGTCACAAAGGAGCAAGGGCGAGCGAAAGCGCGGACGAAATGAGCAAAGTTTTTGTGTTGCTAAGGGTGAGATTGCATCGCAGGGCTACGATCTTTCACCCGGGCGTTACAGGCAGGTTCACGAGGCGAGGAAGTTGGCGCAAGAGGGCCTGAGGCTAGGGGATTTCTCTCAGATTTTCGCAGGATCGGTCATCTCGGCAGAGATTGACAAAGAGAGGAAGGACCCTGAAGTTGATGTGAGGCACAGGGTTTTGCCGCCCTCTCACCTAGGGCCCTCTCTTCCTCCAGTCTCCAGTCTCCCTTTGCGGACTGTCGATCGGGAACCGAAGTATAGGCTTCGCGAGGGTGACATTGTCGGCCGCGATCTCGCCGGGAATCGGTACTGGACGACCCTTCCGTCCGAGTATGAGGGCGTACAGGCAGGGCAGGGGCTCCTTGCAATAAGGCTAAGCCGTGAAGCCGTCCCAGCGGAGTATCTGATCGCCTACTTGGCGAGCCCGCAGGCGGAGAGTCAGTTCCCTCGCTACGACGTGATTCCGCGCATCAAGTGGAGGGATTTGGCGGAAATTCGAATCCCGAGATGCGATGGTGATGTCGACGGAATTCGAGCGTCTATTTCTCGGCTAGGTGAAGGGCTGCAGCAGGCGGAAAAAATCCGGCGGGAACTTCAGTACTCTCGAACAAGAATCTTTGATGGCGGTAGCAGTAGTGAGCGGAGGATCAGGTTGGAAGAAGCTGCGGACCTCAGCTCGCTGATCGCGCAAAATCTGCGCAAGCAAAACGAGCCGTACAGGGTCTTTCAAGAGGCGTATCCATACGGAATTGCCCGGGCTGTTCGGAAGTTTAGGCACAGTCTTTCGTTGGCCGAAAAACATGAAGCGGCGATTCAGTGTGTTGAGTCGCTGATTTTGTCATTGGGTATTGTTTCCCTCGCTATCGCGGCTGATCGTGGCCGCCAGGATTTGAGCGCGATCTCTCAGTGGAGCGAGGGAGTTGAAAAAGGCGGCGTCTCGCTGGGCCATTGGGTGGGGGTAATCCGGGCGGTGGGGGCGGATGCTAGGGAGAACGGAGATGAGGCGGCAGGGCTAGCAGAGGCGACCCAGCGAAAGAAGGGAGGCAAGGGGTTGATGGCAGATCTAGATGAATTGCTGCGCATGAGAAATAAGATCCGTCATGGGGCTGGACCGCGGACGCGTGCCGAATTTGAGAGGAGTCTAGAGCAGATCGAGTCTTTGATGCTCAGCAGTCTTTCCTGGTGTGCGTTTCTCGCTCGGGCCAAATGGGTGCATATGGATAGACTGCATTGGCTTCCGGATGCGGGCAAGTATAAGATCTCTGGGTTGGCTTTGATGGGTGATCATCCGGACTTTGAGCCAATTAGTTTCGAGAACGCTCGCCCTCTGGTGGATGATAGTCTCTACATGCTTACCCAGCAGGGGGAGACAATCCCACTCTCGCCGTTCTGCCTGCTAAGCGACTGTCCTGCATGCCTGGCGCCCGAGCTCTATTATCCCGATCGCCTGACGAACTCCACAGCGATGCTAAAGAGCCTTGATCGAGGGCATGAACTGGATAGCGACTCAGTGTTTAACTCTCTGCGTCGGTGGATTGCCGACTGAGAATGAGCTCTTTCCAACCCGTCGGTCTGGAGCAGTTGGGCGAAGTCCCTGGTAGGTGGGTTGTCGACCAAGAAATCCGTCTCCACCAGAGGCTTCGTCTGCCCGACTACCCGTCGGGTGTCGACCTGTCCAGCTCGGCCCTGTGTTTCCCGACCGCCAAGCTTCGTCAGCGCCGTTGGGAGATCGATGCCCGCTGGCGGCGCCTGAGTGTCGGCCGGCGCGCCCTGCTCACTCTCGCCCGCTCTGGCTATGGGCGGGACCAGCCGTTGGCGAAGTCGCATTGGAGGTCCGTCCAGCGGCGACGCTCGACGGGGGTGTAGGCGTGGTGGTCGCGGAGGTGGGCCAAAGCATTGACCCACTGGTCCCAGAGACCGTCAGGCTGGGTGAAGCGGTCCGCGTGGTGGGTGCCGAGGTGGACGTCGAGGCGGAGGAGGGCGCCGAGGGCGGCGGGTTGGTCGTAGCGGAGGTCGGCGCGGGGGAGGTAGCGGTCGAGGTAGGCGGTGAGGATCTCGGCGTCTGCGTGGGTGCCGAAGCGGGCCAGGGCGAAGCAGTAGGCGCTGCCGGAGAAGCAGAACTCGCTGGCCAGGAGCAGGTCGCCGATGCGTTCACGGAACGTGGCGCGTCGGCCTACGCCGATCAGCCAGGCGGCGGTGAGGCGTGAGCGCCACTCGTAGCCGAGAAGGGCCTCCAGCTCGGCATCGGTGATCGTGGCCGAGTCGTCGATGAGGTGACGGGCGAAATGTTCGGCGTGAGGCCACTCGAGCCGCAGGAATCGACCACTTTGCAGGACGAGGTAGCGCGCGTGGCCTGAGTCCTTCCTTGCCGCGTAGCGCTCGATCACGTAGCCGTAGCCGATCTCCTCGGGGTGCTGGAACGGCATCGGTCACCTCTCTGGGTACAGGTCGGTACGGTCGATCCAGGTGGGGGCGACGAAGATGTTGTCGCCGGCGGGGGCTTCGGAGGCTTCCAGCAGAGACCAGGTGCGGGACTCTTCGACCAAGTGCTCCCAGGGCGCGGTCCAGTCGAGTTCCCAGTCCAGGCTGGGGCCGGAGACGCCGTACGTGCGGCCGGCGTCCACCTGCCAGAACTGGGAGTAGAGGATCACCTGGGCGTGGTCGGCCAGGTCGTTGATGATCTCGGTGAAGTGGGCCGAGGGCCAGCCAGGGGCGTCGTCCGCAGCGATGGCGCGTAGGCGCACGGTGAGCGGCGGGACGACAGGGCTGCGGGCACCGAGTTCCGTCAGGGCCCAGCGGATGCCGTCCGGCTCGCTCCAGTCCGGTGGCGTCGCCCGTTCCAGGCAGGCGCGGTAGGCGTGGCGCACGGGCTCGACAGCGCCGTCGATCTTCAGGCTCGCCAGGGCCATCGCCGCCCATTCGCGGATGGTGGGGTCGTTGCTGCTCAGGAGCGTGATCAGGGCGGGGCCGCAGCGTGGGTCCGCCACCTCTTCGAAGACCTCGATGGCGGTCAGCTGACCGAAGCCGCCAAGGAAGGGCAGTCCGTCGATGATGACGGGGATGGCGTCGGAGCCGATGTCGATCAGTTCTGCGCGGGCGTCGTACGACGGTCCGGTCGAGTCATCGAGCTGCTGGATGAGTCTCTCGATGTGGGTGGTCATGGATGCTCCCGGCGCCAGAAAGTGGGGAGCCACCAGCAGAGCACCGAGCGGTCGTCGGGCCACGGGTCGCGTTCGTTCGCGTCCCAGCCCTCGAAGGAGTCGCGCGTCAGGTCGATTGGGCGCCAGGCGGGGTCGATCGGCTCGTCCGCGGCCGGCGGGCGGACGTACTGGCGGCCATGCTGGTCGCAGGCGCCGAAGTCCTGGTAGTTCCGCTGCGCCTCGATCAGGGAGACCATGTTCGCTCCGCCGTCCATGGTCGGCCAGCGGAACTGGACCCCGTCGTCCTCCCAGAAGCAGACGGGGCAGATCTCGTAGGAGCCGGGCATGGCGTCGAGCACGCGGTGCCCGCAGCAGGGACAGGGGTAGCGGTCGCTCACCTGCGCAGTCTCGTTGCAGGTCCGGCCGGTGCGCCATGGATTTCTCGGCCTCCGCAGGCCCGGCCAGTCCGCAGCCAGTCCGCGGGACGCTCGTAAACGGCCGTCGGGAGCCAACGCATGCCAACTGGGAAATCCCAGGTCAGAGCCCTGGATGGGGCTCCGCCGCAGGTCAGGATCGGGCCGCAGGCATTCCGCTTCAACGTCTGACACGTCCGGCGAAAGGCCGTCCGACCTGCGGTGGAGCGGGTCGGGCGCTCTTCGTCGTATGGGGGGGGGCACGGCCGGGTGCGCCGGGCGGTGCCGGCTACGCGGCGGGGAAGTGGTTCAGCAGGGCGCTCCAGGTCTGGGGGCCGATCTGGCCGTCGACGACGATGCGGGCCTCCTGCTGGAAGGACCGGGTGGCGGCCAGTGTCAGCGGGCCGAATACGCCGTCCACGGGGCCGGGGTCGTGGCCGTGGGCCAGGAGGAGGCCCTGGGCGTTCTTGACGTCCTGGCCCTGGGCGCCCTGTTCGAGCGTCGGGTTCGGGACGGACGCCTGGCCCAGCTGTACCCGGCCCCAGACCGCCGGGCGGTCCGCCTCCTCGGCGAGGGCGCAGAACCACAGGGTGGCGAACCCGCCCCTCAGGACGGCGAGCAGGTCGCCCGGGCGGCCGGTCGCCGGAACGGCGTCCAGTGACGGGACCAGGCGGACCTGCGCGGCCCTGGCCGACGAGAACGCGCCGCCAGGCCCGTCGCCGCTGGTCCCGGCCACCCCGGCGCCGCGGCCGCTCTCGCCCAGGACCCCGGTGCCTTCCCCGCCGTGTTCCGTCAGGTCGCCCCGGGGCAGGGTCGGCATGAAGTCGATGCGGCTCTGGCCCACGACCCCGGGTGTGCCGCGGAGCCCTATGCCGAAGACCCCTCCCGCGTTCTCGGGGCGGCGCACGAAGCCGAGCACCCCGGCGAAGGTCCGGCCGATGCCGTGCACCCCGTAGCTGTCGCCGTCGCCGAACACCCCGGTCCGGTCCACTTCGGGCTGCCGGTCCGACTCCTGGCCGGCCGCCAGGCTCTCCCCGTACACGCCGCAGGAGGTCCCGACGGCGTTGACCCCGTGGACGGTGTCCGTCGACTTGGTGGAGAAGCCGGCGCGGGGGAATCCCGCGCCGGTGAAGGACGGTCCGGTCGCCGTGAACTGGTCGTCGTGGGCCATCGCCGCACCTCCCGCGTGGCATGGTTCGGAATCCCCCCGACAGTTCCACCCTCCTCCGATACGGACCGTCCGCAACCGGGAGCGGAGGTGCCGGACGCGGGCAACCGGCGCCGGTGCGCGCCGAGTTGTGGGCGCGCCGAAGGGGCCGGGCTCCAGGAGTCCGGCCCTTCGGGTTCCGCCCGGGTCACCCGGGCGGTGGGGTCGTGAGTTTGCGGGTGGTGGAGCGGAGGGCGAAGGCCATGACCAGTTCGAACGCGCCGAGCAGGACCAGCCACAGGCCCAGCAGGCGGGTCAGGGCCACGGCCGAGTCCACCGGGAAGCAGAGCACGACGATTCCGGCGACGGCGCCGAGGGCGCCCAGGCCGAAGCGCAGGCCGCGGTGGGGGAGGGTGCGGTCGGCGATCGCGACGTACGCCGCGAGGACGCCGGTCAGCAGCCAGGAGATGCCGACGACCAGGGACAGCAGGGCGATCGTCTGCGTGGGGTGCCGCAGCACCAGTACGCCCGCCAGGAGCAGCAGCAGGGCGATCAGGACGCCCGCCAGTCTGCTGCCGCCCGACTCCCTGCCGTGCGAGAAGGCCGTGACGAACCGGAAGCCGCCGGCCACCAGGAACTGGAGGCCGATGATCACGGCCAGGATGTGCAGCGTCTCGTGGGGCCACACGAGGATCAGGATGCCCGGGATCAGGGTCACGAGGGCGAGACCCAGAGCCCAGTGCCATGAGCCCCCGAGCACCTTGAGGGTGTCCTCGGGGTCGGTGTGCGCGTACTGCGGTGAAGCGTCGGGGGATACGGTCATCACGCCTCCCGGGCCGGCCGGGCGGCCCGCGGGGGTGCCGTGGAGCCGCCGGACGTGCCTTGCTGACTCTTGAGGCCATTTTAGGTCGCCGCGGGTCACCGCGCCGTTCGGCGCAGCGGCGGCTACAGCCCCCGGACCGAGGCGACCGAGAAGGTGGTCGGGGTTCCCGTCGACGGGGTCATCGGGCCGCCCTTGTCGAACTGGGAGCGGACCACCAGGGTGCGGGCCGGGGTGTGGGCCAGGGTGGTGGGGATCTGGAGGGCCGGGTCCGTGATGCTGTGGACCAGGCGGGCGCGGGTGCCGTCCGGGGTGAGCTGCCAGCGGGTCAGGGTGTTGGTGATGTTGTGGGCCGCCCGGAGGGTGCCGCCGGGGGAGAGGTCCAGGCCGTCCGCGGCCTTCAGGTCGCCGCCCGTGAGGGTGACCCGGCTGAGGGCGCCGGTGGCCAGGTCGACGCGGTGGAGCTCGCCGGCGGTCATGTCCACCGCCAGCAGGTAGCGGCCTGCCGCGTCGGAGGTGATGCCGTTCAGGGTGAACTTGCCGGGCGGCGGCGGGGTGACCTGCCGGCTCAGGTCGTAGGCCGCCGTCAGGGCGCCCGAGCCGGCGCGCAGCTGGGCCGGGGTGACGCGGTAGATCACCGCGCGGACGCTGTCCGTCAGGTAGGCGGTGCCGTCCGGGGTGATGGTCAGGTCGTTGATGAAGTGCGGGGTGGCGGCGTCGACGTCGAAGCGGGCCAGGCGGGTGCCGGTCGCCGTGTCGTACACCGTGACGCCGGCGGTGGAGTCGGTCACCCACAGGCGGCCGCGGGCGTCGACGCGCAGGCCGTTGGCCGTGTGCCGGCCGTCGGTGCCGGAGGGCAGGAAGACCTCGGCCGCGCGGGCGCCGGGGCGGGCCCGGTAGACGGTGCCGTCGGCGTACGAGCCGACGTAGACCGCGCCGGTACGGGCGTCGGCGGCGATGCCCTCGGGGTAGGCCTTCGCGCCGGGCAGGGTGAACGCCGTCGACACGCGGGCCGGGCCGGGGGCGGCACCGGTGGTGAGCGCCGTGGTGAGGGCCAGGGCGGCGGCGACGGGCAGAACATGTGACAGCTTGCGCATGGGTGCATCCTTCTGAGTAAGTGAGTTCGAAGAGTAGTTAGAGTTCTAATGATTGGCAAGGGTCATAAGATGCCGTCATGACCTCCATGCCCGCCGAGGAGCGCATCGGCTCGCACATCAAGCGCGCCGAGCAGGCGCTCGTCGCGGCGAAGACCACCGCCTGCAAGCCGGCCGCGGTGACGGTTCCGCAGTACGCGGCCCTGCTCTGGCTCGCCGAGAAGCCCGGGATCTCCGCCGCGGCCCTCGCCCGCCTCTGCGGGGTCACCGCGCCGACGATGAACACCGTGCTGAAGAACCTCCACGAGCGCGGCCTCGTCGAGCGGACCCCGCACGAGTGGCACCGCAACGTGCTGGAGACCCGGCTCACGCCGGAGGGGCGCGCCGCGATGGAGCTCGCGGACGCGGGGGCCGTGCGCGTGGAGCGGACGCTCGCCGCGGCCCTGACCCCGCAGGAGCGCGACCAGCTGATCGCCCTGCTGGGGCGGTGCGCGGAGGTGCTCGACACGCTGAAGTGAGCGAGTCGAAACCCAAAGTTCCGGACACGTTTTTGCAGGGATTTGGAACTATCCGCAGAATTCGCTCATCAGGACCAGTCAAGGGGATGTCCGTGTGCTGCCCCGCCGCAGGGGCAGCCGAGACCGTTCGGAGCGAAGTTCGTGGATCAGTACCCTCAGCAGTCGTCCGGCCGCGAGCCCGAGGGGGCGGGGGGCCGCAGGAAGTCGCGTCGCACGATAGGGATCGGCGCCGGCGTCGTCGGCGCGCTGGTCCTCGGCGGCGTGGGTTTCGCCGCCTACGAGAACGAGTGGTTCGACGGGAACGGCCAGGCCGTCAGCTTCGGCAAGAACCACCAGCCCGCCGCCGCCGGGACGGACGGCGGCCCGGCGAAGAAGGGTGCGAGCCCCTCGGCCTCGCCCACGCCCACCGGTGACCCGGACGTGCAGCTGCCCGCCGGCCCGAAGTCCGACTTCAAGCAGACCACCAAGCTCGACGACGGCACGGTCATCGCCAAGACCCGCCTCGCCGGCGCCAAGTCCGGCTTCGAGGGGGACGTCTGGGTCTGGGCCCCGAAGGAGTACGACGACCCGAAGTACGCCAAGAGCGCCTTCCCGGTCCTCATCGCCCTCCCGGGCGGCAACGGCTTCCCGACGAACTACTGGGCCGACCGCAGCCTCGGCCTCCAGAAGGCCATCAGCGAGGGCGTCCAGGCCGGGACCAGCCTGCCCTTCGTCGTGATCATGCCGGTGCTCAACCCGGACAACAAGTACTACTACGACGGCGCCGACATACCCGGCCAGCCGAAGATGGGCACCTGGATCGCCGAGGACGTCCCGGACTTCGCCCGCGCCAACTTCCGCACGTACAAGTCGCGCGACGGCTGGGCCTTCATGGGCTCGTCCTCCGGCGCCTTCGTCGGCATGAAGACGCTCCTGCAGTACCCGGACCGCTTCAAGGCCGTGATCGCCAGCGGCGGCGAGATCGTCCCGGACTCCCCGCTCTGGAAGGGCCACCAGGCGGAGATGGACGCGAACAACCCCGAGAAGCTCGCCGAGAAGCTGATCGCGAGCGGCGGCCCGGACGTCTACATCAACTTCCAGGTCGGCACCAAGGAGTCCGGCAAGGACCGGATGGTGAAGTTCGTCCAGCAGTACGGCAAGGGCCCCGTCAAGACGACCATCCGCGACATCCAGAACGGCGAGCACAACGGCTGGCACTACGTGCGCGGCATGAAGGAGGGCTCGCTGGAGTGGGTCAGCAAGGTGCTGAAGGGTCCGAAGCCCGAGGCCGGCTGAGCCGCCGGGCGCCTGCCCGCGCCCGCCGCCCCGCCCGCCTGCCTGCCCGCGCCCGCCGACCCGCCCGCCGCCCCACCCGTGCGTGCAAGCCCCGCCCGTCCGTACGGGCGTCCGCCACGTGGCCCTCGCCACGTCGCCCCGGTCCCAGGCAACCCCTACGGTCGTTGACACCTCTGTAGAAGCGATAAGGGGGACCTATCGGTCCGACCCGCGCCCAACCGGGGCGCCGGAGAGGGAACGGGAACAATCCGTGCAGTATGACCACCAAGGCGGCGACGGCGACCCCGCGACCGGGGGCGGCCGCAGCCCCGGGCGCCGCCCGCGGAAGCGCCGGATCCTGATCGGCGCCGCCCTCGCGCTCGCCCTCGCCGCCGGGGGCGGCGCGGCGTACGCGTTCGGCCTCTTCTCCGACATGGGGGACCCCGTCTCCTTCGGGAAGATCCAGGAGTCGGCGGCCGCCGAGGACATCGGCGGCCCGGGGGTGCTGATGCCCACCGGCCCGAAGTCCTCCTTCGTGCGCACCAGCCGGCTGCCGGACGGCACGCAGATCGCCATGACCACCCTGACCGGCAAGAAGTCCGGATTCACGGGTGACGTGTGGGTGTGGGTCCCCAAGGAGTACGACGACCCGAGGTACGCCAAGAGCGGTTTCCCGGTCCTGATCTCCCTGCCCGGCGGCCGCGGCTACCCCAAGAACTACTGGGGCACGGGCCCGGGCCTCGGCCTCCAGCAGGCCGTGATCGACGGGGCCAAGAAGGGCACCAGCCTGCCGTTCATCCTGGTCATGCCCGTGATCAACGCCGACACCAAGCACCACTACGACGGCTCCGACATCCCCGGAGAGCCCAAGATGGGCACCTGGATGGCCGATGACGTCCCGGATTTCACGAAGGCCAATTTCCGGACCTTCACCTCCCGCGACGGCTGGGCCTTCATGGGCTCCTCCTCGGGCGGGTTCGGCGCCTTCAAGGACGTCCTGAAGTACCCCGACCGCTTCAAGGCGGTCATCGCGAGCGGCGTGGACTTCGTCCCCGACTCCCCGCTGTGGCGGGGGAACCGCGAGGCGATGGACGAGAACAACCCCGAGAAGCTCGCCGAGAAGCTGATCAGGGAGGGTGGACCCGACGTCTACATCAGCTTCCAGATCGGCACCAAGGAGAGCGGCCGGGACCTGGCCGAGAAGTTCATGAGGGAGTACGGGAAGGGACCCGTGCACACCCGGCTCCAGGTGATCCAGGATGGTGAGCACAACGGAAAATCGTACGTACGTGGCATGAGGGAGGGCTCCCTGGAGTGGATCAGCAAGGTGATGCAGGGACCGACACCCGACCCCGGCGTGCGATGAGCCCGGTGGTGAAGGGGGCGACGGCCGCGGCCGCCGCCGCGGGGATCGTGGCGGCAGCCGCCGTCGTCCTCCTCGGGGCGTCCGGCGAGCAGCCGGTCCACCCCTTCCCCACCGTCGGCGTGCTCATGGCGAACGGGGAGCACTGGTGCACGGCGAGCGTGGTCGACAGCCCCCGGGGCAACGTCGTCGCGACCGCCGCGCACTGCGTGGCCCCCGCGGGCGAGGACGGCCGCCCGGGCGAGGTGGCGCACGACGGGCTCGCCATCGGCGAGCTCTCCTTCGCGCCCGCCTTCTCCGGCGAGGGATCGGGCACCCAGCCCCTCGGGGTGTGGAAGGTCCGCT
The DNA here is from genome assembly GCF_040701585.1 of Streptomyces sp. NPDC093801. Lineage (NCBI taxonomy): Bacteria > Bacillati > Actinomycetota > Actinomycetes > Kitasatosporales > Streptomycetaceae > Streptomyces > Streptomyces sp. NPDC093801. The sequence goes on along the minus strand of NZ_JBFBDP010000029.1, from coordinate 15,183 downwards.
CGATCCACGTGGACGAGCGCTGGACGAAGTGGGGCGACGAGACCGCCGACTTCGCCTTCCTCACCGTCGAGCCGGACGAGGACGGCCGCAGCCTCCAGCAGCGGGTCGGCCAGGGCGAGGCGCCCAAGCCGGACTGGACCTCCGGCTACGAGCGCGAGGTCACCGTCATCGGCTACCCGGAGTCCGACCACAACCCGCAGAACAAGCCGGTCTCCTGCACCACCCAGACCCGCCACGACACCGACGACCCCGACATGCTGTACATCAGCTGCGCGGGCTTCTGGACGGGCACCAGCGGCAGTCCCTGGATCGCCGACCGCGGCGGCACGGGCCAGCCGGGACGGCTCATCGGGGTGCTCAGCGGCGGGGACACCGACGTGGACTCCACGGCGGCGCTGTACGACGGGAAGGCCAAGGCCCTCTACGAGGCGGCGGCCCGGGGCTGAGGCCGCCCCCCGCCCCGTCCCGCGGCCCCCGATCCCGGTCCCGCGGCCCCCGGTCCCGGTCCCGCGGCCCCCGGTCCCCGTCCCGCGGCCCCCGGTCCCCGTCCCGCGGCCCCCGGTCCCCGTCCCGCGGCCCCCGGTCCCCGTCCCGCGGCCTACTTCCGGCGCTCGGTGCTGACGATCACGCCCACCGCCGCCACCACGATCGCGCCGCCGAGCACGATCGGCAGGGTCAGTGCTTCGTCCAGGACCAGCGCGCCGAGCGCGACGGCCACGACCGGGTTGACGTACGCGTACGTGGCCGTCAGCGACAGCGGGGCCGACTGGAGCAGCCACGCGTACGCGGTGAACCCGACGACCGAACCGATCAGCACCAGGTAGCCCAGGGCCAGCCAGGAGGCGGTGGAGAAGGAGGCCGGGTCCAGACCGTGCTGCTCGCCGCGCGCCAGCCCGACGAGCACCCCGCCGAGCCCGCCCCACACCATCTGGTACGCGCTGCCGGTGAACGGGTTGCCCGGCAGCGGCAGCCGCCCGGCGGAGAAGGAGCCCAGCGACCAGGCGATCGAGCCCGACAGGACGAGCAGCACCCCCGACAGCCGGACCTCCCCGCTGAGCCCGGGGCTGGTCAGCACCGCCAGCCCCGCGAGCCCCAGCAGCACCCCGGCCAGGGTGCGCGCGGGCGGCCGGTCCCCGGTGGCCGCCCGCAGCACCACCACCCACATCGGCACCGCCGCCACCAGCAGCGCGGCCAGCCCGGACGGCACCGAGGTCTCGGCCAGCACGACCAGGCCGTTGCCTCCGAGCACCAGCAGCAAGCCGACCAGCAGCGTCGAACCGAGCTGCGCGCGGGTGACGCGCAGCGCGGACGGGCCGTACCGCCAGGCGACGACGCCGGCCAGCACCAGGCCCGCGGTGATGAAGCGGGCGCCGGCGGAGAGGAACGGCGGCATGGTCTGGACGACGATCCGGATGCCGAGGTAGGTCGAGCCCCAGACGACGTACACGGTGCCGAGGGCCGTCCAGACGGCGCCGCCGGTCCCGCGCGGGGAGGCGCCCCGCCCCTTCGCCTCCGGCCGTGCCGGTATCGAGGTGCTCATGGCCGGATCCTACGGTCGGTGGCGCATGCACGCTTCCCGGTATCTCAGCCCTTGAGCAGGGCGTTCAGCTCGCCGTACGGGAGCGCTCCGGCCAGCGAGCCGTAGGTGCCGTCGGCGAGCAGCTCCTCGGTGGCGCGGCGGACGGCGGCGTACGCGGCCTCCGCCACCCACGAGCCCAGGCTGACGCGGGCCACGCCGAGGGCGCCGAGTTCGGCGACGGAGGGGGCGCCGGGGCCGGCGAGGACGTTGAGCGGCGCGTCGATGCCCCGGGCGAGCTCCGCGACGACGGCCGGGTCGGTGACGCCGGGCACGAACACGCCGGTGGCTCCGGCGGCGAGGTAGGCGGAGGCGCGCGCCAGGGTCTCGTCCAGACGGGTCGCGCTCTCGCCGAGGCCGAAGAGGTAGGTGTCCACGCGGGCGTTGATGTACAGCGGGATCCCGGCGGCGTCGGCGGCGGCCCGGGCGGCGGCCAGGTGCTCGGCGTGCTCGGCGGGGGCGCGGGTGCCGTCCTCGATGTTGATGCCGACCGCGCCGGCGGCGAGGACCCCGGCGACGGTCTCCCCGACCCCGGCGGCGTCGGCGGCGAAGCCGCCCTCGATGTCGGCGGTGACGGGGACGCAGACGGCGCCGGCCACGCGGGCGACGAGGTCCAGGGCCCGGTCCCGCGCGAGGGCGTCGCCGTCGGGCGCCCCGAGGGACCAGGCGACGCCGGCGCTGGTGGTGGCCACGGCCGGGGCGCCGGCCGCCTCGACGATGCGGGCGCCGGCCACGTCCCAGGCGTTGGCGAGGGCGAGGGGCGCGGCGGGGGTGTGCAGGGCGGTGAAGGCGATGGCCTTTTCAAGGAGCGTGGTCATGGGGGTAGTCCAGCAGAACCGGGCGCGGCCGGCTGGCGGTTTTCCGACGTGGACGGTGCGGGTGGCGCCGCTGCGCGGGGCGACGTCCCCTACCCGCCCTTCCACCGTTCCCCGGGGACTCCGCCCCGGACCCCGTACGTGCGCTTCGCGCCCGCCGCCTCGAACGCCGGCGGAGCTGCTCACGGCCCCGCCGGCGTTCGAGGCGGCCCCGCGCAGCAGATCAGGGCGCCGAGCCCGACTTGGCGCCCGCACCGCACAGGGGGATGACCGCCGCGCGGCCCTCCAGGGGGTCCGAGGGCGCGCCGGGCCCCACCGCCGCCCAGCAGGCCGCTGCCGTCGGCTCCACGAACAGCCCGCGGCGGGCCAGGTCCCGCTGGGCCTCGCGGATCCGGGCGTCCGGGACCGTCAGGATCGTGCCGCCCGACTTCCGCACCGCCGCCAGGATCTGGCGGCCCCGCGGCGGCGCCGGGATCGCGATGCCCTCCGCGAGGGTCGGCCGCTGCGCCACCGGCTCGGCCTCCTCCGCGCCCTCCGCGAAGGCGGCCGCCAGCGGCGACACCGCCTCCGCCTGCACCCCGACCAGCGCCGGTGCCCGCACTCCGCGCCGGCCCAGCTCCGCCACCGCCAGCGCCGCCCCCAGCAGCAGCGTGCCGTTGCCGACGGGGACGACGAGCACCTCGGGGAGCCGGCCGTCGAGGGCCTCCCAGACCTCGTACACGTAGGTCTTCGTGCCGTGCAGGAAGTAGGGGTTGAAGACGTGGCTCGCGTAGAAGACCCCCGGCTCGTCCGCCGCCGCCCGCGCGGCCTTCGCGGCGGCCTCGCGGCCGCCCGGCACGACCCGTACGGCCGCCCCGTGCGCCCGCATCTGACCGGTCTTCTTCTCCGAGGTGCCCTCCGGCACGAAAACTTCACAACCCAGGCCGGCCCGCGCGCAGTACGCCGCCACGGAGGTCCCCGCGTTCCCGCTGCTGTCCGCGACGACCCGCTCCGGACCCAGCCGCCGGGCCAGCTCCGCGAGCATCACCGCGCCCCGGTCCTTGAACGACAGCGTCGGCATCAGGAAGTCCAGCTTGGCGTGAATCCGGTCCCCGAGCGGCAGCATCGGGGTGTGCCCCTCGGACAGGGTCACCGAGAACGCCCCCGGCAGCGGCAGCGCCGGCGCGTACCGCCACAGGGAGGGCGGGCCGGCCGCCGGCTCCAGGGCGGTGGCCGGATCCGGGGTGAAGTCGAGGTCCCACGGGCCGCCGCAGACCGGGCAGCACCAGGGGGCGGTCCGCACGTCCGCGCGCGTGCCGTCCTCGGGGCAGACATAACCAGGAAGTGCGTGCGTCATGTGCGGAGCACCTTTGCTCGTTCATGGCCGTCGTATGGCACGGATGTTACGCGTCCGTGGGGCTCTTGTGGGATGGCGCACGGGTGGGTCAACCTTTTTGCGGCGACGGCCCGTTGGGCGTTCTTGATTGACATGTGCATGGTAAATCCGCGATTCCGTGCGCCCTCCGCCGCCGGCCCGCACCCCCACGCAGCGCACCGCCTACGAGGAGGACCCCTCACATGTCCGTGATGCGTCACACCCGCCGGAAGATCGCCGGCGCCAGCGCGACCGCCGTCGCGGCCCTCGCGCTCGGCGCCGCCGCCGCGTTACCCGCCTCGGCCGCGCCCGCCGGCGGCGCGCAGGGCGTCATCGAGAACGCGGGCGCCGCCGGGTCCGTCCCCGGCAGCTACATCGTCACCCTGAAGGACTCCGCCGCCCGCTCCACCACCGACAGCGGCAGGGCCGTCGCCCAGCGGTACGGCGCGAGGATCGACCGGACCTACAGCGCCGCCCTCAACGGCTACTCCGTCGAGGTCTCCGAGGCGCAGGCGAAGAAGCTCGCGGCCGACCCGGCCGTCGCGTCCGTCGTGCAGAACCGCACCTTCACCGTCGACGCCACCCAGCCCGGCCCGCCGTCGTGGGGCCTGGACCGCATCGACCAGCGCGCGCTCCCCCTCGACCAGAGCTACACCTACCCGGACAAGGCCGGCGAGGGCGTCACCGCGTACATCATCGACACCGGCGTCCGCATCACCCACCAGGACCTGGCCGGCCGCGCCTCCTACGGCTACGACGCCATCGACAACGACAACACCGCCCAGGACGGCCACGGCCACGGCACCCACGTCGCCGGCACCGTCGCGGGCAGCACCTACGGCGTCGCCAAGAAGGCGAAGATCGTCGGCGTCCGGGTGCTCGACAACAACGGATCCGGCACGACCGCCCAGGTGGTCGCGGGCATCGACTGGGTCACCCGCAACGCCGTCAAGCCCGCCGTGGCCAACATGTCGCTCGGCGGCGGGGCCGACTCGGCGCTCGACACCGCGGTGCGCAACTCCATCGCGTCCGGCATCACCTACGGCGTGGCGGCCGGCAACGAGTCCACCGACGCCTCCACCAAGTCCCCGGCGCGCGTCGCCGAGGCCATCACCGTCGGCGCGACCACCAGCACCGACGCCAAGGCGAGCTACTCCAACTACGGCTCGATCCTGGACGTCTTCGCGCCGGGCTCCTCCATCACCTCCTCGTGGGGCACGGGAGACACGGCGACGAACACCATCTCGGGTACGTCGATGGCCACCCCGCACGTCGTCGGCGCGGCCGCCCTCTACCTCTCGCAGAACCCGTCGAGCACCCCGGCGCAGGTCCGTGACGGCCTGGTCGCGGCGGCCACCCCGAACGTGGTGACGGGCCCCGGCACCGGCTCCCCCAACCGCCTGCTGAACGTGGGCGCCGGCACCACCCCGCCCACCGGACCGCGCTTCGAGAACACCGCCGACTACGCGGTCGCCGACAACGCCACGGTCGAGTCCCCGATCACCGTCAGCGGGGTCTCCGGCAACGCGCCGGCCGCACTGGGCGTCTCCGTGGACATCAGGCACACCTACATCGGCGACCTGAAGGTCGACCTGGTCGCCCCCGACGGCACCCTCTACAACCTGCACAACCGCACCGGCGGCAGCGCGGACGACATCGTGAAGACGGTGACGGTCAACGCCTCCTCCGAGGTGGCCAACGGGGTCTGGAAGCTGCGCGTGAGCGACAACGCGGCCGCCGACACCGGCAGGATCGACTCCTGGGCGCTGCAGTTCTGACCCGCCCGGGCCGAAGGGGCGTGACGCCGGGCGGGAGCGCCCGGTGAAGGCGGGGGCGACCGATCACCGGGTCGCCCCCGCTGCGTACTATTTCGGGCAGCCGTTCGCGTGAGGTCGTGCGCGCGCAGCCGTTTCGAGCCCCCTTGTGATGGAGCACCTCACGCTGTGAGCACCCCGCAACCGCCCCGCCCCGCCGGCTCCGGCCACTCCTGGCCGCCGCCGCCGCAGCCGGGGTGGGGGCCGCCGCACGGCCCGGCGGGACCGCCCGCGCTCAACGGCTTCGCCCTGGCCTCCCTGCTGGTCGGGCTGCTCTGCTTCCCGCCGCTCGGAGTGGTCTTCGGCCTGGTGGCGCTGGTGCAGATCCGGCGCAGGCGGGAGCGGGGCAGGGCGCTGGCGGTCGCCGGCCTGGCGGTCTCCCTGGCGACGACGTCGGTGATGCTGTACGGGCTCACGAGCTACGCCCGGCCCTTCCTGGAGCGGCTGGGCTCGCGGCCGGCCCCGGAGGCGGTCGAGGGCCAGCTGACCGACATGGACCGGCTGCGTACGGGCGACTGCTTCAACGTCCCCGGCGGGGACCTCCTCGACGAGACGCCCTTCACCTACCGGATCGACTGCGCCCGGGTGCACGACGCCGAGGTGACGTCCGCGACCGCGCTCGGCCCCGGCGGCTTCCCGGGCGCCTCGAAGCTCAAGGACCTGGCCACGGACGCGTGCTGGAAGGCGCAGGACGCGTACGCGATGGACGCGTGGGCGCTGCCCGACTACGCGGAGATGTACTACTTCGCCCCCACGCGGGACTCCTGGCGCGCGGGCGACCGGCGGCTGTTGTGCGTGATCGGCACGGCGGGGCACGACCACACGGGGAGCCTGCGCAAGGACGCGGGGATGCTGACGCCCGAACAGGTCTCGCTCCTGACCGCCCTCAACGCGGCGGACGGGGCGCTGGGGGGCGCCCCCGACCGGGAGCTCGACGAGGCGCTGCCGGAGTACCGGTCGTGGGCGCGGGAGGTCGACGAGGCGCTGGCCGCGCAGGAACGCGTGCTGCGGGACGCCGTCTCCGCGCACCCGGAGGCGGGGGCCCGGCTGAAGGAGCTGGCGGCGGCGCGTGCGCAGTGGCAGCGGGCGGCGCGGGCGGTCCGGCCGGCGGACTTCCGGCAGGCGTGGGACGCGGCGGAGGGTGCGCTGACGGTCGCCGGCGAGAAGGCGCTGCGGGGGGCGTACGGGCTGTCGACGCGCGTTCCGGAGTGGCGCGAGGAGGACCGGGCGGGAGCGGGGGACGGGCCCTCGTCCGGCGCGGCCTGAGGGCCTTGGAGGTAACGCGCGGTAACGGGTTTGAGTGACCAGGCTTCATCACATCGGGTGAAACTCTGGCCCGCACTTGCACAGCTCAACAGTCGGTTGCCAGGGTGTAGCTGTCTGTCAACCTGATGGGAGTGGCCCGTGACTTTCGGTGAGCAGCCGGCCTATCTTCGCGTCGCCGGGGATCTGCGACGGAAGATCGTCGATGGGTCCCTGCCCCCGCACACCCGGCTCCCTTCGCAGGCCCGGATCCGCGAGGAGTACGGCGTCTCCGACACCGTCGCCCTGGAGGCGCGCAAGGTCCTCATGGCGGAGGGCCTGGTCGAAGGCCGTTCGGGGTCCGGTACGTACGTGCGCGAACAGCCGGTCCCGCGCCGGGTCGCCCGCTCCGGCTACCGCACGGGCGGGGCGTCGACCCCGTTCCGCCAGGAGCAGGCGGAGTCGGGCGCGCACGGCACGTGGGAGTCGAACAGCGAGCAGGAGGCGGCGCCGGCGGACATCGCGAAGCGGCTGGGCATCGAGCCCGGGGACCGGGTCATGCGCACCCGGTACGTCTTCCGCGACGCGGGCGAGGCGATGATGCTGTCCACGTCCTGGGAGCCGCTGTCGGTGACCGGCCGGACCCCGGTGATGCTGCCGGAGGAGGGGCCGCTGGGGGGCTCGGGGGTGGTCGACCGGATGGCCGCGATCGACGTGGTCGTGGACAACGTGGTCGAGGAGGTCGGGGCCCGGCCGGGCCTGGCGGAGGAGAACATGGTCCTCGGCGGGGTGCCGGGGCACGTGGTGCTGGTGGTGACGCGGACGTACTACGCGTCCGGGCGGGCGGTGGAGACGGCGGACGTGGTCGTCCCGGCGGACCGGTACCGGCTCTCGTACCACCTGCCGGTCCGTTAGCCGCACGGTCCGCGCCCGGAGCGCCGGCGGGGTCTCGAACGAGCCCCGGCGGCGCCTTCGCACGCCTGGCCGGATGCGTACGCCCCCCAGGTACCTCTTGGTGAAAACCCGTATCCGCTCAGTGAAGGTCGGGCGTAAGCTCGGGCATATGCGCAATGCGGTTTCCTGGGCAGGAACATCGGCGGAGGGTGGAGCGCGATGAGCGACAGCGGTGCCCTGCTTCCATGGCTGGTCATACGTCAGGACGACAACGGCAACCGCTACCGGGTGGGCCGGTACCCCACCCGGGCCGAGGCCCAGAAGGTCGTCGACAGCCTCGAGGACCGGGGTCACCAGCAGCTCTACTGGGTCGAGCGGATCGAGCAGGCGGACAGCAGCCCGGCCGCCACGAGCAGGAATTGAAGGCCCCCGCAGGGCCTGGCATAGGCTCCGTCCATGACTGTACGCGTGGTCGTGGGCGGAGCCCTCTGTCGTGACGGGCGCCTGCTGGCGGCCCGTCGCAGCGCACCCCCGGAGCTCGCCGGCCGCTGGGAGCTCCCCGGCGGCAAGGCCGAGCCGGGCGAGACCGTGCCCGAGGCGCTGGTGCGCGAGCTGCGCGAGGAGCTCGGCGTCGAGACCGAGGCGCTGGAGCGGATCCCGGGGGAGTGGCCGCTGAAGCCCGGCCTCGTGCTGCACGTGTGGACCGCGCGGCTGCTCTCCGGCGAGCCCGCGCCGCTGGAGGACCACGACGAGCTGCGCTGGCTCGCCCCCCACGAACTGGACTCCGTCGACTGGCTCGACCAGGACCGGCCCTTCGTCGCCGAAGCGGGCCGCAGGCTCGGCGGCCAGGGAGCAGGCGGGGCGCACCGGGGCGCATGACCCCGCCGTTCTAGGCCGTCCGCGCCACAGTGCGCCGGTGGGCGGGGGATCGGGTGGTACGACGCCCCGAATATCGGGTATGTCGCTATTAGTCCCAATCTCGTCCCCCATTCGTCCCCGACGAACCTGACTGGGGTCGCTGGTGGCCCGGGAAGTGATCGGCGTGATCGACACAGACGGTGAATGCGCCGAGTGGGCCTTCCCCGCCGAGCCCGGCGCCGTCCGCACCGCCCGCCACGCCGTGCGCGGCACCCTCCGCTCCTGGGGCCTGGACGCCGTCGGTGACGTGACCGTCCTGCTGGTCAGCGAACTGGTCACCAACTCCCTGCGCTACGCCTCCGGCCCCATCGGCGTCCGTCTGGAGCGGCGCAATCCCGCCGCGCCGGGCCCCGCCGGCGGCCCGGCGCTGCTCGTGGAAGTCTCCGATCCGCTTCCGGATCCGCCCCGCGAACGGGTCGCCGGCGCCGACGACGAGGGCGGGCGCGGACTGCACCTCGTCGCCGTCTCCGCGCGCCGCTGGGGCACTCGGCACGGGAAGTCGGGGAAAACCGTGTGGTTCGAGTTGGCTCTTCCTGGTGAGTAACAAGGTGAAGGGCGGCAGGGGGTCTCCCGGAGCACGTCAGGGATGACCACCGGACGTGGCCGGAAAACAACGGGACCCTTTTGTGATCGTGAACGCCGTGCCGTACGGGGCCGTGGTGCTGAATACTTCGGTCATGGCCGGTCCGGTTGCGGTGAGCTGGAGGGGACGGTCGCGTGAGCGAGATACCTGCGCAGGCACATCAGACCCGCGTACCCGGGGAGTCGTGGCACGACTCCTTGTGGCACAGCAGTCCGCCTGGCTCGATATATGACTACATAAAGGTCGCGTCGTTCTCGATCGGCCCGGACGGGCTCGTCGACCAGTGGAGCCTGCGCGCCGAGGAACTGTTCGGACTTCCCGCAGCCCAGGCCGTCGGACGCGACCCGGTCGACGCCTTCATGCCGCCCGAGCTGCGCGACGGCGGGCACCGCAAGGTCGCGGAGATCCTCGACGGCAAGGAATGGACGGGCCTGATCCCGTTCCGCATCCCGGGCGGCGACGGAGCGCACGGCGTGGCCGAGATCTACGTGATGCCCACCCAGACCGAGACCGGCGAGCGCGCCGCGCTCTGCGTCGTGGTCGACGTCCGCGCCCTGCGCCGCATCGAATCCGACCTGGCCGCCTCGCAGGCCATATTCGGCCAATCTCCCTTCGGCTTCCTGCTCTTCGGTACGGACCTCACCGTGCAGCGCGCCAACCGCCGCTTCGCGACCGTGTTCGGCGGCGCCGTCGAGGAGCACCGCGGCCGCACCGTGCACGACTACCTGCCCCCGCACGAGGCCGACCGGATGGCGGTGGCCCTGCGCCGGGTCCTGGAGACCGGCGAGTCCGTCACCGACCTGCGGATCACCGGCGCGGCCCCCGGCAGCCGCGACAACCGGCACTGGTCCATCAACCTCTACCGCGTGCACGACGGCACCGGCCGCCCCATCGGCATCGCCGGCCTCGGCACCGACGTCACCCGGCGCCACCTGGCCGCCCGCGAGGCCGCCGGGGTACGCCGCAACCTCGCCCTCCTCAACGAGGCCGGCCACCGCATCGGCAACTCCCTCGACCTGGAGACCACCGCCCGCGAACTCCTCGACGTTACCGTCCCCGGCTTCTGCGACCTGGCCGCCGTCGACCTCTACGAGGGGCTCCTCCTCGGCGACGACGACCGCCCCGCCCGCCCCCAGGGCCCCGGAGTCCCCTCCCTCCCCGGACAGGGCGCCCGCCGCGCCCCCTCGGCACCGCTGCGGCGCGTGGCCTTCGCCTCCGCCGTCTCGGACGCCCCCCTCTCGGGACCGGGCGCCCCGGCCTCCGTCGGGGAGACCCACCGCTACCCGGCCGCCTCCCCCGGGGCCGTCGCCCTGCGCACCGCGCGGACCCGGCTCATCGAGGGCGGCGGAACCGACGACCTCGTCCAGTCCACGCTGATCGTGCCGATGGTCGCCCACGACACGGTCGTCGGCCTCGCCCAGTTCTCCCGCACCAAGGGAAGCGAGCCCTTCGGCGAGCGCGACCGGGCCGTCGCCGTCGAACTGGCCGCCCGCGCCGCCGTCTGCATCGACAACGCCCGCCTCTACCGGCGCGAACACGAGCGGGCCCTGATCCTCCAGCGCAGCCTGCTGCCCCCCGGCGACCCCGAGGCGGCCGGCCTGGACATCGCCTGCCGCTACCTGCCGGGCAACGCCGCCACCGAGGTCGGCGGCGACTGGTTCGACGTCATCGAACTGCCCGGCCACCGCACCGCCCTGGTCGTCGGCGACGTCATGGGACGCGGACTGCGCGCCGCCGTCGCCATGGGCGAGCTGCGGACCGCCGTGCGCACCCTCGCCCTGCTGGACCTCGAACCCGCCGAAGTGCTCACCGCCCTCGACGAGGTCGCCCGCGGCCTCGGCGCCCCCGGCGGCGCCCAACAGGCCTCCCGCTCCGCCCTGCACTCCCGCGACGCCGACCGCTCGGAGGTCTACCTCGCCACCTGCGTCTACGCCGTCTACGACCCGGTGACCCGGCGCTGCACCATCGCCAACGCCGGCCACATGCCGCCCGTCCTCGTCGAACCCACCGAGGACGGCGCCGACCCCCGCCCCGGCCTGCTGCTGGAGATCCCGACCGGGATGCCGCTCGGGGTCGGCGGCGAACCCTTCGAGGAAGTCGAGGTGGAACTCCCCGAAGGCGCCCTGCTCGCCCTCTACACCGACGGACTCGTCGAGTCCCGCGACCACCCCCTGGAGGAGGGCCTGCGCGGCCTGCGCGGCGCGGTCGCCGACCCGGCCCGCCCGCTGGAGGAGGTCTGCGACCAGGTCCTGAACACCCTGCACACCCGCCACGGCGAGGACGACATCGCCCTGCTCATGGCCCGGGTCCAGGGGCTGTCCGTGGACGCCGTCGGCGACTGGCAACTGCCCCGCGAGGCCCGCTCGGTGGGCCGGGCCCGCGAACTGGCCCGGGCCAAGCTGCCCGCGTGGGGCCTGGAGGGCCTCCTCGACACCACCGAACTGCTCGTCAGCGAACTCGTCACCAACGCCCTGCGGTACGGGGAGGGCGAGATCCGGCTGCGGCTGCTGCTGGACCGCACCCTGGTGTGCGAGGTCTGGGACGCCAACCTCGCCCAGCCGCGCCGCCGCCGTGCCCGGGACACCGACGAGGGCGGCCGCGGCCTCCAGCTGGTCGGCCTGCTCTCGGCCGGCTGGGGCACCCGGCGCACCCACCGCGGCAAGACCGTCTGGTTCGAACTCCCGCTCCCGATGCCCGGCGGCACCCCGGGCGAGGCCGCCACCGAACTCTCCGCGGAGCAGCTGCTGAGCATGTACGGGTGAGTCGGCGTGCGCGGACGGGTCGGCACGCGCGGGTGAGTCGGCGTGCGCGGGTGAGTCGGCGTGCGCGGGTGAGGAGGGACGGACGTCCCCGGGCCGGGGGCGCCCGCCTCAGCCGTCCGCCTCGGGCCGCCCGGGCCGGGGGCCGTCGGCTCACGCCGCCCCGGCCTTGAGGGCGGCCAGGCGGGCCTCGATCTCCGAGGCCCTGCCCAGCTCCTCCAGCGACTCGAACTGCGCGTCCAGCGAGGAGGCCGCCAGCTCCTGCCGCCCCTGGGCCAGCGCCTCCTCGCGCCGGACCTTCTCCTCGAAGCGGTGCAGGTCACTGGTCGGGTCCAGGACGTCGATGTTCTTCACCGCGTCCAGCATCGTGTTCTGCGCCCGCGCGGTCCGCTCCCGGGCCACCAGCTCGTCCCGCTTGGCCTGGAGCGCCGTCAGCTTCTCCTTCATGGAGTCCAGGCCCGCCTTCAGCTTGCCGACCACCTCCGTCTGGGCGGCGATCACCGGCTCCGCCACCGCCGCCTCCTTCTCCGACTGCATCTGCCGGCCCAGGGCCACCTTCGCCAGGTTGTCGAACCGGTCCGCTTCCGCCGCCGCGCCCGCCGCCCGCAGCCCGTCCGCCCTCCGGCTCGCGGCGAGGGCCTTGACGCCCCATTCGGCGGCCGCGTCCACGTCCTCCTGGTGGTCGGCCTCCAGCATCCGCAGGTTGCCGATCGTGGTGGCCACCGCCTGCTCGGCCTCCGAGATGTTGTTCGAGTAGTCGCGGATCAGCTGGTCGAGCATCTTCTGCGGATCCTCCGCCTGGTCCAGCAGCGCGTTGATGTTCGCCTTCGCCAGCTGGGTGACACGGCCGAGGATGGTCTGCTTGCTCATGACGGGTCCCTCCTGGGGGTGGATGCGGGCCGGGGCGGTGGAGCGCGGTGGGGGGCGTCGTTCAGAAGCGGCCGCCGCCGCCCAGGCGGCCCCGGGTGCCCTCACCGCCGAAGGAACCCGGGCCGCTCCCGCCCCCGCCGCCGAAACCGCCGCCCCCCCGGCCCCCGCCGCCGAAGCCGCCGCGACCGCCGCCGCGCAGGAGTTCGCCGAGGATGATCCCGCCGAGCACGGCCCCGCCCCGGCCGCCGCCCGCCTGCTGCCCGGCGTACGGGTTCCGGTACTCCCGTACGTCCTGCTCCGCCAGCCGCTGCGCCTGCCGGGCCAGGGAGTCCGCCCGCTGCGCCTGCGCCAGCGCCTCCGCCGGGTCCGGCCCCGCCAGGGACACCGACCGCTCCAGGCGCCGCTGCGCCTCCGCCAGCCGGGTACGGGCCTCACTGCCCACGGCTCCCCGGCTGGTGGTGACGTAGTCCGCCGCCGCGCCGATCGCACTGCGGGCCGACAGCTGGGCCTGGTCCAGCAGAGCCGCCGCCCGCCGCCGCCCCGACTCCTGCTCGCGCACCCCCGCCAGGGCCTGGTCCAGGGCCGCGTCGGCCTCCTCCACCCGGCGCAGCGCGTCGATCGGGTCGTACCGGCCGGCCGCCTGCTCCCGCCGCACCTCGTCCCGTACGGCCTCCGCCCGGGCGATCCGGCCCCGCAGGTCCGCCGTGGAGGAGCCCGCGGCCGTGCCGGTGAGCAGGCCGTGCGCGTCGGCGAGGTCGGCCTCCGTCTCGGTCAGGGCGCCCGGCAGCTTCCCTGCGGCCTCCGCCAGCTCCTGCGCCCGCCGCTCCACCGCGTCCACCAGGGTCGCCGCCTGGTCCACCGCCCCTTCGGCGGCCCGGACGTGCACGGCGGCCCGGCCGCTGTCCCCGCCGTCGAGCGCCGCCCGCGCCTCGCCGAGGCTGGTCGTCGCGAACAGCAGCCGGTCCTCGGCCTGTCCGGCGTTGGAGGCGACCGGCGCGGACGCGGAGTCCGCGTACCGGCCGGCCAGGGCCGTCAGCGTCGCCCCGGCCGTCGTCGTCCGGCCGCTCAGCTCCCGGAAGCGGGCCTCCACGGCGGCCAGCGCCGCGGGAGCGTTCCGCTCCAGGTCCCGCAGCCGGTCGAAGGCCGCCGACTCGGCGTCCAGCCGCCGGTTGGCCTCCGCGCAGCGGGCCAGGATCTCGTCGAGCATCCGGCGGCGGGTCGCGTCGTCCTCGGGGTGGGCGTCGTCCAGCTGCTGGCGCAGCCGGAAGGCCTGCGTCAGCTCGCCCCGGGCGTACGCCACCGCCGCCGTGAACGCGGCGACGGCCTCCTCGCCGAACTGGGCCGCCGCGAAACCGAGTTCCTCGGTGCTCGTGCGGACCGCGTCGTCGGTCTCCACCAGGAGGGTCCCGACCCGGGCGTCGAGCTCGGGGAGCGGGACGGGCTCCGCCCGCCGGCCGTCCCAGCCGGGGTGGCGGGTCGCCGTCCCGCGGCCGCCGCCCCCGGCCCCTCTGCGCCTGCTGCGCCGGTACGCGTACACCCCGAGCGCCCCGGCCCCGCCGACGACCACCACCGGCAGCACGTAGTCCCCGATGCCGCCCTCCCCGCGCGCCGCCCCGCCGCCGGGGTCGGGCGGGCCCGGGGTGATGGAGGGCGTGGGCACGGGCTTGCCGCCGAGCACCGCGTCGTAGCCGTTCGCCGCGCCGATCGCGGCGCCCGCCCAGTCGTTCTGCCGCAGGGCCGGCTCGATGGCGGTCCGGGCGACGTCCGCGAGCTGCGCCTCGGTGAAACCGGACTCCACGTCGGCCGAATAGGCGTACTGGCGTGTACCGGTGGCCACCGCCAGCAGCAGGTCGTCCTGGCCGAAGCCGTTCTTCTGGGCGGTGGCGTCGGCCCAGCTCTGGGGGGAGCGGCCGGAGAAGTCGTGCACGTAGGTGACGAAGAGCTGGATCCGCCGGTTCGAGTACAGCCGCTCCAGGGCGGCGGTGACCTCCGGCCTGCGGCTGCCGAGGGCGCCCACGCGGTCGGTGATCTGCCCCCGGTCGAGGGTGATGGGATCGTCCGCCCGCGCCGCGGGCGCGGCCACCAGTACCCACCCGACCAGCGCCAGCAGCACGCCGACGAAGCGCAGCGCGGGGCGCTGTCGCGGCGTCCAGCTTCGCGGCGGGTGCACATTTGGGAGGGTATGGGGGGTCGTGTGGGCCCGCACCCGGAGGGGCGGGGGCGGTGTTCTCGCGGTACGGGCCCGCCATCTCCCCCGCGAGGGGCCGGGGGCGGGGTCCGGGCAGGGCGGAACCCGGACGGCCGGCCGGGACGGGGCGGGGGCGGTGTCCCCCGGGGCGGTCGCGGAGAAGGGTTGGG
>NZ_JBFBDP010000028.1:0-117526 GCF_040701585.1 Streptomyces sp. NPDC093801 | reverse complement strand
GCGGGCAACTGCTGCCAGGTACAGCCCGAGGTGGCAACGAACACGATCGCCGCGAGTACCTCACGGTCGCCATGCCGACGCCGGCCACCACCCTGCGGCCGCGACGGCGCATCCGGCACCACCCGCTGGAACAGCTCCCACAACTCATCCGGCACCAGCCGCTCAACAATCCCCACCACAACCGACAGCCTACCCAACTGCCCAAATGAGATGACCTCTGAGTCTCTTCCACGAGGTCGGGGGTGACCCGGCGGAGCGAACGACCTGGCATGCACTGCTCGCCGGTCTGCAGACAACGTCTGTCAGAGGCGGATTCGGGGGTGTCGCTGAGGCGGTCGAGGTGGAGTTCACTCCGCTTGGGGCGTACCAGTGTCTGCGGCTGCCACTGCACCACGTGGCCAACGCTCGCCTGCACCCGGATGAGGTGCTGGGTACCGGCTGGTCGACCGGGCTCACCGAGCAGCTCAAGGCGAGGCCGGACTGGGAAGGGCGCTGGGCGGTCATCGACGACGCCCTGGCGTGTCTGATGGTAGATGCTCCCCCGCCCTCGCCCGTCGTTGCCGAAGCATGGAGCCGACTGCGTGCCTGCCATGGGCAGGTATCCGCCAAAGAGCTGACCGCCGCCACAGGCCGTGGCCGCCGACGGCTACAAATGCTCTTCCGCGAGCAGATCGGGCTCCCGCCTCAATCCGTCAGCCGAATACTGCGGTTTCAGCGGGCGCTCACCTTGGGGTCCGACGCCTGCCGGTCACTAGCTGACCGGGCAACTCTGTGTGGCTATTACGACCAGGCGCACATGAACCGCGACTTCCGCGACCTTGCCGGGCTCACCCCGGCACAGCTGTGCCTTCTCGCCGACCGCTCCGCTTCCCAAGGCAAGACCCCTGCAGAAGGACGGCTGGCCAACGTCTTCGACGATTGAAGGTTTGCCTCCCACTCCACCGGACCTACAAGCGCACCGACGAACCGAACGCCATCGTCCGCGTTCCACTGCACCTGACCGGGGGATGTCGATGCCATTCGCCTGCCAGCCGGCGGTCGACGCTGGCAGGCCTGAGGCGTGAGGTCCCCGCAAGGCGGCGGCATGACCCGCGCGGGGAGAACCGCGCGAAAATCGCCGTTCGGATCAGAGGTTGGCAACAGGCCGTGGCCCGACCGTGTCAGAAGAGCTCCAGCAATTCCTCTAGTACTGCAACGGTCTTTGCTCTGATGGTTGGGCAGTTTCGGGTGGCAGGTGGCCGCGTTGTTTGTAGTGGCTGAGTCGGGCCTTGATCTTCCCCCGACATGCGGAAGGTTGCCGTTCATGGCCTGATGTGCCGTGAGAAGGGAGCCTTGTGTGATGGCTGCTCCGATGAAGTACCCGCCCGAGTTGCGTCGGCGTGCGGTCCAGATGTACCGCGATGCGGACCCGAAGCCGGTGATCCGCCGGATGGCCGGAGAGCTCGGGGTGCATCCCGAGGCCCTGCGGAACTGGATCCGTCAGGACGAGGCCGACCAGGGCGAGCGGGACGACCGGCTGACGACCACGGAGAAGCAGGAGCTGGCCGCGCTGCGGAAGGAGAACGCTGAGCTGCGGCGTTCATGCGAGATCCTCAAAGCCGCCTCGGCTTTTTTCGCCCAGGAGCTCGACCCGACCCGGCGACGGTACTGAAGCTCATCGACCAGCATCAGGACCGCTTCGGGGCCGAGCCCGTCCTCCGGGAACTGCACATCCCCGCCTCCACCTACTACCGCTGGCGCCGGACCGCCCACCAGCCGTGCGACCGCGCCCGCCGGGACGCCGAGCTGACCGAACGCATCCGCCGCGTCCACGCCGAGTCGGACGGCACCTACGGATCCCCGCGCGTCCACGCCGTCCTTCGGCGCGAAGGAGTCAGCACTGGCCGCAAACGCATCGAGCGCCTGATGCGCGAAGCCGGCCTGCAAGGCGTCAGCCCACGCCGGCCCCGCAGCTTCACCCGCCGCGACAACAACGCCGAACCGGCTCCGGACCTGGTCAAACGCGACTTCACTGCCGATGCCCCCAACCAGCTGTGGGTCGCCGACATCACCCTGGTCCCCACCGGGGAAGGGCCGTGGTGGCTCGCTTCGATCCGCGATGCCTTCTCCCGCCGGATCGTGGGCTGGCACACCTCCGAACGGGCGGACGCGGACCTGGTCCTGACCTCCCTGGAATACGCCCTCCACGGCCGGCCCGTCCAGCCCGGACAACTGGTTCACCACAGCGACCACGGCTGCCAGTACACCTCGATCAAACTCACAACCCGCCTGCTCAAAGCCGGAATCGAGCCGAGCATGGGCAGCGTCGGGGACTCCTACGACAACGCCCTCGCGGAGAACTTCTTCAGCGTCCTGAAGACCGAGTGCGTCCGCCGCGCCACCTTCGCCACCCGCACCGACGCCGACCTCGCCCTGTTCGCCTACATCGACGGCTGGTACAACACCCGCCGCATCCAAAAGGGCCTCGGCTGGCTCAGCCCCGACGAATACGAGGCGAAGTACCACGCCGATCAGGCGACGGCCGAACGGGCGGCCTTCGAACCACCGACACCCGCACTGACCAGGTAATCAGCACCTCCCTCACAACGGGGGAAGCTCACCTGAAACTGTCGGCGGCGTCGCCAGTGGGACCAGTGCAGGACATGCTCGACGGGGGTGGCCTGCCGGTGTGTGAGTCGGGTGATCAGACGTCGGAGCTCGGGCAGACTGAGGGGGACGAGGCCGGAGGATCCGTTTCTGCTTTGCCGGCGTCCAGTTCGCGGGCCCGCAGAACGGTGAGGCAGGCGTGGGCGGCCAGGGCGAGAGTCATGTGTCGGTGCCAGCCGGGGTAGCGGCGGACCTGGTAGTCGTCCAGGCCGCACTCCTGCTTCGCGGTCTGGAAGCACTCCTCGACTGCCCACCGGCTGCCGGCGACGTGGATCAGCTGGTCGAGGGTGGTTTCCGCGGGGCAGTAAGCGATGTAGTAGGAGATCTCCTCAGGCCTGCGGACGCTGCGGCGGGCGATCACCCAGTGACGGCAGTCGTCTCGGTGCCAGGGGCGGACCTCGACTCGGGCCCAGTCGAAGACGCGGGGTCCGTGGGCGCCGTCGCCGCAGGAGCGGCGCTTCCACTTCTGCCGCGGCAGCCCGGGAAACAGGTCATGGACGGGATGGTCCATGGCCCAGCGGGTGACGACGGTGTCGTGCCGGGTGGTGGCCATGACATGGAAGACGTCAGCCCGCTCCAGCTCCGAGCGCCAGCTCTTGGAGAAGCCGTAGCCGGCGTCCGCGGTCACCCACCCGAACGGGATCTTCTCCGCGATGGCCCGTCGGACCATCGCCCTGGCTGTTGCGACCTTGGTCTCGAAGACGACCGTGTCGTCGATGCCGGCCCGCCGGCACCGGTCCCGGTCCTCGGTCCAGGACGCCGGCACGTAGAGACGCCGGTCGATCAGGGTGCGACCGCGACAGGACGCATAGGCCAGAAAGACTCCGACCTGGCAGTTCTCCGTCCGGCCAGCCGTGCCGGAGTACTGCCGCTGGACACCGGCCGACCGGTCGCCCTTCTTCAGGAACCCGGTGTCGTCCACGATCAGCACCGCATCCGGATCGCCGAGGTTCTCAACGACGTACTCCCGCACGTCGTTGAGAACCTCGTCCGCGTCCCAGTCGATCCGGTTCAGCAGCCGCTGGACCCTGTCCGGACCCGCATGCCCGGCCTCCTCCGCCAGCGTCCAGCCGTTCTTCCGCTCCAGCGGAGCGATCAGGCCCCGCATATAGGCAAGGGCCGTCTCACGCGGCTCCGACCTGGAGAAGCGGTGCACAAACCGCTCATGCAGAGCCTTCAGTTCACCAGCCCACGACCGGGCCTGAACGCGTTCCCCACCCATGACCAGCCCAACGACCCACCTGCCCAACCGTCACGGCAAAGACCGTTGCAGTACTAGTTGCGCTTGGCGAAGATCCTGATCGTGCCGATCAGTTGCTCCATGGTCAGGGAGACGCGGTCGGTGCCGGGGCCTCTGTCGATGATGGTCATGCACAGGGGCGTGCCCAGCACCGTCACGACCTCGACCTTGGTGATCGTGTAGCCGGCGTACTGCCCGATGAACCTCCCCGAGGCCTCGACCCGCGTCTGCAGCAGGGTGTCACCCGGCTGACGGCTCCCGGCCACGTTGCAGGCGGCCAGTCGTGGGGTGCCTGCGGCGGGCCCGGCGGGCGGGACGGGAGCCGGGGCGGCGGAGGCCGCCGAGGCGGCCGGGGCCAGGAGCAGGAGGGCGAGGAGGAGGGCGAGGGCGGCCGGGGCCGCCAGGGAGGCGCCGCGTGCGCGTGAGGTCGTCATGCGGCGACCGTCCAACGGCGCCCGGCCGGCCGCAACGGGACCGCGGCCGTGAATGCTCCGAACGCCTCAACCGCCCTGGTGACGCCGTCCTTCCTCGCCCCGGCGCGGCCCGGAGACCCCGAGCAGGACCGGGCGCCCGCCCCGGCCGGCCCCGTCACCGCGGCCTGATCGACCGGGCCCGCCCGGGCGCCCCGGGCGTCCCGGGCGTCCCGGGCGTCCCGGGCGTCCCGGGCGTCCCGGGCGCGACTCCCCCGAGGACCAGGACCAGCCCGGACCACTGGAGCGGGCCGAGGCTCTCTCCCGCGACCGTGGTGCCGAGCAGGACACCGGTCAGCGGGTTGAGCAGCCCCAGCAGCCCCACCGTGCCGGGCGGCAGGTGCCGCAGCCCCGCGAACCAGGCGGCGAAGGCCAGTGCGGTCGCCACCACCGCGACGTAGCCGAAGGCCGGCAGTTCCCGGCCGCTGGGCACCTCTGGCGCGCCCTCGAAGGCCACGGCCAGAGGCAGCAGGACCAGCCCGCCGGCCGTCAGCTGCCAGGCGGTGGTGGCGAGGACGTCCACGTCGTCCCGCCACCGGCCGGCCAGGACGTAGCCGAGCGAGGAGACCAGCATCGCCGCCGCCGAGGCGGCGAGTCCGGGCAGGCTCACCGGTTCGGCCCGCGTCAGCAGCATCAGCCCGACACCGGCCAGGCCGACCAGCGCGCCGAGCAGATGGGCCCGAGCGGGGCGGGTGGCGGTCAGCGCCCACATGCGCAACGAGCACCGCCTGCTGGGCGTGCTCACCGCCGAGGAGGCGTCGGCGCTGGAGCGCCTGCTGACGACCTGGCAGCAACGCCTCGACCACATCGGACCGATCCGGGGTGACGACGACGACGGGGCGGAATCGGGGTGATCCGGCCGGTTCCCGCGCGATAGTGTCACCGGATGCCGGAACCACGCTGGGACCTCGTACTGCTCGGCGGCGCCTCGGGTGTCGGGAAGAGCCTGGCCGCCGCCCGGATCGCCGCCGCGACCGGCGCGTTCGTCGTGGAGTTCGACGACGTGGTCGGCGCCGTCCAGGAGCTCACCACGGCCGAACAGCACCCGGCCCTGCACCACTTCGACGAGCCCGCCGCCCCGGAGCGACCGGAGGGGACCCCGCCGCCCGAGCGGGTGCTGGCGCTGCAGATCGCCACCGCCGAGGCGCTGGAGCCCGCCGTGATCGGGGTGGTGCGCAACCGGCTGACCGTTCCCGTCCCGGCCGTGTTCGAGGGCGACTACCTCACCCCGGCCGCCTGCGCCCGGGCGGTCGCATTGGGCCGGGCCGCCGGCCGGGACGTCCGCGCCGTCTTCCTGCACGAGGGCGACGCCGTCCGCATCGCCGCCAACTACGCGTCGCGCGAACCGGGGAGCGGTGCGCAGACGGACCGCGCCGAGGTCAGCGCGCGGTACTCGCGCTGGCTCGCCGCCGAGGCCCGTAGGCACGCGCTCCCCGTGGTCGACTGCCGCCCGTGGCCCACGCTCGCCGACCGCGTCGACCAGGCCCTCGCCCTCGCCCACGCCCACGCACCCGGCCGCGCACTCGACGGCTCGCCCTCCGGCGGCCCCGAGGGCCGGACCGGCGTGCAGCCGCTGCGGAAGATCGACCCGACGTCGCCGCAGTAGGCGCAGGACCGCGGAACCGCCGCCGGACCCGTTCCCGTCCCGGCACAGGCACCGGCACCGGCTCCCCCACCGGGCCGCCCTGCGGCGCCTTCAGCGAGCGGCCGCGGCGCCGTCGTGGGCCGCCCGGTGGGCGAGCACCTCGGGCATGTTCTCCTCGGCCCAGTCCTTGATCGCCCGCAGCAGCGGGAGCAGTCCGGCGCCCAGCGGCGTGAGCGCGTAGTCCACCCGGGCCGGGACGGACGCGGTGACCGTCCGGGTGAGCAGACCGTCCCGCTCCAGCGCCCGCAGGGTCTGGGTGAGCATCTTCTCGCTCACCCCGGCGAGGCGGCGGCGCAGGTCGCTGTACCGCTGCGGGCCGTCGGCCAGCGCGTTGACGATCAGGCTGACCCACTTGTCGCCGATCCGGTCCAGCAATTGCCGGGCCGGGCACTCCGCGAGGTACGCGTCGAAGCCGGCCCGCTCGGCCGCGCGGCGCTGGGCGGCGGTCGTGGTCGCCATCGGCTCTCCTCACCGTGCGGTACGCACTCCGAGGTGCGTACTTCCTGTTGGAGAGCAACTCTCCCTAGGTTGGCGGGTGTTCGCAAGCCCCGCCGGAAACCGGACGGGGCCGGCCCCAGGGAGGAGAGCATGATGCGTGCCGTGGTCGTCCGCCGGTTCGGTGGCCCGGAGGTCCTGGAACTGATCGAGGTGCCCGACCCGGAACCCGGCCCGGGCCAGGTGCGGCTGCGGGTGGAGGCGGCCGGGGTCAACCCGGTGGACGCGGTGACCCGGTCCGGAGCGCTCGCGGCGGCCGGGCTGATGGGGCCGCGCGAGACGGTCGGCATCGGCTGGGACGCCGCCGGAACCGTCGACCGCCTCGGCCCCGGGGTGTCCGGGTTCGCGCCCGGCGACCGGGTGATCGGGCTCCGCGACCGGCTGGACGTCCCGCTCGGCGCCTACGCCGACGCCCTGGTGCTCGACGCCTCGGCGCTCGCCCCGGCCCCGGCGGGGGTGTCCGCGGAGGCCGCGGCGACCCTGCCGCTGAACGGGCTGACCGCCCTCCAGGCCCTGGACCTGCTCGCCCTGCCGGCCGGGGCGACCCTGCTGGTCACCGGTGCGGCCGGCGGCGTCGGGGGGTTCGCCGGCCAGTTGGCGGCGCGGCGCGGCCTGCGGGTGGTCGCGGTGGCGGGCGAGGGCGACACGGCGGCGGTCCGCGCGGCGGGCGCGGACCTGGTCGTGCCGCGCGGCGCCGCCGACCTGGCCGCCGAGGTGCGGTCGCTGGTGCCGGGCGGCGTGGACGGGGCGCTGGACGCCGCACTGCTCGGGGTCGCGGCGCTCGGCGCGGTGCGCAACCGGGGCTGCTTCGTCG
Organism: Streptomyces sp. NPDC093801; assembly: GCF_040701585.1. Lineage (NCBI taxonomy): Bacteria > Bacillati > Actinomycetota > Actinomycetes > Kitasatosporales > Streptomycetaceae > Streptomyces > Streptomyces sp. NPDC093801. The sequence continues at coordinate 110,216 of NZ_JBFBDP010000028.1, read as the reverse complement.
CGGTCTCGGCGGGCGCGGCGCCGCTCGGGCTGCGCGGCGTCCGGGTCGACCACGTCTGGGTGGCGGCCGACGGCGCCGCGCTCGCCGGACTGTCGGCGCTGGCGGGGCGCGGGGAGCTGACCCTCCGGGTCGCGGACACCCTCCCGCTGGACCGGGCGGCGGCCGCCCACCACCGCCTGGCGGCCGGCGGCCTGCGCGGCCGCCTCGTCCTGGTGCCCTGACCGGCCGCGGCCGGCCCAGTTCACGGGGGGCGGGCCGACACCCGGGCCGTTGCACCGCCGCGAGCCCGCCGCACGTGCCGACCCGGCGGCTGCCGCAGGCGCGCACGCGGCAGCCGCCGCAGCGAGGGTCCGATCGACCAGGTCCGGTCAGGTCCGCCGCAGCACGCGGCCCCGACCGTGGTCGGTGACCGGGGGCCCACCGGAGCGCCCCACCCGCGCCCGACCGTGTGACATCACGGGAGCCGAAGCCCATCCGTGCCGGGCGGCGCGAAGCCCAGTCCGGCGAGCGCCCGCTCGCCGGCGGCCGTGTGGTCGCCCCCGGCCAGCACCAGGGTGAGCGCCGCCTGGTACGGGCAGTCCGCCGCCTCGAAGGCGGCCACGACGGCGAGCAGCCGCTCCCGGTCGCCGTCCGCCAGGGCCTCGGCGCGGTCCACGTGGGCGGTGGCGGCCGCGTTGCCGGCGACAGCCACCCGTGCGGCGTCCAGCTGCTCGCGGGCCCCCGGACGCCCCGCGAGCACCGAGGCCTCCGCCCGGAGCACCACGGACCAGTGCAGCCAGAACGATGAGACCGGCGTGCCGGCCTCGCCCGGCCGCGCCGCCAGACGCCCCAGCGCCGCGTCGGGCCGGCCGTGGTGGAGCAGCACCACGGCGTCGAACACCGCCTCGTAACCGTGACTGTGCTTCGGTGTGCCGGCCCGGCCGGCGAGGGCCAGCCAGGTCGCCCGGGCCTCGTGGTCGCCTCGCAGACCGTGCACCATGGCGACCGCGGCGGCGGCCGGGCCGAGCGAGAACGACCGCTGGAACCCGATCCGTTCCCAGGTCTCCAGCAGGTGGTCACCGGTCTCCAGCGCCTTCTCGACCCGGCCGGCCAGCACGTCGGCGACCAGCAGCCAGGACCGCGCGCACGCTCCTGCCTCGACCAGCAGCCGATGCTCGGCGAGCTGTCCGGCACACCGGCCGGCCCATTCCAGGTCGCCCACACCGAAGCCGTTCCCGATGCCCGTGGCGAGGGCGTCGAGCAGCTCGTGCGTGACGGCCGGGGCCTGCGGCAGCGTCCGCAGCAGGTCGATCCGGCGTCGGGTCGCGGCCGCCGCGGCGAAGGCGTCACCGCCACGGCTCCAGGCTCCGGCGAGGGCGTCCAGCGCGGCGGACTCCGCCACCGGGTCGCCCGCGCGCCGGGCGAGGGCGACGGCGCGTTCGGCGCGCGCGACGACGTCCGGCGCGGGAACGGCAGCCGTTGACGCGCTCGTCACGGAGGCAGCCGCCAGGGGGACGCTCGCGCCGGAATCGGCCGGGCCGACGGGGGCCGTACCGAAGGCGTCACCGTGCACGGCCACCTCGGCCAGCGCGAGGGCCGCGCCTCCGGCCGGGGAGTCGTCGGAGAGCGAACGGGCCTCGGCGAGCAGGGCGTCCACCACCTCGGCGGGGGGTGCCTGTTCGAACTCGCCGGCGAAGCGGACCGCCACCGTGGCGGCAGTGGCCAGGTCGCGGCCGGCGGCGGCCCTGTGTCCCGCGTCGAGCGCGGCGGCCGCGGCGGCGCGATGCAGGCGGTACATCTCGTCGCCGAGTCGTCGGCAGCCGGCCACGGCTGCCGCCCGGCGCAGGGCCTCGGCCGCGTCGGTCCCGTCGGCGGCGAGGACGGCGGCCTGCTCGTACCGCTGCTGGGACTCGCCGAGCAGGTTGCGTTCGAAGGCCGCCCCCGCGAGCGCCAGGGCGAGCCGTCGGGCGTCCGCGCGCCGCTCCGGCCGCCCGGCGGCCCAGGCCAGCGCGGACCGCAGCTCGTCCGCCAGCACGTCGAACCCGGCCCGCCCGTCCTCGTCCGCCGTCCGCACCAGCTCGTGCGCGCCGTCCAGGCACCACCCCAGGTGGCGGGAGCGCACGTCGGCCGACTCACCGGCCTCGTCGAGCCGTTCGGCACCGTACTGGCGGATCGTCTCCAGCGCCCGGTACCGGGTGCCGTGCGCGGACGGGACGGCGGTGAGCAGGCTCTGCTCGGCGAGCCGGCCCAGTCCGTCGGCGACGGCGACCGGGTCCAGCGGGGCGAAGCCCGCCACCTCGACCGCCGCCCCGGCTGTGAACGGCAGGACGAACACCGACACCCGCCGCAGCAGCGCCCGGTCGACGGGCTCCAGCAGTTCGTGACTCCAGTCCAGCACCGCCCGTACCGACCGGTGGCGGTCGTCCGCGCGCGGGCCGCCGGCCAGGAACCGCAACTGGTCGGACAGCCCCGCCCCGAGACCGTCCAGGCCCAGCGTCGGCCAGCGCGCCGCCGCCAGCTCGATCGCCAGCGCCATGCCGTCCAGCCGCTCGCAGATGTCCACGACGCCGTCGAGCTCGGCCGGACCGGGCGGCAGCCCGAGCCCACCCGCCCGGGCGGTGAAGAGGGCGACGGCGTCGGATCCCCAGCCACCCTCCCGGGACAACGGGGCCACCGGGAAGACCCGCTCGAACGGAACCAGCAGCCGGGACCGGCTCGTCGCCAGCACCCGAAGCCCGGGACAGGCCGTCAGCAGCCGCTCGAGGAAGGGCGCCACGCCGTCCCGGACCTGTTCGCAGTTGTCCAGCACCAGCAGGACCCGCCGGTCCGCCAGCGACTCCAGCAGTGCCAGGTCGACGTCTCGGCCGGGTTCCTCGGCGACGCCGAGGGTCGCCGCGACCTCGGCCGCCACCCGGTCCGGCTCGGTCACCGGGACCAGGTCGACGAACCACACCCCGTCGGGGAACTCACCGGCGACGTCCGCCGCCACTTCCAGCGCCAGCCGGGTCTTCCCCACCCCGCCGGGGCCGAGGACGGTCAGCTGCCGATGCGCCGTCATCGCGGCGGCCAGGTCCGCGCGTTCCCGCGCGCGCCCGACAAACGCCGTCAACGGCACCGGCAGTAAGGGTCCCGGGCGTTCGGCCACCGGACGCCCGGGCGCGGGCCGGCCATCCGGGCGTAGGACTGACGGGAGCCGTTCTGGCGCAGGCCGGTCGGACGCGCCCGGTTCCCGGCCCAGCGCGTGGCGCGAGAGCGCCCGCCGGTCGGGCTGGGCCAACTTGCGCAACAGGGAGGAGACGTGGGACTCCACCGTGCGGACCGAGATGGACAGGCGTACGGCGATCTCCGCGTTGCTGAGGTGCTGTCCGAGCAGGACGAGTACGTCGGTTTCCCGCGTCGATATCAATGGTGTGGACACGGACTCATTATCGGTGGCACAGCTCCGCGGTGGTCCGTGTTTCTCCTCCGTGGTGATCCGTGGTGATCCGGGCTGACCAGGACGGATCCCTGACGGTCAGTGGTGATCCGTACTGATCCGTGGCCGCCGCGCCCGCCGGCTTTCCGTGGTCGGCACGGAGGCGGCCCGTGCCGTCGCCCGGCCAGGCTGAGCCGGCGGCGAACGGGGCCGGGCCGAGCCGTTCGGCACCCGACTGCCGCTCCCGGTAGACCTCACCCGCCACCGGGCGGCCCGTACGGGACACGTCGCCGTGTCCGCGGGCACCGCCGGGGCGGCCCACGAACCCTCCTCAGGAGACGCTGATGCGCATCGCCACACCCACCGTCCGAGCCGCCTCGGCCCTGCTCGCGGCCGGGCTCGTCTCGCTCGCCCTCGGCACCGCGCCGGTGCACGCCCTGTCGGGCGACGGCGTCCGCGCCGTCAACCCGGGGCAGGGCACGTCCGCTCCGCTGGTGGCCCAGACCGGGCCCGCGATCAGCCGCTCCGAGGTGCTGGCGAGGGCCCAGTCCTGGGTGTCGCTCGGCCTGGTGTACAGCGGCAGCGGCTACTACAACGGGTACCGGCGGGACTGCTCCGGCTACGCCTCGATGGCCTGGAAGCTGGGCACGCCCGGTCTGGACACCACCCGCTTCATCCCGGCCGGGGTGGCGCAGCGGATCGACAAGAACGAACTCCGGGCAGGGGACGCGCTGCTGAACGACGCGGCGGGCAGGGACGGCCACATCGTGCTGTTCGACCGCTGGGCCGACGCCGCCCACACCTCCTACGTCGGGTACGAGTTCAGCGGCACCGGCGTGCACCACCGGACGATCCCGTACCCGTACTTCCCGGACTACATCAAGGGCAACGGCTACACCCCCGTCCGCAACACCAGCGTCGTCGACGACGCGACCGTACCGGTCGAGCCGACCCCGGCGCCGTCGACGTCCGCGCCCTCGGCCGCCACCCTCTACAACCCCGACACCGCGACGGCGGAGGCGTTCGGCATCAACGCCGACGGGATCATGATCCACTCCTACAACACCAAGGGCGGCCCGGGCTGGACGCCCTGGGAGTCGCTGGACAACTCCTTCCGCTTCACCGGCAGCCCCACCGCGGTCTACAACCCGGTCAACAAGGTCACCGAGGTCTTCGCCACCGGCACCGACGGCATCGTCTCCCACAACTACCACTTCAACGGTGCCGCCTCCTGGAGCGGGTGGCAGACCCTGGGTCCCACGTTCAAGTTCGGCGGCAGCCCGACGGCCGTGTACAACGCGACCACCAACGCCATCGAGCTGTTCGGCATCGGCACCGACGGCGTCCTCAACCACACCTACAACCTCAACGCCGGCCCCTGGCAGGACTGGGAGTCCCTGAACACCGCCTGGAAGTTCACCGGCACCCCGTCCGCCGTCTACAACCCGGACACCCGGACGGCCGAGGTCTTCGCCACCGGCACCAACGGCGTCGTCTCCCACAACTACTCCACCGACGGCAAGCCCTGGACCGGATGGAGCGTCCTCGACGACACCTTCCGCTTCGCGTCGAACCCCGCCGCGGTCTACAACCCGGTGAACAAGGTCACCGAGGTCTTCGCCACCGGCACCGACGGCGTCGTCTCCCACAACTACCTGTTCAACGACGCCAAGTGGAACGGCTGGAGCACCCTCGGCCCCTCGTTCCGGTTCAACGGCAGCCCCACCGCCGCGTACAACGCCACCACCAACGCCGTCGAGCTGTTCGGCATCGGCACCGACGGCGTCCTCAACCACAACTACAACCTCAACGCCGGTCCCTGGCAGGGCTGGGAGTCCCTGAACACCGCCTGGAAGTTCACCGGCACCCCGTCCGCCGTCTACGAGTCCGGCCTCAACGCCGCCGAAGTCTTCGCCATCGGCACCGACGGCGTCCTCTCCCACGCCTACAGCGCCGACGGCAATCCCTTCAGCCCCTGGTACACCCTGGGCGGCGCGAAGTTCCGGACCGGCTGAGCACCACGCCACCGACCCGCGGTCCCGGCTCGAGTCGGCTCGCCGACCGGGCCCGGGCCGCCGCTCGTCCCTCCCTCCGGCCGCGCCCGCCTCCGGCCACGCCTGTTCCGTGGCCCGTCCACGCCCGACCGTTCCACCCTTCCACGTCCAACCAGGAGTCAGAATCCCGTGAACCGTCGCCTTCGTCTGAGCCTGTCCACGCTCGCCCTGACCGCCGTCGCAGCCACCGGCACGGTCACCGCCACCACCGGGCCGGCCTACGCACTGCTGCCGAATCGTTCCTGCGGGACGATCACCGACGCCGACGCGGCCGTCGCGGCGCAATTGAACCAGCAGCTCACCGGCTCCCTGGCGCACGCCATGACGGCCTACCGCGTCTCCTGTGCCCGGGCCGTCGTCACCACCGTCCGCGGCCTCGGCCTGCCGGAGCGGGCCGCCGTCATCGCGGTCACCACAGCCATCGTCGAGAGCACCCTGGAGAACAACCCCAACGTGCTGGACCACACCAGCGTCGGCCTCTTCCAGCAGCAGGACTTCTGGGGCTCGACCCAGCAGCGACTGGACCCCGCCTGGTCCACCACGGCGTTCATCAACGCGATGCAGCGCACCTACCCGGGCGGGTCCTGGCAGTCCCAGGACATCGGCACCGTGTGCCAGAACGTCCAGCGGTCGGCGTACCCCGACCGCTACGGACAGCAGGCGGCCGACGGCCAGCGCATCGTCGCCGCGCTCGGCGTCCCGGCACCGACCCCGGCCGCCGCCGCTTCGGGACCGACGGCCGCAACGCTGTACAACCCCGACACGGCGACCGCCGAGGCCTTCGCGGTCAACACCGACGGGATCATGGTCCACTCCTACAACACCAAGGGGGGCCCGGGCTGGACGCCCTGGGAGTCGCTGGACAACTCCTTCCGCTTCACCGGCAGCCCCACCGCGGTCTACAACCCGGTCAACAAGGTCACCGAGGTCTTCGCCACCGGCACCGACGGCATCGTCTCCCACAACTACCACTTCAACGGTGCCGCCTCCTGGAGCGGGTGGGACGTCCTCGGCTCCGACTACCGCTTCAACAGCAGCCCGAAGGCCGTGTACAACGCGACCACCAACGCCATCGAGCTGTTCGGCATCGGCACCGACGGCGTCCTCAACCACACCTACAACCTCAACGCCGGCCCCTGGCAGGACTGGGAGTCCCTGAACACCGCCTGGAAGTTCACCGGCACCCCGTCCGCCGTCTACAACCCGGACACCCGGACGGCCGAGGTCTTCGCCACCGGCACCAACGGCGTCGTCTCCCACAGCTACTCCACCGACGGCAAGCCCTGGACCACCTGGGACGTCCTCGACGGCAGCTTCCGCTTCGCCTCCGACCCGAGCGCGGTCTACAACCCGGTGAACAAGGTCACCGAGGTCTTCGCCACCGGCACCGACGGCGTCCTCTCCCACAACTACCTCTTCAACGACGCCAAGTGGAACGGCTGGAGCACTCTGGGGCCCTCGTTCCGGTTCAAGGGCAGCCCCGCGGCCGTGTACAACGCGACCACCAACGCCGTCGAGCTGTTCGGCATCGGCACCGACGGCGTCCTCAACCACACCTACAACCTCAACGCCGGCCCCTGGCAGGGCTGGGAGTCCCTGAACACCGCCTGGAAGTTCACCGGCACCCCGTCCGCCGTCTACGAGTCCGGCCTCAACGCCGCCGAAGTCTTCGCCATCGGCACCGACGGCGTCCTCTCCCACGCCTACAGCGCCGACGGCAAGCCGTTCAGTTCCTGGTACACCCTGGGCGGCGCGAAGTTCCGGACCGGCTGACCTCCGGCCGCGGCCGGCCGCCCGGCCTGTCCGGGGGCCGGCCGCGCAGGCCGTGGTCGGGGGCGGGGCCGTCGTCCTGGCATGATCGCTGTATGAACGACCGAATCATCGCCGCCTGTGACGGGGCGGCCAAGGGAAACCCGGGTGAACTGCGGGCTGTCGGCGGCCTGCCCCTCGGTCAGGAGCAACGCCAGCGGGCGGCACTTGCGGTCGCCGGCGCAATGGATCTTGCTGGTCTGTCCGCCTCTGGAGCGTCCGAGCAGGGCGGCTTTCAGCCGGAGCTTGCGCCGACGCCGGATTCGTCGTCGTTCTTCCCGTTCCGGGTCGTCTGCGCCGGCCCGCCCGTCTTGTTCCTTTGGGTCGCCCCCTTTTGCCGGGCCTTGTCCGCCTCGTCGGCGGCCTTCTCCAGGGCGGCCAGAGTGTCGGAGTCGAGGTGCATCCCGGCGGCGTCGTGGTGGGCCCGCACGGTGGTGGAGTCCACGCTGACCAGCGACAAGTCCACCTCACCCCGCTTCGCGGCTTCCGCGATCAGTCCCTCCAGCAGGGTTTCGAAGACGCCGGCGTCCCTCCAGACCCGGAAGCGACCGTAGACCGTCGGCCAGGGACCGAACTCGGAGGGCATCTCCCGCCACTGGGCGCCGGAGCGGAAGCGCCAGATCACGCCCTCGAACTGACCCCGACGCTCCCCTTCTCAGGCCCGCAGCGTCGCCGGTGTACGGTCGACGTCCGCGGCAACGCCTCGCAGGCGGGGTCGGCCCGCCGCAGGACGGGCGCCATCCGGGTTGGCCGCCCACGGGCGGTGAACTCGGCATCCAGCCGGGCATGTACGCCGGCCCGGCGCGGCTGAAGCCGGGCACCGGGCGCAGACCAGGACCGCCGGCTGCGCGAGGGGCTCACGGGCGGCACCCGTACGTGACGGGGTGCCGCCCTTTCCGCCGCGTCAGCCCAGGAGCCCGGTCAGCACTGCCGTAGTCGCGTTCAGCAACTGCTCCGCGGCCGGGCCGCCCGCAGCCGTGCGGACGAGCAGACCCTCGCGTGCGGCCAGGACCACCTCGGCGGCCTGCCCGGCAGCGGCCCCGGCCGGTACCAACTCCGGCAGGACCCGCTCCAGCAGGACCGCCACCGCCGCTGTCACCGTGCGGTCGTGCGCGGCTACCCGCTCGGCGAGCCCGGGCGTACGGGCGGCCAACAGGCGGAACTCCAGGAAGAGCAGGATCCACCCGCGTTCGGCATCCTCGACCCGCAGCAGCGCCTCGACCAGCTGCCGCGCCCGTTCCCCGGGCTCCAGTTGTTCGGCCGCCGTGGCCATTCGCTCCAGCTCGGCCATTCGCCCGGCAGCCTGCTCGTCGAAGAGTGCCAGCAGCAGGTCCTCCTTGGTGGCGAAGTTCGAGTAGAAGGCCCCACGGGTGTAGCCGGCGGCGGTGCAGATGTCCTCGATGCTCGTCCGCGCGTACCCCGCGGACAGGAACAGCTCGCTCGCCGCAGACAGGATGCGGGCTCTGGTGTGGACGCGGCGCCGCGGAGGCCGGGGCGCCGCAGGTTCGACCGGAGTGGGATTCACAGCAGCACAATACATGGTGTATTCAATACAGGTCGTATTGAAACAACGTGAGAGGACCGCCACCATGAGCCGACTGCTGATCACCGACGCGCATCTGCTCCACCCCGAGGCCGGCACCCGTACCGACCTGGCCTGGCTCGAGGTCGCCGACGGCCGGATCGCCGCCACCGGCACGGGCCGCCCGCCCGGCCTCGGGCAGAACGACGTGCGGGTACTCGACGCCGCCGGTGCCACCGTGCTGCCCGGCCTGATCGACGCCCACGTCCATCTGCTGGTCACCTCCCTCGACCTGCCTGCCATCGCGTCCTGGACCCCCGGCTACCTGACCGTCCGGGCCCTGGCGGAGGCGGAACGGATGCTGCGCCGCGGCTTCACGACCGTCCGCGACGTGGGCGGCGCCGACCACGGCATGGCCCGCGCCCTGGCCGAAGGGCTGGTGCTCGGCCCCCGGCTGGTCCATGGTGGAAAGGCGCTCTCCCAGACCGGCGGACACGGCGACCTGCGCCCGCTGGGGGACGACTCGGTTCCCTGCTGCGAGAGCCGTCCGAACTTCGCCCGGATCGCGGACGGCGTCGACGCCGTCCGCGCGGCGGCCCGTGACGAGTTCCGCAAAGGCGCCGCCCACCTGAAGGTGCTGCTCTCCGGCGGGGTGGCCTCGCCGCACGACGAGATCGCCGCCGTCCAGTACAGCGAGGCGGAGATCCGCGCCGCCGTGGAGGAGGCGGAGAACCACAACCGGTACGTCACCGTGCACGCTTACCACCCGCGCGCCATAGACCGGGCCTTGCGGGCCGGCGTGCGCTGCGTCGAGCACGGCAACCTGATCGACGACGCGACCGTCGCCCTGCTGCTGGAGCAGGACGCCTTCCTGGTGCCCACCCTGGTCGCGTACGAGCGGACGGCGGAGCTCGGACGCCAGTCCGGTCTGCCGGAGTCCTCCCATCGCAAGCTCACCGAAGTCCGCGACCACGGGCTGGCCGCCCTGGAAAAGGCCCACCGGGCGGGGGTCAATCTGGTCTACGGCAGTGACCTGCTCGGCCCGCTGCACTCGGCCCAGCTGGAGGAGTTCACGCTGCGCGCCGAGGTCCAGCCCGCCGCGGACGTGATCCGCTCCGCCACCAGCACGGCGGCCCGCCTGCTGCGGATGGAGGGCGAGATCGGCACCCTCGCGCCGGGCGCGCACGCCGACCTGCTCGTCGTGGACGGCGACCCCCTGGCGGACCTGGCCGTCCTCACCCGTCCCGAGCGCCACCTTCGGCACGTGGTCAAAGCCGGTGTCGTCCTCTGAAAAGGCTTCCGCCACTGACCTTGAGCCTTTCCAACCTCACGCTGACGCGTGATGCAGGACGAGGACGGCCTGGACGATCGCTGTGACGCGAGGGGTGCTGCAGCGGAGCTTTCGCAGGAGGCGCCAGCCCTTCAGGGTGGCCACGGCCTGTTCGCCGATGCAGCAGATCTTGGCGGGCGTGCTGTTGTGCCGACGCTGCCACCGCTTGAGGCGACGGCCCCGAAAGGGCACCTGGATGGAGCTGTTGACACCTGGATACGACTTGTCGGCCCAGCACTTGAGGCCGGCCTCGGTGAGTGCTTCGACGATGCCGTGACCGACGTCGTGATCAACCTGGAGGGGGAGCTCTCCCCCTCTCGGCTCCGGACTCCGTCCACAGGGCCCTCGTTCGGGCATCGGTTCGTGGCCGCCGCGATCCGCGCGGTGGCCCGTACAGGAGGAGCCGTCACGCCCGACGCCACCACCCCGCCGCTCGCCCCGACGACTCCGGAGCGGCGATCAGCGCGTTCGGCTGGCCCCAGGCCGTCCAGGCCTGTGACGTCGAAGCCGTCCTCGAGTTCGCCGGCACCGAGCTGCGGATGGCCGAACTGCCGGTCGAGTTCATGGGCTCCACCCGGTCGGGTGCGCACCGAAGTCACGGCGGTGCGGGGGGCGGCACCCAGCCTCGAATCAGCCTGCGCTGCATCATCACGGAAGTCGGGCCAGAGCCGTACTTCGGGAGGCACCCGGACCGGCGGCGTGTTCGATGTTCACGAGAAGCGCACCTGCGCTCGCCGATGAGAATGTTGCCGCACCGGGTGGTCCTGCGAGCTACTGGATGCTCCAGCGGTGTGGATGGTCGGGATCGTCGGGGCAGGTGAAAACGTTGAGCTCGCCGTAACGGCCCACGGTGACCCTGGTGGGAGTAGCGTACCGATGGGTGGGCAGGTCTCGGTCCTCCAGCGGCTTCCAGCTGCCGCTGCCGCCGTCCCACTCCGAGCTGTCGATGGTCAGCAGCAGGCGCATCGGCGTCCCGCAGGTCTTGCAGTCCATGGGATACGGGTCGGTGGCGTGCCAGGAGGCGAAGCCGCCGACGCGCCAGCCGGGCGGGATGGACAGGTCGTACTGGTAGCCGATCGGCCCGCCGGCGTTCTCGTCCGTCGACTGCTCGGCCTCCTGGGCTTCGTCCCAGGCGTCGAGCCGGGCGCACAGGTCCTCGGGCAGAAGGCCGGCGAACGGGTAGGTGACCACCTGCTCCGGGTGCAGGACGCAGGGCTCGGGAACAAACCCGTCCGAACCGACGACCAGAGGCTGCGGCTGCGGCGCCAGCACCTCGCCGACCTCCGACGACCGTCGCCAGCGCAGCTCCAGCGCCAGGTCGTACCGGCCCGGGCCGTGGGCGTTGAAGGGGCACCAGAACACCTGGAGCAGGTCGCAGCCGTCCGGCCCGTCCGGAAGGTCGGGGACATCCCGCCGGTACAGCTGCGCCAGGCCGATCATCGGCAGCGGATCCGCCTCCGACGCCCCGGGAATCCGGTGCTCTCGGTGCAGCTCCTTCAGCAGCTGCCGTTCCTCCTCTGTCGGACCGAGGGGCTGGTCGCGGGTCCACGCGGTGGCCAGCACCTGGCGGTACTGGTGGATGTCGGCCGGCGACGCCGACCCCGCCCCCGGCTGTGGGCCTCACCGCACACCGGCCACGGCTCGCCCGCCGGCCACAGCATCGGACCGCCCACCGAGCCAGCCGATACCTGCGGGCTGCCCGGCCGCGGATGCAGGCGCGTCGTCGTACCCCGGTAGGCAGCCAGTTCCGGGAAGAGCAGCTCGACATCGTGCGGGCGCGGGGGCGTGGTCCTCGTCATGGAATGCGACCTTAGACACCCGACGGCCTCGGCCGCGCCACCGTGACCATCACCATCTGGCCCCCGGGGCACCCACCGCCACACCCCCGCAGCCCGCCAGAGGTCGCACCGTTCCAGGACCGTGCGACCTCTGCTCCGGCCGTGGCCGCGTCTCCGGCGGCCGGTGCGCCGCCGCCGCGCTGGGCCACGAAGGCAGCCACGGTGTGCGTGCCGCCGCGCCAGGGTAATGACCCACGGCAGGCGCTCGGTAGCGAGCGCCGACTCTCCGGTGCCGGCACCGCCGGGAGGGGGAGCTATGGGGCGTGTGGTGGCTGCCGCCCGGGCGGCGGCTGTCATCGTCGCCACCTGGCTGGCGCTGTTCGTTCTGATCATGCTGCTGGTACCGCTTCTGCCGGGCCCTCGGCCCCACGGCACCGTCTGGTCCACGGTCTTCGCGCTGTGGCTGCTCGCGCTGCTCCTCGGGCCGCTGATCGCCTGCGCCGCGTTGCGCCGGTGGATCGCCGGCAGCCGAACCGGGAACCCGGGGCAACGGCTTCCTCCCGGGCCGTACTCGCAAGCCCGGCACGACACGCCACGATCCGGTGGACACACGCGGCCGGCGGACGCGTCACCTCCTCCTCGGCCCGACGAGGAGACGCAAACCCAGACCCCGCCCGCCACCGACGACCCGGACGTCGAGGCCCGGCGACGAGCCCATGAGGACGCCGAGCGCGAACACGCGAAGGCCGAACGGAAGCACGCAGAGGCTGAGCGCGCCCGTGCGAAATCCGAGCGGGAGCGCAAAGAAAAAGCCCGACGACGAGCGGCCCGCAACCGCCGACTACGCGAACAGGGCCGGCGGTACTGACACCCCGCAAGGCGGCAACCAGCGCACCGGCCCCGCAGGACGGGCAACCTGGGGATACGGACCCGAGCTGCGCCCCGGCACCCCCAACGTGTCTGGCGCCCCATCGGCACCCACTCGAACCTCACCGGCCCCTGAATCCGAAGCCCCGGCCGGCGGACAGATCGGGCTGGCAGACGCGCGGCTACTCTGCGCTCTTCTGAGCGTCTCGGAGGCGCCGGGTCGCGGACTCGGCTGCCTGACCGGCCCTCCTGGCCGCCACCTCCGCTTCATGGTGGCGCGAGCGGGCGTCCGTGCCGTCCGCAACGCCGGTCCGGTCGTGCCGGCGGTCCCGTCCACGCCGTCCGTGCTCTGCGCACCGCCGGTCCGGTCCCGGTGCCGTGCGCGTTGTCAGTGCCGTGCGCCAGGATGGCGTCATGATCGAGAACGAGGACACGGGTGACTGGATCGCCGCCGACTGGGGCACGCCCGGCTGGGGCACCCATGGATTCGCCGTCACCGCCGCACTGCAGGGGCTGATCGGCGGCAGCGGTGTCTGGTACCAGGACGCGTTGCGGGCCATCGAGCGCACCGGCCGCTACGTCGCCGGCACCTGGGAGCCGGCCGACGGTGAGGACGGGCCGCGGCCGGCGGGCGAGGGCTCGTGGACCGGGTTCATCGGGCAGACCGGCCTCCTGGCCCTGCGCGCGGCCGCCCCCTCGACCCGCCCGCCCCGGCGCGAAGTGCTGCTCAACCTGCTGGAGATGTGGGCGGAAAGCCCGTTCACGGACCCCGCGTTCCGCTTCCGCACCGGCGTCCTCGCGGAGGCCGACGTACCCTGGGGCGTCCGCGACGCGCACGGCGGCGCGGCCGTGGCCACGTACTGGCCGATCGACGGCACCCGCAGGTTCCTCCAGGCCTGGACGGGCGAGACCGCCCCGCCCCGGCTGGGCGAGGGCGAGGTGCACTCGCAGGCCGAAACCCCGCGCGGCCACTGGGGCACGGCGGGCCAGCTGCGCCGCCTCGTGGCGCTGGTGCGCGAGCGCGGCCCGATCCCGTGGGACTCCGGGGCGGTGGAGGACCTGAGCCGGGCCACCGGCATGAGCCGGGGAGCCGCCGCCCTCACCCTGTCCGGCAACCCCGGCTCGGGCAGCTACTACATACCGTTCCTGGAGAACGAGGAACGCGCCGTCCTCGACCTCAAGACGGCCGAGGCCGAGGACGCCCGCTGCGAACTCATCCCGCTGCACGACCAGGACCGGCTCACCCTCCTCGCCGACGTCCTGCCCGAGGACCCGGCCGACCTGTGGGAGCCCGGCGGCCTGCGCCGCGTCGCCGCGCGCACCGCGCAGGCCTGGCTCGCACAGCGCGGCGGCCGCATCCCGGCGCCCCGCCGGACCAGGGAGGCCGCCATGGCACTGGAGACCGCCCGCTACCCCTCGGCCGACGTCTGCAGCCTCTTCCTGCAGCCCGCCTCCGCGCCGCTGCCGGGCGGCGCCGACCTCCTCATGTGGCCCCGCCCCGCACGCGACACCCGGTTGTTCACCGCCTGGGACGTGATGACCCGCCACGACACCGACCGGCTGCTCGACACCGTCTTCACCGCCCTCCCGTGGGCGTACGCCGACCTCCCCGCCGGGGACCCGGTCCGCGACGGCGCGCCCGGACTGGTCCGGGTGCTGCGGGAGGTGTCGGTGCCCAGGGACTCCCCGTCGCGGATGCTCTCCGCGGAGCTCGGGCGGGCCCACGCCGGTGTCATCAGGGGCGACTGGCTGAACGGCGCGGCCTGCAAGCGCATGATGGCCCGGATAGCGGACGGCGCCCTGCCCGAGGGCCGCTACGAGTCCGACCCGGGCGCCTGCGTGCCGGAGCTGGTGGCACAGGTGGAGGACCGGCTCCGGGTGGCGCCGGACCCCGCGGCGCTCTACCTGCAGCTGCTGGCCCTCCTCGCCCCCACCGACCGCAACGTACGCCGCTGGAACGGCTGGACGCCGGCCCGCCACAAGAAGGCCGTCGCCGCCCTGCTCGAACTCGGTCTGGTCGTCGAGGACAAGCGGCCCCGCGCCGGCCGCGGGGTCTTCCTGCCCGGCCCCTGGGTCCACGCGGCCAAGCCGCTGCTGCCCGTGGAGCGGTGGAAGGCGGACCTGCACGGCCTCGTGCTGCGGGGCGAAGGCACCGAACTCGCCGGGGTGCCGCTGCCCCCGCACACCCTGCCGGAACTCTTCGCCGCCGCCTGGCAGCGCGTCGAGGACAAGGAGGGCCCGACCGCCTGACCGTCGGCGTCGACACCGACGCCGACCCTCTGACGGTCAGCGGCGCGACGTCGGCCGCCCCGTCCGGTGCGGCGGGGCGGGCTTGCGTCCGCCCTGGACCTCCCCGATGGCCATGCAGGCCACGACGGAGGCCAGTGCGAAGGCCCTGTTCGTGATGCCCAGCGCGTCCCCGCCGGCGACGCCGGCCGTCCCCAGGACGATGCCGAGCACGACGGCACCGATGCCGCCCACCACGCAGCCGTAGAAGATGCCGCCTGCGAGCCCCGCGACCGCGCCGCCCACGTTCAGGTCGGGGACCTTGGAGTCGCACGGACAGCAGGTCGCGCCGTCCTTGGCCCACAGCTCCTCGTCCGGGTCGAAGCCGCACGAGCGGATGAAGTCCGCGGTGCGGATCACCATGCCGTCGGTGCGGCGGCAATGAACGGGGCGTGGTGCTTGTACTTCCCGCCGTTGCAGAGGTCGCAGAAGGCGAAGTACCCGGGGGTGTCGAGGATGACCTGGTGCACGCCGTTGTCGACGGTCTTGCCGACGCCGATGTGCACGTCCGGGTTCTCCATCGGCGCGATCATGTACGTCACGGCGCTGCCGTGGTAGCTCTCGAGCCACACCAACGACTCTGGTCAGTAGACCCTGGAGCGCAGGAACGCGGCCCTGCGCGCCGGGAGTTCGAGGACCGGCGCAAGGTCCTCCTGGACGCACCCGGGGCCGGGATGGTGTGGGAGCCGGGAGAGGAGGCGTCTGGTCGACGCCGACGGACACTGCCCGACATCGCCCCGGGCGTGCTGATGGACGCCGACGGCATCGGACGGTGGCTCCAGCAGCAGAAGCAGCCGGCCACCTGGACGCGCCTGCTGCCCGTGCAACAGGCGCGGCTGACCGCGCTGGGCGTGCAGCCCGACGAGGCGCCCTCCCCCGCCCCCGCCCCCGCGGCGAGCCGCGGGACGAAGGGGCCGAGCAAGGCGCGGCAGGCGTTCCAGCGGGGCCTGGCCGCCCTCACCCAGTGGGTGGAGCGGGAAGGCGCCCACCGGACGTTCCCGAGGTCCGGAGAAGAAGATCGCGGTCGAGGGCGAGGCGGAGCCGGTGGTCGTGAAGCTGGGTGTGCGGGTCTCCAACACCAAAAACCGACGCGCCAAGCTCACCGCCGACCAGCACGCCGCCCTCGCGGTCACGCCCAGTCGATGCCCAGCTTCGTGTGCGATCGTCACGCCTCCCGGGTACGTTGAGCCGTCAGCCGGGGGAGAACGCTCACGAGGGAGACGCCCCGCAACGCGTGGCTGCGGGGCGCCGATCCACTTTCGCAACGGGCCCTAGTGGGGTTTAGTCGACCGACTGCCCGTCGTACGTACCGCCCCTGCAGGTCGGGAGCACGGGCGTCGACCGATCGATCGTTCCGCCGCCATCCGTGCACTCACCCGGGGTGACGCTGGCCGGGGTGACGCTGGCGGCCGCGGTGGCGGCGGTGGCGCCTGTGAGGCCGATTCCGGCGAGGGCTGCCGCGGCGAAGACCGCGGCGAGGATTCGTCGAATGCGCATGTGGTTCGCCTTTCACAGATTGCCTCGGTTGGGGCACTAGCCAGCTTGATCTTCACCCATGTGGGTGGCACGCCATGTTGGGCCATTCGGGTGACAGTGTTGTCGGGTGCGGGGTCGGTGACGCGACCCGTCAGAGCGGATGGAAGCCCGTGCCGAATCCGTGCCGGAAAGAGCGGATCCCAGCGGTCAAGAGCAGTCAGGCGCGACGCCTCGCGATCAATCACCGGAGGCCGCTTTCGCTGGTCAGCGTCAACCCCCTCCACACCCGCCTCCGCCGCTGGGCGGCGGACGGCACGTTCGCGCGGATGCGCCAGGCCGCCCAGGCCAACGCGGACGCGGGTCGACTCCAGCATCGCCCGTGCCCACCAGCACGCCGCCGGGGCACGAAAAGGGGGCTCCGCAGCCCGGCCCTCGCACGGTCCCGCGGCGGTCTGACCAGCAAGCTCCACCTGGCCTGCGACGGAGCGGGCCGCCCGCTCGCCTTCACCCTGCCCGGCGGGAAAACCGACGACTGCACCCAGTTCACCGCCGTGAGGGACGCGATACGAGTTCCCCGGTCCGGACCCGGCCGACCCCGGACCAGGCCCGACCACGTCATCGGCGACAAGGGCTACAGCTCGAAAGCCATCCGCACCTGGGTCCGGCGCCGCGGCATCGCCCACACCGTTCCCGAACGGGCCGACCAGATCACCAACCGGGCCCGGCGGGGCAGCCTCCCGCCGACCGGCCCTCGACCGCCAGATCCACAAGCACCGCGACATCGTGGAAGGGCACCAAGCCCGCGCTTCATCAGGATCGCTGCCAGCACTGTGGCGCTAGCGTGCCCAAGACCGATCTGCATGATGATGTCGACGACGGTCGCGAGTTCCATGAGCCCCTCGTTGGTCGGCAGGGGGTGGCGACCGACTTCCGCACACGACCCGGCGCAGCGGGAACTCCCCCAGGCCCGGGGGCAGGGACCCGTACCGAACCGGTCGCCTCGGACGTCCCCCTTCATCCCGTTCGAAGCCGTAATCGCCGCAGAAATGCCGGTCGAGCCGGATCGTTACCTCAAGTTTCGCCCAGATCCAGTGACACCGCGGCGGCAGCATTCTTAGCTTCCTCTTACACGCGTCTTGACGCTTCTACGTACCCCGCGGTTCCACGCGCACCGGCGATCCCGCTCCGCGTCCCGCGTCCCCGAGGAAAGAGTTGCAACATGAAGGTCCCCAAGGCTGGTGCGATGGCCGCTGTGATCGGCCTCGCCCTGACCGCCACCGGCTGCGGCGGCGACGAAGGACCCAAGGGGACCCTCTCCATCGGCATCTCCTTTGACCAGCCCGGTGTCGGCCTCCGCGAGGCGGGGGGCACCTTCTCCGGCTTCGACGTGGACGTCTCCAGGTACATCGCCAAGGAGCTCGGTTACAAGCCGGAGCAGATCGAGTTCAAGCGGGTCGACAGCTCCGAACGCGAGCTGCTGCTCCAGTACAACGAGGTCAAGTTCGTCGCCGCGACCTACTCGATCAACGACAAGCGCCGGGAGAAGGTCGACTTCGCGGGCCCGTACTTCACGGCCCACCAGGACCTGCTCGTCCGCGCCGACGACGCCACCATCACCAAGGCCGAGGACCTCAACAACAAGAAGCTCTGCTCCACCGCCGGGTCCACCTCGGCGCAGAACGTCAAGCAGAACCTGGCGCCGAAGGCCAGCCTGCTCGAGCTCAACGGATACTCGGAGTGTGTGATCGCCCTCCAGGAGGGCCTGGTCGACGCCATGACCACGGACAACGCGATCCTGGCCGGTTACGCCGCCCAGAAGGGCAACACGGGCAAGTTCCGCCTCGTCGGGCTGAGCCTGAGCAAAGAGAGCTACGGCATCGGCATCAAGAAGGGCAACCGGGATCTGCAAGCCAAGATCAATGCCGCCCTCAAGAAGATGGTCCAGGACGGCTCCTGGGACGCGGCCGTGAAGAAGAACTTCGGCCAGGCCAGCTTCAAGCACGAGCCCGCCCCGCAGGTCACCTCCGCGAGCAGCTGACGCCGCCACGCCCCGGGCCCGGCAGGTGCGGGTTCTCGGCGGCCTGGCTGACCGAGTTGCTCCACCGGGACGGGTTCCGGTGGAAGCGGACCCGGGACACGCTGCGGCACGCAGGTGTGCCCACGGGGTGTCTACCGGAGCACCCTCGGAGAGGCCGGTTGGTGGAGGTCGTCCGCCCCGTGCCGGCCTCCCGTCGGAGGTCGGGTGGCCGAGCTGCTCAGGTGATGCAGGTTGCGAGGTCGGCGACGGAGAGGCAGGCGCGGTTCCCGTCGGCCGCGGGGTCCGTGCTGACGGTGCGGAAGACGTCAGGTGGGACCGTGAAGACGGCGACCTGGTGGCGGGGCATGACCACGCGGCCCACTTGACGCTGCAGCACCATCGTTTCGCCGGCCTCCCGGTCCTTCGGGTGGTAGAGGCCGATCGGGACGCGGGCGCCGGCGGGGTATCCGTAGACCGCGATCCGGTGGTTGCGCTCCCAGCCCTGCATCGTCGCCGCTCCCCGGGGCAGGCGCAGCGGTACCTCGCTCTCCGCGCGGACGGTTCCCGAGCGCGCCGCGACGGTGAACCGTCTGGACCGGGCGAGGTCCGTCAGGGCCGGCTCGGACGGGAGGAAGTTCCAGAAGCCGCTCTGGAGCAGGCCGCCGCCGCCGTCCTCGACCTCCATCGGACGGCCGTTGAACAGGTCGTCGCTCGCCGACGGCGTGGCGCTCAGCTCGGCCACGGGTTTCACGGTCGTCGTGTAGGTGCGCCCTCCGGCCTTGATGGTGATGGTGATCGGGCCGGGCGGGAAGCCCTGGAGGCACAGGAGCGACTCCTCGCCGATGCCTGCCGCCACCGCGTCACTCGCCCCCGTCGCGTCCTGGCCCGAGGTCACCCAGACCCGGGGGCGGTTGGCCGGACGGCTCGGCGCACCCCTGCCCGGGTCGTCGCGGCAGCTGACGGGGCCGGCGCCTTCCCCGCCCAGCTCGAACTGCTGGGCCAGCAGGATGTCCAGGGCGTCCGGGCTGCTGGGGGTTGCCGACCGTGTGGCGGCCCGGCCGGCGGGGGCTGCCGTCGGCGTCTCAGCCAGCGTCGTGCAGCCGGCGCCGAGGAACAGGCCGAGCATCCACAGCACGGGCGGTCGCCACCGGGTCGGGCGTCGTGCGGCCACTCGTCACCTCTCGTCGTTCGTGTCATCGGCTGGTTGCGCACCGCTCCTCGGCGCGCCGCAGTTCTGTGGCGGAGATCTGTTCGTACTGGCGGAGGCGCGCGCTGTCCGCCCTGCCGGCGTGTTCCGCCGCGGCCAGCTGGGCCAGGGCGTCCTGCCACGCCTTGCGCCCGGTCGCCAGGTCGCAGCGCTCGAGGCTCCAGGAGGCCAGCAGGCCGTGCCAGACGCTGCGTTGGACGGGATCCCGGCCGTGTGCGATGGCGTCCCGGATGTGGTCGACGGCTCCTGCCAGGTCGCCGCGGCCGGCCGCGTTGGTGGCAGCGATGGACTCAGCCAGGGCGCGCAGGTCCGCGGAGCCGGTGAGGCCCTGGGCGGCGCGGACGGTGGCTGCCGCACGTTCCACCGTGCCGTCGTCCTTCACCAGGCCGGCCGTGATGCGGCACTGCTCGACCTGGGCGAGGTTCACGGTGGCCTTGATCCGTCCGAGTTCGGTGATGCCCGGGTCCGCTGCGAGGTCGCGCAGGGCCTTGGAGGCCTGGGCGAGGTCCGTGGCGCGGACGGTTCCCGGCTTGCAGCCGGAGGCGGGGCCGAGGGCCTGTCGGTAGGTGTTGAGCTGGAGGCTGAGGGCGGCGCGGCGGCTGGCCGGCGAGTCCGGGCCGATGGCGAGGTAGTCGGCGCGGGCCGCGGCAAGCAGCTTCTCTCTGCCGGGACCGGTCTCGTCGAGCGCCTGGGCCTCAAGAGCGTGGCCGTGGAAGAGGCGGACCAGATCGGGCGGCACGAAGCCACTGGTGCCGTCCTTGCGCTCCGCGTCGAAGAGGCCGGCGAGGGTCCGGGCAGCCTCCTTCGGGCTGCCGTTGCGCCAGGTGTCCAGCGCGTCGACGAACTGCGCGAGGGCGCCGATCCGGCGGGTCAGTTCCCCGGTCAGCTGAGCGCGGGCGCGCGCCGACTGCCAGCCGCCGGCGACGAGGACGGGCGCGCCGAGGACCCAGCCGGTGATCTCGGGCGAATCGGGGATCTGGTCGGCCCGGACGTAGACGGCGGGCCGCAGCGTGGTCTGGCCCGCCTGGTCCTCGCTGACGAGACCGCCCACGATGACCTCGGCATTGGTCTCGTCGGCGAACCTGGCGGTCTTCCGTTCCAGTGCGCCGCGGTGGGTGTCGGCGAGCTGGGCGAGGGGCAGCTTTGCCTCGCCGGCGTAACTGCGGACGGCGGTCGCGGTGGGGACGCGTGCGGCCATGTCGTGGGCGAAGGTCGCGGCCACGTCGTCCAGGACCTGTTTGTCCTGCCGGCCGCCCTCGGCCGCGAAGCCGACCACGGCCACGTCGCGAGCGCCGCTCATCCGGGTGAGCGGGGGCGGCGGGGGACGGAAGACCAGGAGCACCGCGACGCTGCCGAGGAAGAGCACCGCGGCGGCCAGCCACACCAGGATCCGGGACCGGCGGGGGTACTGCCCGAACCGCTCCCCCACCACGGCGCGCACCGCCAGCACGTACCCGGCCAGCGCGGCAAGCACGGCGAGAACGAGTGGCACGGGTGGCAGGGAGGAGCCGAGCTTCTCCACGACGAGCAGCGCGCACGGCACGCAGGCCGCGAACAGGCCGAGCAAGGACCACAGCCCGGCGCGGTGGCCTCCGTCGGGAGACCGGTCGGGAGCAGCGTCCGGGGACTGGTCGGGCGGATGCGGGGACTGGTCGGGCGCACCGCCCGGGGAGCGGTCCGGCATACGCCTCCTCACCCCGTCGGCCGTCGGCGCGGGCCCGCGCCAACCAGCACGGTAGAGGGCACAGCGCCGCGCCGACGGTCGACGCCGCCCTCGGTGCCGGATTCACGCATCGAATTCCCCGGATCAGAAGCAGGACAGACCCGCCAAGGTCCGCTCGATCTCCCGCAGGATGCTCTCGCTGATCCGCTCCCCCGCCTCGTCAGCCAGGTGTACGGTCTCGCGCGCGAGCGCGCTGATCATCCGGTGCTGCTCGTGGGAGAGAGAGCGCAGCTGGGCTCCGTCCAGCTCCCGGTGGGCTGTCCGGAGCCGGCCGCCCAGGTGCGGGAGCGCCTGCGCGTCGTCGGGTCGGGCGTGGGCGCGGGCGAACAGTCCTGCCGCCCGGACCGCGAGGGTGGGCTTGCGCAGGGCGGCGATCCGGCGCACCGCCGCCAGTGACCTGAGTCAGAGGTTCGTCGTTGGTTGGGCACGAGTCGTCCGGGTCAGAAGATTCCGCCGTTGTCGGTGACCGATGCCCAACGGGCGGTGTCGGAGGGCTGGGTGCGTCGCCGGTGGACGGCCCAGGCTCTGGCCCAGCGGTCGCGGATCGTGCTGGAGTGCGCCGAAGGCCACTCGATCACGGAGGTGTCCCGCAGGCCGCAGGTCACTCCGGACACAGTCCGCTGCACTTCACGCCGACCAGCGCGTCCTGGCTGAACCTGGTGGAGCGGTGGTTCGCCGAGCCGACCCGGAAGAAGCTCGAACGGGGCGTCCACCGATCCGTCCAGGCCCTCGAACGCGACATCCGGACCTGGCTCGTCGACGGGAACGAGCACCCCAGACCGTTCGTCTGGACGAAGACCGCCGACGAGACCCTCGACAAGGTCGCTGCCTACTGCCGACGGATCTCCGACTCAGGTCGCTAGGGAGAAACTGTGTCTCGTATGGCCAGCGCCAGCCAGACGACTGGTACCGCTGCCAGAACGATCAGCAGGAGACAGCACGGCAGCGGGGACGGCCCCTTGAGCGGTGGCTGGGCTGCTATCTGCGGGGCCACTCGGCGCACGTCGTCGGCGTAATACCACGTCTTACTGGCGGACCCGGTGGTGGTCATCCAGCTGTCCGTACGGACCCGCACTCCATGGGCCAGCGCATTCACATACACCGAGCGAGCACCGACGCCCGGCCACAAAGTGCTCACCTGGCGCGCCGTCAGCCAGCCGCCCTCCGACTCCCCAGCCATATCGTGCCCTTCTCCCGGCAACCCGTGACGCGGCATCGCGAACTGTCCCATATCCAGGCGGAGTTCGCCCCCCTTCCATCGCTTCTCGGGGTTTCGACGCGTTCGGCGGCCCACCAGTCGGCGACGTAGCCGACGAAGACTGCCCGCACAGCGAGCTCGGCGGTCCGCCCTCCCGCGCCCGGGGCAAGGCTTTCGGCGGCCTGCCACAAGGTCTGGTCGGTCAGCTCCCCCTCAGTCACGCCTCCTCGTGGTAGCCCCAGCCCTCGCAGCGTCGCATGGCCTTCCCGTCGCCGGAGGCGGGGTTGGGCATCAGCCGTGGCGTGGACCTCCGCTCGGCCGGCCGGGAGGGCGCCGTGCATGCGGCGGGAGACGCCTATGCCCCGCCAGGCGGGGATGACGCCGATCTCCTGACGAACCTCTGACTCAGGTCACTAGGTTCTTCTCCTGGCGGGCCTGGGTGACGTAGGCGTTGCGTGCCGCGGTGAACCGCGCCGGCCGCAGCGCGTAGGGATCCGTGGTCACCTGCGGCGAATCCGCCGTCGGCGTACCACGGGTGGGTCTTCGCCTCGGCGCCCGGGGCGGCGGCTGCGGCCCGCCGCAGGGCCGACCGGGCCCGCGGGGACGGCGTGTGCTCATGCCAGAAGGGGTGGCCGGCCACGGCCGGGCGCCGACACACCAGCTCCTCGCCGGCCAAAGTCACCTGCGGGCCCGGCTCGTGCACCATGCGGTTGTGGAGCCGGGCGCGGGCCTGTTCCAGGGGGACGAGCCGCACCCAGACGCTTCACCCGGCCCGCGACGTCCGCGTGTGGCGGCCACGGACGTCGGGCACGCTCGACGAGGAGGTGGCCACGTCACGGTGCGTCAATGCTGCCAGGAGGGCCGGACGCGGAGCAGCTCAGTCCGCAGCGCAGGTGTGCCGTCGACCGGCGCGGGGTTCTCCGCGGTCGGCTCGATGCCTCCGGCAGCGACCTTGTCGAGTGTGGTCAGGCCGTCGGGGCCGACCGTGCCGAACACGGTGTAGTTCGGTCGGAGTGCGGAGTCGCCGTAGACGACGAAGAACTGTGAGCCGTTCGTGTCCGGACCGGCGTTGGCCATCGCCAGCAGGCCTCGCCCGTACAGGCGGCGCGCGCCGGTCGGATCGGTCGGTGCCGGTGGCAGGTCCACCGGCAGCTCGTCCTTGTACTTGTACCCGGGGCCGCCCTCACCGGTGCCGGTCGGGTCGCCGCACTGCAGGACCTTCAGCGTCGGATACGCCGTCAGGCGGTGGCACACCGTGCGGTCGTAGAACCCGTGCCGTGCCAGGTGCAGGAAACTCTGGACCGTGCACGGCGCCTTGGACCGGTCCAGGCGCAGCGGAAGCGAGCCCTGGCTGGTCGGAACCGCCATGTCGACCGTGCCACGACTGGGGGTGTGCCGCGGGTCCGGCGGCAGCGGAACAGAGCGCGCCGGCGGCTCGTCCGGGGTCTGCGTGTACTGGCACGGGCCGTGCGTGGTGCGCGGCGGAGCACCGTCGGAAGCGGTGGCGACACTCCCCCCGGACACGACTAACGCCACAGCCGCGAATCCGCTGATCAGTACTCGTTTCATCCCGCACGCCCTCCCGATGATCGCCAGGTTCTGAAGCGGTCGCAGTCTAGGGCGTGGGCTTCGTCCGCGGGAATGGGGTTGACGCAGGAGGCCGGCGCGGCCGACCCCGGAGTCCTCGTCCTCCAGCCGGCGTCCCTGCTTGACGGAAGAACTGCTGTGCAGGCGGGGGCCGCGCCACAGGCTCCAGGCGGTCCTCACGCACCTCTGCCGGCCACTTCCACATGGTGCAGCGGCGACGCCGACCGAGCTATGGCCGAATCCTGTGCACTGACCGGACAGCCCGATGGCCGGTCGATCAAGCAAGCGGCTTGCGGTATCGGACGTACTCGTTCTGCCGCCGGAACCCCACGCTCTCGTAAAGGTCGTAGGACCGGTGCGGGTTTGCCGTGCCCGTGAAGAGCCGGGCGGTCGTTGCACCCTGCTCGCGAAGGCTCCGCAGCCCGTCCAGCAGCAGGGCCCGGCCGATTCCGAGGCGTCGCTGGTCCGTCCGGATGCTCAGCTCTTCGACCTCGCCCACGGTGTGGTCGTGGCGGCGGATGGAGCAGAGGGCGACGCCCACCACGTCCTGCCCGTTCCAGGCAGCCCTCCAGCATGCCGGGTCGGCGGTGTCGACGAAGTCCTGGAAGGTCCGTTCCTGAGTGAAACCGGTGTCCGCATACGAATCGACGACCGTCCTCCAGGCTGCACGGTAGTGGCTTGCCCCGATCGGCCCTGTCCGCATCCCGGCCGGCAGTTCGCTGCCCCGCTCGGGCAACTGCTGCAGATCGTCCAGCTCCAGCTCGACCAGGCTGAAGACACGTCGGTAGCCGGCGGCGAGCAGAAGCGCCGTGGCGTCCTGCTCGGAGGCCATGGCGTTCGCTCCGATCACTGCTGTCCGCGCCGTTCCATGCTGTTCGATGAGTCGGCGGATCCGCTCTTCGGCCCAGCTCAGCATGGCTGAGCCGATGCCCTGGCGGCGGTGCTCGGGCAAGAGGTAGCCGCGGTGCAGGTAGAGCCACGTATCGTCCCGCTCTTGCCACCACCGGATCGTCGAGTAGCCGACGGCGCTCCCGTCGAGCACCACCAGGACCTGGTTCTTGGACGGCTCCTCCAACTTGGCAGAAGCTTCGGCGATCTCGGCCGCTGTCGGGAGTCCTTCCACTACCGAACGGACATCGACCCGGTCCCGTTCAACACACCCCTGCCGCACCGCGGCCATGGCGCTGTGGTCTTCGTCGCCGCGATACGGCCGGAACCCGAAGCCGACCGGAAGGTCCTGTCCTGCCGTGCCATTCAACATGACCGGATGATCTCGAACTTCGAGGCAGGTACACCAACCCATTCATGCCGCGGTCGGCTGCGGCCGTTCAACGAGGTGGCCTCGTTCGAAGCCGGCGCCTGCCCGGACGAGGGCGACGAGGTGGGGTGCGTTCACGGCTCGCCGGCGGGCCTGGGCGGACTCGACGAGCTTGACACCATCGCCAGGGCGACGGCCCGGGATCCGGCGCCCTTGGTGACCCTCGTCCGCAGCCGCACCGTCGCGAAGGTCGACTCGCTGGGGTTGGTTGTCTGCACGTAGACGTAGACGTGGTCCGTGGCCGACGGGTCGCGCTCGCTGAACGCCTGGGGGTCGGCCTGCCACTGGGTGGTCAGCCGGGTGACGGTGGCCGGGGACAGGCCGGCCGAGGAGCCGCACCGCGGCAGTAGACGGTCACGCGTAGGTGGTCGAGGAGGAGGCGGCGGTGGGTGTCGCCATCCGCGAGTTGGCGGGACCGGTCACCGACGCATCCGCCCGTTTCCCTGCCGCACGTCATCCGGTGGAAGAGCCTCAGGAGGTTCCGCAGATCCGGTCGTAGGCCCTGGTGGCGCCCGCCGTCCAGCCGTTCCAGTAGGAGTCGGAGCGGGTCTGGCTCTTGTCGGGCGAGGGCTTGCCCTGGCAGCCCTGCTGGGCCGCCTGTCGCGCGGACACGACGCCGTCCAGGTAACCCCTGCGGTAGTCCTGCCGCATCCCCTGAGGGGTGGATGTGGAGGGAGGAGATTTGGGCTGCACGACCTTGCAGTTCACAAATGCGAAGTTCTGGTCCTCATTCACCGCGAGGACGGTGTAGTCGACGTTCTTCTGGAAGCGCTGAACCCGGAAGTTGCCGTTGGCGTCGATGTTCAGCGGCTCGGTGCTCTGGCCGTCGTTGAGGTTGCGCGGAGCGGTGAACCCCTCGCCGGTGATGACGACGAAGTGCCCCGCCGGGTCGGGGGTGACCGTGCAGCTGGCGGCCGGGGCTGCCGAAGCCGGCATGGCCAGGACGCCACCGAGGACGACGGAGGATGCGAGGACGGCGCGGAGCAGGGCGTGTGGTTTGAGTCGGTACATGGGGGGGGCTCCCATCGGAGAGACGGCGCGGCGACAGGCCGGGGCGCACGCACCCGTACGGGTCCTTCCATCGTCCGGCGGACCGCAGCCAGTGTCCACCGCAGCAGGCCGCAGCCAGGGCCCGGCCTGGCCCGCTGCCGTCTGGCCTCTGGCGTCTGGCGTCTGGCGTCTGGCGTCTGGCACAGAGCACCGTCTGGAGCTGCTCCAGACCAAGTACCCCGGCGGACAGCTGCTTCCTCATCCGTCCGGGACCGGCCAGGCCTGCGGCCCCGCGAGGCAGTCGCGCGAGAATTCGCCTGCCTCGCGCGCAGCAGCGCCGGGCAGCACGCCCGTTACGGAATGCGCTCCCGACGCGCGACGATGCCTCGGCCGTCGGGCCAGGACCGGAAGGCGGTCAAGGTCCCGCGCCGCTTTGCCCGGGCGGGGCCTTGACCGGGCGGCCTGCCGTCGTGGACTCGGCTATGCCGCCGTCGTGGAGGCCGATGATGTGTCCGCCTTCGGCCGTGGGCCGGCGGTGGCGCTGCCCAGCGCGGAGGCCTCGGCGGTGGGTGTGGCGGCTGGGGCCGCCAGCTGCCAGGGCCCCCAGCCGCCGCCCGGCGCCGATTGCCAGATCTCCCACGTGCGGTCCCTGTTCCACTCGCGTGCCGCCACGTGCAGCCTGCCGTCGGGCAGTTGTTCCACGGTGCCGGGCTGGCTCAGGCCCACGCCGGCGTCCGGCACCTGGCCCATGGACTGGGTCGGGCCCCAGCCGGCGGCCGCGTTCTGCTGATGGCGCAGTTCCATCGAGCCCGCGCCGTACGCCCCGGAGGCGAAGGCGTCGATGCTGCCGTCCCGCTCCTTGAACAGCACGACTCCGCCGTGGTACGGCGTCGGCGCGAGGCCGAAGCCGTCCGGTGCGCTCCAGCCGCCCGCACCACTGGCGTCCTCCACCGTGTGGCAGAAGGAACCGTAGGTGGAGAACAGCAGCTCCATTTTGCCTGCCGAGTTCTCGATCGCCGTCATGGCGTAGCTCTTCGGGCCCACGGTCGCCGCGCTCACCCGCTGCCAGCCCCCGTACGCGCCGCCGGGTCCGTTCTGCTCACGGTGCCAGACGAAGGGCAGGCCTCCGGTCGCGGTGGCGTCGTAGAAGAGCTGGAACTGCGCGATCCGGCCATCCGCACGCCCCACGGACACCAAGGTGCCCGCCACCGGTGAACTCGCCAGGCCCTTGGCCCCGGTGTCCGTCGAGCACGCGGCCGACGCGGTCTGCGCCACCGCAGTGGGGGCCATCGCGACCCCGGTGCACATCAGCGCCAGCGAGACCGCGCCGCGCGCACACGCCCCGGCCCACCCGTCCCGTAAACCTCTTCGGAGTGTTCTCATCGGTTCCCCGTTCTCCAGAGCGGCCCGTGTGGCCGGAGAGAATCCTCCTGAGGCACGGCGGTCTGCGCCAGGCCATGGATTCAGCCAATGCCGGCGGCCGGATCAAGCACCACCCCGGCCATGGCGCTGGGAGCGCCGAGCCCGATGAGGCCGCGTCCCCACGCTCCCGCGGACGCGGGGTCGGCTCGGCCACCGGTGCCGGCGTTCACACGGGCCGGCTCGGGCGGCGGTGGCAGGCTTCGGTCAGCCCTGTTCCCGGATGCCCCACGGGGAGCCGTAGGCGGTCAGCAGGTCCAGGAACGGGCGGGGCGGGAGGGCCTCCGGGCCGAGTACGCCCGACTCCGCCCAGACCCCGCCGGCCATGAGTTCGAGCGCCACGACCGGGTTGACCGCGGTCTGCCACACCACGGCCTGTGAACCGTACTCGCGCATCGACCACTGGTTGTCCACCACGTGGTACAGGTACGCCTCGCGCGGCCGGCCGTCCTTGACGCCCTTCACCCAGGTTCCCGCGCAGGTCTTGCCCGACATCCGCTCGCCCAGCGTGGCCGGGTCGGGCAGGCACGCCGCCACCACGTCGCGCGGCGAGACCCGTACCGGGGTGCCGTCCGCGGCGCGGACCGTGACCGGTTCGGTCGAGTCCAGGCCCAGCGCGTGCAGGGTCTTCAGCTTGCCGATGAAGTCCTCGCCGAGGCCGTACTTGAAGGTGACCCTCCCGGCGTCCACCCAGCGCGGGACCAGCAGCACCTCCTCGTGCTCGACGTTGACGCACTCGACCGGGCCGATGCCCTCCGGGAAGTCGAACACCTCCGGCTCGCTGAACGGCTCGGTGGTGAACCATCCGCGGTCCCGCTCGTAGACCACCGGAGGGTTCAGGCACTCCTCGATCGTCGTCCAGATGTTGAAGGACGGGGCGAACTCGTGGCCCTCGACCGTCAGGTTCGCCCCGTCGCGGATGCCGATCTCCTCGATCTCGTCGAAGAGCTCGTCGGCCGCGTACCGGGCGAAGACGTCCGACAGGCCGGGCTCCACGCCCATGCCGACCAGGGCCAGCCGCCCCGACTTCTCCCAGGCGTCGGCCCGGGCGAACTGCTCGTCGCCGAGCTTGACCCCGCAGTGCGCGTAGGGCTCGCCGGAGTGCGGCCGGGACAGGGACATCGCCATGTCCACGTAGTGGCTGTCCGCAGCCAGCGCCGCCTCGAACAGCGGCATCACGAACCGCGGGTCCGTGGCGTTCAGCAGTACGTCGCACCGCTCCTCGGTGAGGAGCGCGGCCACCGCCGCCTGGTCCGAGGCGTCGACGCGGCGCGCGTGGAAGCGGCCGCCGGCCTCGCCGAGCGCGGCCACGGCGGCCTCGGCGCGGGCCAGGTCGTAGTCGGCGACCACGAAGCGGTCGAAGAAGTCCCGGCGGGCCGCGATCCGGGTGATCGCGGTACCGACGCCGCCGGCGCCCACTAGCAGAACACGCATGACGAAACCCTCTCTCGGTGAGGCCGGCGGAGATCCGCGCCTCATGGGAGGGATGAAAGCCGGGGCCGCAAGATAAGGTCAATGGTGTTGGCATAAGGAGGAAGGTTCCCGATGGCGAAGCCCGTGGTCCCCGAGGAAGCCCGCCGGCGGCGGCGCCCCACCCGGCAGGGTGTCGTCCTGTCCGAGCGGCTGATCGTCGAGACCGCCCTGCGCATGCTGCGCGAGCACGGCAGCGCCGGCCTGTCCGCCCGCCGGCTCGGCGCGGCCCTCGGCGCGGATCCCAGCACCCTCTACCGGTACTTCGACGGCATGGACGGCCTCACCCTCGCCATCGGCGAGGAGCTCATCGGCCGGGCCCTAGACGGCTGGGCGGTCACCGGCCAGTGGCGCCACGACCTGCGCGAACTCGGGCTGCGCATCCACGGTGCCTACCTGTCGCACCCGCAGGCCGCCGTACTGACCGCCGGCCGCGTGACCGGCCGGCCCCGCGAGATCGCCGCCGACGAGGCCGTCCTCGGCATCCTGCGCACCGCGGGCTTCCCCGACCCCGAGGCGGTCCTGATCTACCACGCCTTCATCGACCAGAGCCTGGCCTTCGCAGCCCTCGACGCCGGCGCCCTCGCCCTGTCCGAGCCCTCCCGGACCTCCGACGAGGGGCAGTGGGAGTCCACCTACGCCCGGCTGCCGGCCGACGAGTACCCGCACATCAACGCGACCAGGCGGCTGCTCGCCGCCCGCATGAACCACAGCGCCTACCCGGTCGCCCTGGACATGCTGCTCGCCAGTGCGGAGTCACGGCTCCAGGGCCTGCGGGCCGGCTGACCGGGCCGACCGGGCCGACCGGGCCGACCGGGCCGACCGCCGGGAACCTGCGCGGGTCGCTTATGCCAACACCATTGACCCTTCCCCGTCCGCGCGGGTTTCCTCTTCGCAGTTCACGCCCTGTTCACACCGCGCCCACCACGGCGCGGCCCGCACACCGCACTCCGTACAGCGAGGGACGATGGCCGCAGACACCCCGCCGGAAACCACTCCCCGAACCGCCACGGCCACCGCCGCGCCCGTAGTACCGGGCGGCACGACCGTCGTAGCAGCGCCGACCGGCACGGCGGGCCCGCGCGGGAGCGGCACACCGACGGCACAGATCCCGGCCGGCGGCCTCAAGCCGGACGCGATCGGCTTCCTCGACGCCCTCGCCATCGGCCTCAACGCCACCTCGCCCGCCTACTCGCTGGCCGCCGTCATCGGACCCGTCGTCGCCCTGGTCGGCGTACACGCCCCCGGAGTGATGCTCGCGTCCTTCGTTCCCATGCTGCTGATCGCCTCCGCCTTCCACTTCCTCAACCGGGCCGATCCCGACTGCGGTACGACCTTCTCCTGGGTCACCCGCGCCCTGGGCCCCACCACCGGATGGCTGGGCGGCTGGGCCATCGCCATGACCGGAGTGCTCGTCGTCGGCTCGCTCGCGGACGTCGCCGTCGGCTTCGGCCTGCTCGCCGTCGGGGCCGACGGCCTGGCCGCGAACGCCCTGGTCCGCGAGGTCCTCACCGTCCTGCTGATCCTCCTCATGTCCTGGCTCTGCGTACGCGGTACCGAGGTGTCGGCCCGCTTCCAGAACGTGCTCGTGCTGCTCCAGGTCCTCTGCCTCGTCGTGTTCGCGGGCGTCGCCGTGTACCGCGTGTACGCCGGTACGGGATCCCTGGACGCCGTCCGCCCGGCCGCCGGCTGGCTCAACCCCTTCGGGGCCGGCGGCTCCGCGCTCACCGGCGGCCTGCTGCTCGGCGTCTTCGCGTACTGGGGCTGGGAATCCGCCGTCAACCTGACCGAGGAGACCAAGGACTCCGCCAACGCCCCCGGCCGGGCCGGCATCTGGTCGACGGTGGTGCTGCTGGCGACCTACCTGGCCGTGGCCTTCGCGGTCGTCGCCTACGCCGGTACCGCGTACCTCGCCGGACGGGCCGACACGGAGGAGGCCGTCTTCGCAGCGCTGGCCCGTGAGGTGCTCGGCGGCTGGGACTGGATCCTGCTCCTCGCCGTCGCCACCTCCGCGCTCGCCTCGACCCAGACGACCATCATCCCGGCCTCCCGCACCGCGCTGTCCATGGCCCGCCGCAGGGCGCTGCCCGACGCATTCGCCCACATAGACGCCCGCCGTGGCACACCGACCACCAGCACCTGGTGGGTCACCGGCACGGCGGTCGTCTGGTACGTCGTCCTCCACCGGATCAGCGAGAACGCCCTCGCGGACTCCCTGACCGCCCTGTCGCTGCTCA
This sequence comes from Streptomyces sp. NPDC093801, assembly GCF_040701585.1. Taxonomy (NCBI): domain Bacteria; kingdom Bacillati; phylum Actinomycetota; class Actinomycetes; order Kitasatosporales; family Streptomycetaceae; genus Streptomyces; species Streptomyces sp. NPDC093801. The sequence continues at coordinate 78,534 of NZ_JBFBDP010000028.1, read as the reverse complement.
TCGCCTTCTACTACGCCCTCACCGGAATCGCCTGCGCCGTCTGGTACCGCCGCCGGCTGATGCGGGGCCCGGGCCCCTTCCTGCTGCTCGGCGCGGGCCCGCTGCTCGGTTCGGCCCTGCTGATCTGGCTGCTGGTCGAATCGGTCGCCGACATGGCCGATCCGGGCAACGCCTCCAGTTCGACGGCCTGGTTCGGGTTGGGCGCGCCGCTGGTCATCGCGCTCTTCCTGGCCGGCGCGGGAGTGGTGCTGATGCTGCTGCGCCGTGCCGCGTCCGGGGTTTTCTGGCGCGAACGCCCCGGCGTGGCCCCCGAGGCGCCGTAGGCCCCCTGCGCGCGCCGGCCGCGCCGCCGAGGAGGACGCAAGTGTCGACCAGGGCCCGCGCTGTGCTGCACAGCGCAGCGCGGGCCCTGGTCTCGCCGGTCAGTGCTCCTACGACTCGGTTCGAGAGCGCCCGGGCCGACGGCCCGGGCGGGTGCGCACGCGTTCACCGCCCCGGGGACACGGCCTCCGCGTCGCTGCGCAGGGCGCGCTCCTCGGCGTCGGCGAGCCAGAAGAAGACGGGTGGCAGGCCGAGCTCGATCACGGCCAGCGCGATCTGGAACCAGTGCGGCCAGCCGTGCACGGCGAGCGAGAGCAGCCGGCCCAGGCCGCCCAGCAGGAAGACGCCGGCCAGCCATCGCACCGCCCGGGCCGGCACCGGGCGCTGCCGTGCGGCCCAGAGCCAGGCCAGCCCGTAGCCGGCGAAGGCGGCGCCCATGAACCGGCCCCAGCTGTCGACCGTCGCGCCGGCGGAACCGGCGCCGGGGATCGCCGCGTTGCCGAGTGCCACATGGGACAGGCCGATCAGCACACAGCTCCAACCCATCAGCTCCGTGAGTGTGCGCAGAACCCTGGCCATGGTCCCTCCAAGCCGCCTCGGCGGAGCTTAGTTGACAGACGTCTACTAGCATCGGGGCACTGGTAGACCCGTGTCAACTAAGCTGCGTCCGTGCCTCCCCGCCAGCGACTCACCCCCGCCGACCGCCGCGCCCACCTCCTCACCGTCGGCGCACGGCTCTTCGCCGCCCACCCCTACGCCGACGTGCTCATGGAGGAGGTCGCCGAAGAGGCCGGTGTCTCCAGGGCCTTGCTCTACCGCCACTTCCCCAGCAAGCAGGCCCTCTTCGCGGCCGTCTACCAGCAGGCGGCGGACCAGCTGCTCGTCGAGACACGGCTCGACCCCGCCGACTCCCTGGTGGAACAGCTGATCCAGGGCATGGACGTCCACCTCGACTACTTCGTGGCGAACCGCAACGCCGTCCTCGCGGCGAACCGGGTCCTCGCGGGCGACCCGGTGATCCAGACGATCATGACGAACGAGCTGGACGCACTCCGTGCGCGGCTGCTGGCCGTCCTGCCCCTCGCGGACGAGAACACGCGCGAGGCCGTGTCCGGGGTCCTGAAGAGCTGGCTGGTCTTCGTCCAGGTCCTCTGCGTCGACTGGCTCGCCCACGAGACGTGCACCCGCGTCCAGCTGCGCGACGTCTGCATCGGCGCGGTTCTCGGCGCCCTCCGCCCCCTGCTCCCTCACGACCCCGCCCCCGACTGGCCGCCCCGAGGACCGGGTGCGGGCGCCTCGGGCACTGCCCCGTAAGGCAACGGCTGCGCCGGGATGGTGTACGGGGCGGCCGGTGGCCGGGTTGCCGTGGAGCCGTTACCGGGCCGCCCTCTTGGCCCGGGCATCCGCGAGGACGAACGGGACGCCGGGGGCGAGGAGTGCCGCGCCGGCCCAGAGCGGCACGGTGAGCAGGGGGTCGTCGCCTGCGAAGTGCCGGGTGAGGAGGAGGACGGGCAGGCCGACCAGGAGTGCGACGGCCCAGCTGCGACGCATGCCCAGGCTGCCCCGGCGCAGCTCCCACACGACCGTGGCCGTCGCTATGGCGGCGAAGTAGGTGATGCGGTCGGCGGTCACGGCCATTTCGGTGGTGCGGTGCAGGAGGAGGGTGAGCAGGACGAGGGCTCCGGTGGCGAACGAGGCCATCGCCACCATGCGCAGCGCCCGGCGGGGAAGCGGGGTCCGGGCCTGCGCCCAGGCGGCGGCGAAGGCTTTGACGTCGTCGCCGACGACGTCCTGGGGGGTGCGTCCGGCGTGTGCGGCGTCCTCCAGGTGTGCGGCGAGCTCGTCGAGCATGTCGTGCATCGAGGCCTCGTCCACGCCCCGGTAGGCCCAGTTGCTGCGGCAGGCCGCCAGTACCTCTTCAGTGGTCATGGTGCGTCGTTCTCCGTGGGTTCGGTGGCGGTGAGGATCCGGCCGACCTGTCCGGCGAAGGCCTGCCAGCCCGTGCGACCGGCGGTCAGCTCGGCGCGGCCGGCTTCGGTCAGGCGGTAGTACTTACGCGGGGCGCCCCCGGCCGGGGACGGCGCGCGGAAGCTCGTGACCAGCCCGGCCCGCTCCATGCGCGCGAGCAGCGGGTAGATGCTGCCGTCGCTGACCGGCTCCAGTCCGCTCTCGGCCAGTCCCTGCCCGAACTCGAAGCCGTAGCGGGGCCGTTCGGCGATCAGCGCCAGGAGGCAGAGGTCGAGCACACCGCGCAGGAGCTGGCTGCGCCGCGGGTCGCCCGGGAGCGGATCGACTGTCATGCGGCACAAGATAGAGGTTGACTGTCTTGCGTCGCAAGACAGTGCGGGCCGGCCGGGGGTGGTGCGGCGCGGGCGGGACGGCCCGGGGTCACGGCAGCCGGGTTTGCTAGCCTGCGATGATGGACGAGGTGTTGGACGACGGACCGTTCTTCCACGGCACGAAGGCCGAGTTGCAGGTCGGAGATCACCTCACGGCGGGATTCCGTTCCAACTACCGGCCCGACGTGGTGATGAACCACATCTACTTCACCGCATTGCGCGACGGCGCGGGACTCGCCGCCGAACTCGCCTCCGGTGAAGGGGCACCGCGCGTGTACGTCGTCGAACCGACCGGGACCTTCGAGAACGATCCCAACGTCACCGACAGGAAGTTCCCCGGCAATCCCACCCGCTCCTATCGCAGCAGGGATCCGCTGCTGATCGTCGGCGAGGTCACCGACTGGGCGCGGCAGACCCCCGAGGCCCTCCGGACGTGGCGAGAGCGGCTGGCCGCGATCCGTCTCGACGAGCGCGCCGAAATCATCAACTAGGAGTCGTCCACCCGGACTGTTGGCATACTTCGTGCCCGTGGACCAGTTGATCGCAGCAGACCCGACCCACATCGGCCCGTACCGTCTGATCGCCCGGCTGGGTGAGGGCGGCATGGGCCTGGTCTATCTGGGCCGCTCCGAGGGCGGGCGCACCGTCGCGGTGAAGGTCGTGCAGGCCGAGCACGCCGGGCACCCCGAGTTCCGCAGGCGCTTCGCCCGCGAGGTGGCCGCCGCCCGGCGGGTGGGCGGGGACTGGACGGCAGCGGTGCTCGACGCCGACCCCGAGGCCGCCGTGCCGTGGGTGGCGACGCAGTACATCCCCGGGCCGGACCTGCGCACCGTCGTCGCCGAGGACTTCGGGCCGCTGCCCGGGTACTCGGTGCACACCCTCGCCAACCGGCTCGCCGTCGCCCTGCGGGCCGTGCACGAGGCGGGCCTGATCCACCGTGACCTGAAGCCGTCCAACGTGCTCATCACCATCGACGGCCCCCGCGTCATCGACTTCGGGATCGCTCGGGCGATGGACACCCTCACCGCGGACAGCCTGCACACCCGCACCGGCATGCTCATCGGATCCCCCGGCTTCATGTCCCCGGAGCAGGTCCGCGGCCGCGAACTCACTCCCGCCAGCGATGTCTTCTGCCTCGGTGCCGTCCTCGTGTACGCCTCCACCGGTCGGCTCCTGTTCGGCGCCGCCGACTCCGGACTGAACGCCCACCTCTTCCGGGTCGCCGAGGAGGAACCCGACCTCACCGGCGTTCCGGAGCCGCTGACCGGCCTCGTACGGGCCTGCCTGGAGAAGGACCCGGCCGCCCGGCCGACCCCCCGGGAGGTCGCCGACCGCACGGCGGTCGAACACGCCGGGGAGTGGCTGCCGGGCACGGTGCTGGCACAACTCGGCCGCCGGGCCGCCAGGTTGCTGGACTGGGCCCCCGAGACACCCGCCGCGGAACCCTCCGCGCGGCCGGACCCCCGCATCCCGTCCGTGCCGCGCCAGCACCAGCCGGCAGCCGCTCCGCCGCCCCCGTACGCGCCGACCGCCCCGGCCACGCCCGTGGCCGGCGAGCGGTCCGCGCCCGCGCAGGGCTTCGGGCCGCCCCCGGCCGCCCTCCCCGACCCGTCGGCCCCGCACCCCCGGCGCTGGTGGGGCCTGGGGGTGATCGCCCTGGCGCAGCTGCTGGTCCTGCTCGACGTGATGGGATTCGGCTTCGCCCTGCCGACCGTCCAGGCCGATCTCGGCCTCGCCGACGGCGGATCGACCCCGGTCACCGCCTACACGGTCGCCTTCGCCGTGCTGCTGCTCCCCGGCGGGTACCTCTGCGACCTCGTGGGCGCCAAGCGGGCCCTGATCACCGGCCTGGCCGGCTTCGCGCTGGCCTCCGCGCTCTGCGGGTCGGCCGGCGACCCCGGCCTGCTCATCGCGGCGCGAGCCCTCCAGGGCGCGTTCGCCGCCCTGCTGACGCCCTCCGCACTGTCCCTGGTGTCGACCGGTTTCACCGACCCGAGGGAACGCGCCCGGGCCTTCGGGATCTACGGGGCGGTCGCGGCCGGCGGCGGGGCGGTCGGCCTGCTCACCGGCGGCTGGCTCGCGGAGCTGGCGTCCTGGCGCATGTCGCAGTACGCCTCCGTCCCCCTCGCGGCGCTCGCGCTGACCGGCGCGGCCACCCTGCTGCCGGGCCGTGCCCCCGGCGACGGCGCCCGCCCCGACCGGCTCGGCGTGCTGCTCGGCTCCGCCGGACTCGCCGCCCTGGTCTACGGCACGGACGAGGCGGGGCGGTCCGGCTGGACCACTCCCCTGGCTCCGGGTCTCGTCGCGGTGGGCGTCCTCCTGCTCGCGGCCTTCCTGTGGCGGCGGACCACGACGGCGGGCGCCCCGCCGGCCGGGCACCCCGGCGGGCGGCACGACCGCCTCGGCTGCGCCCTTGCGATGGTCCTGACCGGCGCCGGGTTCCTGGTGCTGCTCCCCACGCTCGGCGTCTACATGCAGTACGTCCTCGGCACCGCCCCGGGCACGACCGGGGTGATGATCCTGCCGCTGGCCGCCGCAGCCGTCGTCGCCGCCACGCAGGTCTCGGCCCGCCTCCAGGACCGCGTCGCGCCCCGCGTGCTGATCGTGTCGGGCCTGGTCACCGCCGCCGCCGGGATGCTGGTCCTGGCCGGCGTCGACTCCGGCAGCGCGTACGGGCCCCGTGTGGTGCCCGGCATGCTCCTCGCCGGATTCGGCGGCGGTCTGGCCTTCGGGCCGCTCTTCGCCACCGCCACCTCGGGCGTCGCCCCGCAGCGCTCCGGCGCGGCCGCGGCGGTCGTCGTGATGGCCCAGCAGGTGGGCGAGGCGCTCGGTGCGGCACTGCTCGTGGCCCACATCAGCGCCCGGCTGGCCGCTTCGTCGGAGGAGACCCGGTCCGAGCAGCTGATGCACGGCTACAGCGACACCCTCTGGTGGGCGTGCGGCTCCCTGCTGCTGGCGGCACTGGCCGCCGGCCTGCTGATCAAGGCTCGGGAGCCCAGGGCGTCCGGCGTCACCACCCCCTGACCGACGCCGGGTCGGCCGCAGGCGCGCAGGCACGGCGCCCGTCTGCCGGACCGGCGTTCTTCGACGGCTTGGGCGATCACTGGGTGCGGGTCCCATCCTGCGCGCTCCACCCCGAGGAGGCGGGCAGATCCGGGCCGGCTGGCATCCGGGCATGAGACGGGACCAACCACCCAGGCCGGTCGCCGTCGGCGACGTCGTCGCCGTGTACTCCGAGGCAGTCGATGCCTGGACCGCCTCGCAGGTGATCGGGCACGCCTTCGGGGCCGCGTTCAACATGCTGGACAGCCGCTCATGTTTCATCGAGACCGTGGAACGCGAGGAGCTGTTCGATGCCCTCGACCACGTGGCGGACGAGGCGCAGACGGCAACCGGCCGCGACCTGACCGCCGCACGCGCGGCGCTGGTCGAAGCCGTGAATTCCGTCCGCGACCGGTGACCCCTGCTCCACCACGCCGGAGCCGGCGTGGTCCGCCGATCCCGCCGGCCGTCGGCATCGCCGCCGTGGTGTTCGACCCGGGGACCGGGGTGACGCAGCACTACCGGGCCGAGTCGGCCAGCGACTTCGACAGCCCTTCGGTCAGCCACTGGTGCGCCACCGTCATGTTCAGCCCCCGGCCGCCGGTGACCGTGTCGACGAGGGACCAGTAGCGTTCCAGGCGGGGATCGAACCCCGAGGAGCGCGACGCCAGGCCGTGCAGGAAGACGCGGAAGGCGGGCGTGTCGAGCTCACGTCGGGCCCGTGCGTGCGCGGACACGAACGCGTCGACCGCCGCCCCGGCGTGGGGCGGCCGCCCCTGGAACACCGCGGCGGCCGTCAGGGCGGCGGCTTCGTCCAGCTCGGCGTAGAGCGCCGGGGCGCTGCGCATCTCCTCCTCGTGGTCCTGCGTCCAGCGGGTGAAGCCGGGCGTGGAGACGAGCAGGTGGAGTTCGGCGTAGGCCAGCGCGGTGTCCGGTCCGGGGTCGTGCGGCGGCTCCGGGGAGAGCATGTGGACCATGCTCTCCAGGCGGTGCCGGGGCATGGTCCCGGACAGTTCGCGGAACCAGTGGTCGGTGAGGGCGCGGTGCGCCTGCGGGAGCCGCTGCACCCGGGAGAGGATCTCCAGGCGGTGCAGCCGCTCCGCGCTCGGGCAGTCGTCCAGGGCCTTGAGCGTGGCCTGCCGCCAGCGCAGCCCGACGAGTCGTTCCTGCACCGCCTCCAGCTCGGTCTCCACCAGCTCGTGCAGGGAGCACTCTCCCGTCACGACCCGTGTGACGGTCGCGATCGGCGTGTCCAGCGCCCGCAGCCTGCGTATGAGCCGGATCCGCTCCCACGCCTCGGGTCCGTAGCGGCGGTGTCCGCCCGTGCTCCGGCCGGCGACGGGCAGCAGACCGCTGTCGGAGTAGTAGCGGAGGGTCTTCACGGGGACGCCCGTACCCTCGGCGAGTTCACCGATGCTCCACGTGGTCTGCGTCACAGCCCCTTGAACCTCCAGCGCGCGGGAGGTCCTAGCGTAAGCCGCAACCGAGCCCGGCCGTCCGCCCGTTGGCCGCCGGACCGGGCCCCTGCGGCACATGCCGCTCCTCCTGCGACCACGAACGGCGGATACCCATGTCTGCGACCACTGCGACAACGCCACCAGGGAGCCGACGCCGCGGAGGCGGACTGCTCACGGCACTCGCCGCCCTGCTCTGCGCCCTCGCGAGCCCCGTCACCACGACGGCCGCCCCGGCCGCCGCCCTTGCGGCGGCGGACCGGAGCGGTCCCGTCGTCCGGACCGATCACGGGCCGGTGCGCGGCGCGGCCCACGGCTCGTACGCCACCTTCGACGGCGTGCCCTACGCCGCTCCGCCCGTCGGCCGGCTGCGCTGGCGGCCCCCCGCACCCGCCGCCGCGTGGCAGGGCGTACGCGACGCGACGACGACGGCCCCGCGCTGCGTGCAGATGCCGGCACCGGGTACGGCCGCGGGCGCGGTGTCCGGGTCGGAGGACTGCCTCTACCTCAACGTCACGATGCCGACGCCCGCGCGGCCCGCGGCCGGACGGCCCGTGCTGGTGTGGCTGCACGGCGGTGCCTTCCTGGGCGGTTCCGGCAGTGACTACGACGCCCAGCGGCTCGCGGTCCGGGGCGGAGCCGTCGTCGTCACCGTCAACTACCGGCTGGGCGTCTTCGGCTACTTCGGACACCCCGGCCTGGGCGCGGCCCCGCCGTTCGGCCTGGCGGACCAGCAGGCCGCCCTGCGCTGGGTGCGCGCCAACGCCGAGCGCTTCGGCGGCGCCCCGGACCGGGTCACGCTGGTCGGCGAGTCCGCAGGGGCCCTCGGCATCTGTGCGCACCTCACCTCGCCGACCGCGGCGGGGCTCTTCCAGCGGGCCGTGCTCCAGAGCGGTTCCTGCTCCATGTCCTTCCCCCGCGGCGCCCTCGGGCCCGGTTCACCGGCGTACGAGCCCTTCGCCGCGCAGCGCGACGTCCAGTCGGCCGGTGTGCAGGCGGCCCGCCGGCTGGGCTGCACGGCGGAGCGTGACGAGGAGGTGGTGGCCTGTCTGCGCGGACAGGGCACGGACCGCCTCGCCACCGCCGAGCTGATGCAGTCCTTCAACCGGCCCGCGTACGGGAACGCGCTGCTGCCCATGGCGCCGCAGGAGGCGCTGGAGGCGGGGCGCTTCCACCGGGTTCCGCTGCTCCAGGGAACCAACCGGGACGAGATGCGCCTGTTCGTCGGCCTGTCCCTGGCCGCCTTCCCGATCCGCACCGAGGACGAGTACCGCGCCCGTCTGACGGACGCCTTCGGGAGCACGGCCGCGGCCGTCGAGGCGCAGTACCCCGCGGCGGGCCACCCGACGCCCGCGCTGGCCTGGGCCGCGCTGCTCACGGACCGGTCGCTGACGTGCACCACGCTGGCGGCCGGCCGGACCATCGCCGCCCACGCGCCGGGCCTGCCCCTCCACGGCTACGAGTTCGGCGCGCCGCAGCCGCCCGTACCCGCCGGCCTGCCGCAGGACCCGGGCTTCCCCTACGGTGCGGCGCACGGCTTCGAGCTGCCGTTCCTGTTCTCCTCCGTGGCGACGGAGCGGCCCCTGGACGAGGCCGAGCGCGTCCTGTCCGACCGGATGGTGGACTACTGGACGGCCTTCGCGCGCACCGGAAGCCCGGACGTCCCCGGCGCCCCGCCCTGGCCCGCGCTGCGCTCCGCGGGGCCCCGCGACCAGCCGGTGCAGTCACTGGCCGCCGGACCGGGCGGGATCCGCCCCGTCGACGCGGACTCCGCACATCACTGCCCGTTCTGGGACGGCGTCGGCCGGGCCGGCTGATCCGAGGCCATCAGCCACGCCCGGGCAGCGACCACCCGGGGCCGGTGCCGTCCCCGTGGTGAACCGATGGCGATCACCACCGGGAGCCTCGCGTTCGTGCCCGCCCCGGGGTCCGTCGCCGGTGTGCCGGCATCGGCCCCGGCCGCCGGGTGCCGTCATCCGATCGGGCTGTCCGGATGGTGGACGCGGACGCGGCTGGGGAGAGTGGTCGGGTACGGCCACGGCACGGGGCGGGGACGGCGGAAGGAACGCGCGGACCGATGCACGACGATCAGCAGCGGGGTGCGGAGCCTGCCATCGCCCGGATCAACGCGGCGATCGCGGAGCGGTTCCCGTTCGACGACCGGCAGGACTTCGAGGACGCCGCCCGGGGTTTCGTCGGCGCCATGGAGGACGGATGTGTCCGCGACGCCGGCGGAACCGTGGTGTGGGACGCGGGCGCCTACGCCTTCCTCGACGCGGACTGCCCGGACACGGTCAACCCGAGCCTGTGGCGGCAGTCCCGGCTGGTGTCCAGGCACGGCCTGTTCGAGGTCACCGACGGCATCTACCAGATCCGCGGCCTCGACCTGTCCAACATGACGGTCGTCGAGGGCGAGCGCGGGGTGCTGGTGATCGACCCCCTCATCTCCGCCGAGACCGCGGCCGCGGCCCTCGCCCTCTACCGCGCCCACCGGGGCGACCGGCCGGTGACCGGGGTGCTCTACACCCACAGCCACGCCGACCACTTCGGCGGAGTACGCGGCGTCCTCAGCGACACCGCCGTCGCCGCGGGTGTGCCGGTGATCGCCCCCGAGGGCTTCATGCACCACGCGGCGAGCGAGAACGTCCACGCCGGAACGGCCATGAGCCGCCGCGCGGCCTACATGTACGGCGCCGCACTGCCCAAGGGGCCCCGGGGGCAAGTCGGCGCCGGCCTCGGCCAGACGACCTCGACCGGTTCCGTGGGCCTGGTCCCACCCACCCTGACGGTGACGGAGACGGGGCGGACGGAGACCGTGGACGGCATCCGCATGGTCTTCCAGCTGACCCCGGGCACCGAGGCCCCGGCGGAGCTGAACGTCCACTTCCCCGACCGGTCCGCACTGTGCCTGGCCGAGAACGCCACCCACAACCTGCACAACCTGCTGACCCTGCGCGGGGCCCAGGTCCGGGACCCGCGGATCTGGGCGCGCTACCTGGCCGAGGCCGCCGACCTGTTCCTGGAGGGCACGGAGGTCTCGTTCGCCTCCCACCACTGGCCCACCTGGGGTCGTGAGCGCATCGGCCGGTACCTGGCCGAGCAGCACGACCTCTACGCCTACATCCACGACCAGACCCTGCGTCTGCTCAACCAGGGCCTCACCCCGCTGGAGATCGCCGAACGCATCCGGATGCCCCCTGCGCTGGAACGCACCTGGCACACCCACGGCTACTACGGCTCACTGAGCCACAACACCAAGGCCGTCTACCAGCGGTACCTGGGCTGGTTCGACGGAAACCCCGCCCACCTGTGGGAGCATCCCCCGGCCGAGGCCGCCCGGCGCTACGTCGCGTTCATGGGCGGCCCGCAGAGGGTCCTGGAGCAGGCGCGGTCCTCCTTCGCCGAGGGCGACTACCGGTGGGTGGCCCAGGTGGTCAACCACCTGGTCTTCGCGGACCCCGGCAACGCCGAGGCCCGTACCCTGCAGGCGGACGCCCTGGAGCAGCTCGGCTACGGCAGCGAGAACGGCACCTGGAGGAACTTCTTCCTGATGGGAGCCCACGAACTGCGCCACGGCAGCGTCGGCACGCCGGCCTCCAGCGCCTCCCCGGACCTGATCGCGGCACTCACCCTCGACCAGCTCTTCGACTCCCTGGCCATCCGCGTCGACGCGCCTGCCTGCTGGGACGAGACCATCACCATCCGCTGGAGCCTCGACGACGGCCGGCGGATCACCCAGCGCCTGCGCAACGGCGTACTCAGCCACACCTCCGGCGCGAGTACGGCCGCCGGCCGGCCGGACCTGGAGATCGCGCTCAGCGAGGCCGACCTGCGGGCGGTGCTCCTCGGAGCGGTTCCGGGGGCCGACATCGCCCGGCACGCCCGTGTCAGCGGCGATCCCGCCAAGCTGACCCGGCTCCTGGACGCCCTCGACGGCCCGGACCCCGACTTCGCCGTCGTCACCCCCTGACCGGCCGCATCCTCCGCGGGCGGACGAATCGGCTCGCGCGGCTCCGTCCGCCCGCCGGGACAGGGACCGCCGCGCCGCCGCACCGGCGCCCTTCGCCCGCGCCGGCGTCGCGCCGACCGCCGCGGTCCCGACGTTCGTGCCGGTGTCGGTGGGACCGCCGCTCAGCGCCCGTGCAGCGCGGTGCGCAGCGAGTCGGCCGCCAGGGTGATCGCGGCTCGGGCGGCCTGGGTCCCGCGCAGGGCGTTGAGCATGACGAAGTCGTGGATGGCGCCCTGGAAGCGGACGGCGGTGACGGGCACGCCGGCCCGGCGCAGCTTGTTCGCGTAGGCCTCGCCCTCGTCGCGCAGGACGTCGGCCTCGGCGGTGATCACCAGGGCGGGCGGCAGGCCGGTGAGCTGTTCGGTGGTGGCGCGCAGCGGTGAGGCGGTGATCTCGGCGCGTTCGGCCTCGTCGGTCGTGTACTGGTCCCAGAACCACTGCATGGCGTCGCGGCGCAGGAAGTAGCCCTCGGCGAACCGGTGGTAGGAGCCGGTGTCGAAGTGCGCGTCGGTGACGGGGTAGAAGAGCACCTGCTGGACGAGCGGCAGCCCGCCGCGCTCCTTGGCGAGCAGGGTCAGGGCGGCGCTCATGTTCCCGCCCACCGAGTCGCCCGCGACCGCGATGCGGGAGGCGTCGAGGTCGTGCGCGGCTCCCTCCTCGACGGCCCAGCGGGCGACCGTCCAGCACTGCTCCAGGGCGACGGGGTAGCGGTGCTCGGGCGAGCGGTCGTACTCGGGGAAGACGACGGCCGCCCCGGCCCCGACGGCGAGTTCGCGCACGAGGCGGTCGTGGGTGTGGGCGTTGCCGAAGACCCAGCCCGCGCCGTGGATGTAGACGATGACGGGGAGCGGTCCGGTCGCGCCCTCGGGCCGTACGATGCGGGCGCACACGGACCCGGTCGGCCCTCCTTCGACGGTCACCCACTCCTCGTCCACGGCAGGCTTGTCGACGGGCCCGTCCTGGACTTCGTCGACGGCCTTGCGGCCTTCGGCGGGCGGGAGCTGGAAGAGGTAGGGGGCTTGGCGGTGGCCTCGGCGAAGGCGGCGGCCGCCGGTTCCAGGACGGGGAGGTCGGGCTGGGTGGTCTCGGACACGGGGATCTCCCTCTCGGGTGCGCTGACGGGACGTCGGCCCGACCATAGGCCCCGGCGGCCGTGCGGAGTTGCCTGCGCGTGCACCGCCACCCGCCCCGGAGCGCACGGTGCTGCTCCGGACGGACGCATGCGCTCTCGGAACGGTGCCGGTGCACCGTCGGGAAATCCGGTGCCCGTCCGTCGGCCTAGTGTGACGGCGGAACGGCCCGAAGGCCGTCCGTCCACCACGCAGGAGGTTTCCGGAAGGTGTGCACGATGCCGGACGAGGGGCCGGTCCCCCGCACCACCGAGAACGCGGCGGGTCTCGTCGTCCGGAATGCGAAGGTCCCCACGGGCGACCCGGGTCGTCGACGCGCTCGGCCGACGGATGCCGTCCGTGCCGACCGGGCTCCTCGGCGCCCTCCGCGGAGCCGCCCGCCTCGCCGTCGGGCTTTCGCTCGTCCCGGGCGTGGCGCTGACGCCCCTCACCGCGGGCTCGGGGAGAGCCCGTAGCGGGGTCAGCGGGCGGGCGTGTCCCGTACCGGGTGCTTGCTGAGGATCGAGACCCGGTTGAAGGCGTTGATCGTGATCGCCACCCAGATCACGGCCGAGATCCGGTCGTCGTCCAGCACCTCGCGCGCCCGTGCGTACGCCCGCTCCTGGGCGAGGGCGTCGGCGGGGTGCGTGGTGGCCTCGGCGAGAGCGAGGGCCGCGCGCTCGGGGGCCGAGAAGAGGTCGGTGTCCCGCCAGGCCGCGAGCACGCCCAGGCGCCGGGTGGTCTCCCCGGCGCGCAGGGCGGCGCGGGTGTGGACGTCGAGGCAGAAGGCGCAGCCGTTGAGCTGGGAGACCCGCAGGTTGACCAGCTCGACCAGGATCCGGTCGAGGCCGGCCTCGGCGGCCGTCGCGCGGACGGTGTCAGCGGTCTTGACCAGCGCCTGGTACGCGGCGGGGTTCTGCTTGTCGAGGTAGATCCGGCCGCTGGTCCGGTGGGCTTCCGTGGTCTGCGCCGTCTCGGTCATGGTGGGCTCCTTCGCCTGTTGTCCCGGGTCGTCTTCGCGACTATGATCATCGATAGTTGTTGAAAACGAAACTATTTTGCTGCGAGAGGGGCCGGGAGATGGATCACACGGAGGCCGGGGTCGGGGTCGGGGTCGAGGTCCTCACCGCCCGCGACGTCCCGCTGGGCGGCCCACGGGCGATGACCGTACGACGCACCCTGCCACAGCGGGCCCGGACGCTCATCGGGGCCTGGTGCTTCGCCGACCACTACGGCCCCGACCGGGTCGCCGACTCCGGCGGCATGGACGTGGCACCCCACCCGCACACCGGACTCCAGACCGTCAGCTGGCTGTTCAGCGGGGAGATCGAGCACCGCGACAGCCTGGGCACCCACGCCTTCGTGCGACCCGGCGAGATCAACCTCATGACCGGGGGCCACGGCATCAGCCACACCGAGGTCTCCACCCCCGCCACCACCGTGCTCCACGGCGTCCAGCTCTGGGTGGCCCTCCCCGGCGAACACCGCCACGCGCCCCGCGCGTTCCAGCACCACGCACCCGTTCCGGTCCGCGTCGACGGCGCGGAACTGCGGGTCTTCCTCGGCACCCTCGCCGGCGACACCTCCCCCGTCCGCACCTTCACCCCGCTCCTCGGCTCCGAGGTCCTGATCGACGCCGGCGCCTCCCTCACCCTGGACGTCGACCCGGACTTCGAACACGGGCTGCTCGTCGACACCGGCGCCGTCCGCTTCGAGGGCACCCCCCTGCGCCCCGCGGAACTCGGCTACGCCGCGCCCGGGCGTTCCGCCCTCACCCTCGTCAACGACTCCGACCGCCCGGCCCGCACGGTCCTGCTGGGCGGCCCGCCCTTCGAGGAGGAGATCGTGATGTGGTGGAACTTCATCGGCCGCAGCCACCAGGACATCGCCGAGGCGCGGGAGGAGTGGGAACGGGCCTCCGACCGCTTCGGCAGCGTCGACGGCCACCCCGGCGGCCGGCTCCCGGCCCCCGCCCTGCCCAACGCCGTGATCACCCCCCGCAAGAACCCCTCCCACCGCTGAACACCGCACCGAAAGGCCGCCCCGCCATGAGCGACCAGACCGCCGCCACCCCCGTCGTCCGCCGCGTCGACGCCCGCCACCGCTACGAGATCCTCGTCGACGGCGAACACGCCGGCCTCACCGCCTACCGCGACCGCGAGGACCAGCGGGTCTTCTTCCACACCGAGATCGACGACGCCCACTCCGGCCAGGGACTCGCCGCGATCCTCGTCGCGCAGGCCCTGACCGACGTCCGCGCCTGCGGGATGCGGATCGTGCCCGTCTGCCCGTACGTGGCCAAGTTCCTCACCAGGCACCAGGAGTTCGCGGACATCACCGACCCCGTCACCCCCGAGGTCCTCACCTGGCTCGACGCCCGACTGGGGCGCTGACTCCCTGGCGGGAGAGCCCGTACGGTTGCGCGGGGCGCGGCGTGATCATGAGGAGTACGCGTGACCGCGGTCAGCCCTGAGCACTCCACCGTCCCCGCCCACACCGGCGAGGCGACCCTGCCGACAGCCCGCCGGGGCGACCCCGGCCACGAGGCCGACTTCGAGGCGTGGGCGAAGGGCATCCCGGAGAGCGCCGCGGCCTTCACCGGCCACCCGCGATACGGGCTCTTCCGCCCGCCCCTCCGGCGGGGATGCCCCCTGGTTCCTCGTCCACCGGTTCCGCGACGCGGAGGCCCGCCGCGCCTGGCAGGAGTCACCCGAGCGGGCGGCCTGGTTCGCCGGCTGCCGGGGACACCACCCCACCGAGATCGCCCGGCGCACGCCGACCGGCACGGAAGCCCGGTTCGCGGCCGTCCTGCGATCCGCGCGCTCCCTGTGCACCCACCACCCCTCACGATCCCCGTGCGGCACCAGGCGAAGCGGATAGGTCATCCGGACACGTGATACCGTCGCCGAACGAAGCGGATAGATAATCCGCATCATCATCGGGGGTGGACGTCTCATGAAGAGGGCAGCCGTGGTCACGGCCGGAACCGCCGGAATCGGCCTGGAGACGGCCCTGGGGCTGGCCGCCGCCGGGTTCGCGGTCACGGTGGTCGGACGCGATGCCGGCCGGGGCGCCCGGGCGGTCGAGCGGATCGCCGCGACGGGCCCGTCCCACCCCGCCCGCTTCCTGTCCGCCGACCTGGCCTCGCTCGACGCCGTCCGCGCCCTCGCGGGCCGGATCGCCTCCGACCACGCCGCCTCGGGCGAACCGCTCGGCGTCCTGGTCAACAACGTCGGGGCGATGTTCCCGGAGCGGCGCGACCTGGGCGGCGTCGAGGCGTCGTTCGTCGTCAACCACCTCTCCCCGTACCTGCTGACCGAACTCCTGCTGCCCACACTGACCGCCGGTGCGCCGAGCAGGATCGTGAACGTGACCTCGGGTGCGGTAGGGGTCGCCAGGCGGGCGTTCGACGCCGTCGAGCCGCCCGGCGGCTACTACGGCTTCCACTGGTACGGGCGCGCCAAACTCGCCAACCTCGTCTACACGCTGGACCTGGCCGCACGGCTCGGCGGCACGGGTGTCTCGGTATTCGCCGCTGACCCGGGGGGCGCCGCGACCGACATGACCGCCGGCACCCTGACCGACCCGAAGATCGTCTCGCCCGCCCTGCGACTGCTGTGGCCGCTGGTGCGCCGAAAGTTCGCACGTTCCACCTCGGGTCCGGCGTCCGTGGCGGCCAGGCCGTCGATCGCCGCCGCCACCGACGAGGCGCTGACCGGCCGGACCGGCGTCGTCATCGGTTCCCGGGCCCTTCCGGTGCCCCCGTTCCGCCACGCGTCCGACCGCCGCACGGCCGAAGCCGTACGCCTGCTGAGCGAACGGTACGCACCCCTCAGGTAGCCGTTGTCGTACCGAGGGGTGCGCTTCGTGGTCGAACGAGGGTTCCCGGTCGGGTGGTCTTCCGGTGGCACGCGCATGAAGGCAGGGCCTCCTGCGCCTGACTTTGGTCCGACCGGCTGGATGTGCCGGTGGTTCGCGCCCGGGTGCTCCGTGCGGCGGCGGAGTCGAGGTTATGAAGGAAATCGAGCGGAATCGGATGGAAGTTCGCCATCCGGTCCTTCCCGAACATCGACCTCAGGAGTCGCATGATGCGCCCCATCAGAGCGGCCTGCCTCGGCACGGCCTCGCTGGTCACCCTGCTCGCCTGCACCCCCGTCGCGGCCGCCGCGACGGACACCGGTTCCGCCCAGGCCAGCGGCAAAGCCCGGATCATCACAGTCCAGGCCGAGGTGCAGCAGCTGACCCGCTTCCCCGTCACCCCCGGCAGCGTCTCGCAGGGCGATCAAGTCGTCGTCCGCTCGGACCTCTTCGACAAGGCGCACCACAAGGTCGGCGAGTCCCACGGCACCTGCACCACCACCCGGGGCGGCGCCGATGAAGCGGAGCAGTGCGTCGTGACCTACACCCTCCCGGGCGGTCAGCTCACCGTGCAGGGAATGTACTTCAACTACCTCGACCAGGGTCCCTTCGACAACGCGGTCACGGGCGGCACCGGGGAGTACGAGAAGGCTCGCGGCTCGGTCCACTCCGACACGATCGCCACGACCCCCAAGGTCGTGAGGCGCTTCACGATCCACCTCGTCTGAACGACCCCGACGTCCAACTGCGCACCAACGGCATGAGCGGATGCGTGGTGCTTCCGCGCAGGCGGGTGGTGGAGAGGACGCCGAGTCGGCTGCTGCCCTCGCGGCGCCTTGCCCGGGACTACGAGACCCGGCAGCCCGCCTCGGCGTGAACACCCCGGGACGCTCCTCGGCCGGCCGGCCCCGCTCCACCAGCCGCTTCACCTTCGACCGCACCCCCTCGGCCTTCGCGCCGCCCGGCGCCGTGCCGCAGCCGACAGACGTGACGGAAGGCACCCCGACCCGCCGCGCAGGCCCCGCCCACGGAGTCGGACCATCCGGATGAGTCATCCGGATACCATGTGCCCATGACGACGCCACTGCGCAAGGACGCGGCCCGCAACTGGGAGCGGATCGTCGCCGTCGCCCGCGCCCTGGTCGACGAGGGGACGCCGCTGCAGCTCAACGACGTCGCCCGCCGCTCCGGACTGGGCGTCGGCACCGTCTACCGGCACTTCGCCACCCCCGAAGCACTCCTGGAGACCGTGGCGACCCCCGGCCTGGAAGCCCTGATCGCCCACGGCGAGCGGGCACTGGCCGACGCGGACGGTTGGCGCGCCCTGGAGGAGTTCCTGACCCGCACCGTCGAAGCCCAGGTCACCGACGCCTCCCTGGCACCCGTCACCGCCGCACCCGCGAACGCACTGCCCCGGACCGCGGAACTCACTCGGTCCTTGTGGTCCACCGGCACCGCGCTCCTCGACCGCGCCCGCGCCGCCGGGGCGGTCCGCCCCGAGCTGACCCCGGCCGACCTGGTCCCGCTCATGTGCGGCATCGCCCACGCCGTACACGTCCACGGCGACGCCACCCCCGCCGCACGGGTCGACACCGCGCACCGCTACCTCACCACGCTGCTCGAAGGCCTGCGCACCACACCACCGACCGCGTAGGGAGCCCGCGCCGGAACTGCGCGCCGCGACTCCGCTGCGGTGCAGAGCCGTTGCCGTCGAACGCACGGAGCAGGAGGGGAACGTGGACCGGCCCCGGCCCCGCCCCGCTCGACGCCGGCGTCGTCGAAGGCCACGTCAGCCGGATCATCGGGTGGAGGGCGAGTCGTCAAGGTCTTCGGCGGTGCCCGCAACCGCCGGCCCGCAGTTGTCGGGCAGAAGGCCGACGACCAAGGCGACGGCGTCGTCAGGGGTGCCGACTTCTCCGATGTCCGCCGGTCCGTCGGGGGACCGGGTGTGCCACCAGGTCACCCGGTAGCTCCCGTTCGCGGGGGTGATCACCGGGATGTCGTGGGTGTAGGGGAATCCGGTGCAGCGGCTGAAGTTCAGCGTGAGGTGGCTGTGGAAGGGAAACAGAGCCCGCAGCCGTGGCCGGGCGTATGCAGCCTCGATGAGTTCGTGGTCGACGTGCCGTGCTGCGGTGTGCCGGTACCTCGTCCACTGGGCCTCGACGGCGTCACCGCGCTCGTGGGCCTCGGCGAGCGGACCGTGGCCGACGAACGGGCATGCAGACTTCAGGCGTGCCAAGGTGGTGCCGGACTGCCAAGCGCCGATCGCCGACACGACGGCGTCCAGGCTGGTCGTCGTGCCTCTGGCCATCATGACGCCGCGTTCCCGGAAGTTCACGATGAACGCGCGCTCTGCGGTACCGAGGAGGACGTTGGTCGTCCGGCTGTCACCATCCACTCGGGCTCCGCAGCGCCACCAGCCCGGAGCGCGCTCCGGGAGCACGTCCAGCCCATGTCCAGCTTGGTGGACGGCTGTCTGCAGGATGCTCTGGAGTGTTTCGCTCCGGCCGAGTTCGGGATAGAGGCGGGCCAGGTCCTCCGCGGCGAGGTCAGGCGTCACGATTCCCCCTTTCGCTGATGCACTCCGCGTGCGGTCGGCCTTTCGACACGTCCCGGGGCGGCTCGCTGTCACCGGCCGCAGCGGCGCCGGAGGCGGCCGCGTCGCGGTCGACCGGGGCCACGATCGTCCGAGGCCCACGGCCAGGATCGCACCACACCTGCAGCCGGCCCGCCGACCGCCCGTGGCGACGCCATAGCCTCGGCCTGTGACCGACCGCGTCAGCTGGAGGAAGTGCCCTCACCCCGACGGGCTGCCCCACCATCAGGAGCTCCTCGAAGGTACGGACTGGAGATCGCTCGCCACCCCCTACGGGACGGGCGAATCCCTGCCGGCCGCCCCGGCGCGTCTCCTCGACCCCGACCCGGCCGTCAGGGCGGCCGCCGTCAACGAGGTGAGCAATGAGGTGGACCACCAGAACACCATCTACGAAGCCACCGTGCCGGTGGCTCTGTACTTCGCAGCCATCCTCAACCATCCGGCCACCGAAACGGGCGACCTCGACCACGACGCGGGCGTGCCGTCACGCCATCCCACCCGCGCGTCGCTGCTGAACAGGCTCGGCGCCACCGCCTACGACGCCGAATACCTTTTCGGCGAAGGTTTTCTCCAGGCATGCCCGGACACGCGCGCCTTTCGGAGCCTGCGCCCGGCTGTCTACTCCGCGGTTCAGCCGTTCCTCGGCCATGACCATGCGAAAGTGCGCGACGAGGCCCTCGTCGCAGCCATCCCCCTCACAGAGGACCCCGGGCTCACCCCACACCGGGCCGAGCTGGTCGAACACGCCCGTAGCCTGCTGACCACCAGCACCCACCGCTACCACCGCGACCGCGCCCTGCATGCGCTCGACGCCTGGGGTCACGACGCCAGTGACCTGGAGAACGCGAACGACGTCGCGTCCCGTGAACTGCAGGCGCGCCTGGACGATTTCGACTACCGGTGGGCGGACGACGGGGCAGGCGGCGGCACCGGCGATCCGCCGTTCTGACACGGGGCCTCAGGCCTCACGGCTCCCTACCCGTCGGCTGCGACTCGGCGGGGCGACGCCACCGGAGCCGTGGGAGTCGGCGCCCCGCACCCGTCGCCCCCACCGACTCCGGCGCCGGCCCAGCCGGGAGATGTCCGGGATTGGGCTTGGCCATGGCGGTCGTCCGGGCGGAGGCTTGGCCCGCCGGCAAGGTGGGCCGCTCGTGACGCCCCGTGCGCGTGCTGTTGTGCGGGGCGCCGCTCTGGCGTCGCCCCCTCCCCCGCCCATTCGGTCATCCTTCAGAGGAGAAGAAGATGAAGCGTGGATTCGCCGTCGGTACGGCCACCCTGGTCCTCGCGTGCGCGGGCCTCGCGGCCCCGGCCGCCAGTGCTCACGCCCAGACCGGGTCAGCGGGCTTCGGGCCCCTGGGCGGATGCGGCGCCAGGAAGGACGTGCACCTCAACGGCGCCGAGGCACATTGGACCGTCACCTGCAGCTCGGGCAACAAGGTGTCGATCAACGGCTGGGTGAAGGACACCAACGGTTCCGAAGACGGCCAGTGTGCGCAGGTGTACGCGCACTTCCCCTACAGCGGCCTCGACAAGTCCACCGCCCTCGCATGCGGCAACGGCCAGAGGCTGGACTTCATATGGTCGAGTTCCGGCAACAGCGTGGACGCGTATCTGCGCGAGGTGTGAGGACCTCCCCGGCTGCCGGGACATCGGCTGGTGGCGGCTTCCGCCGCTACCCGGCCTTCGGGCACGGGCCCGGAGGGGCGGGGCGCAGTTCGCGTTCGAGGGCGGACAGGGCGAACGCGTGCGCGGAGGCTTGCTGCCAGCGGGAGCGTCCGAACATCACGTCCTCGGCGAGGCCGCTCAGCATGGCCACGGCCCGGACGGTGAACTCCGGGAGGTCGACGTCGGCGAAGTGTCCCAGGTCCCGTCCCTCACGGAGGATGGCGTCCAGGCGCTCGTCCCAGCCGTCGAGCAGCTCGGTGAGGATGCGCCGTCCCGTTTCGTCGTGGCGCTGGGCCAGTACCTGCGTCCACAGCGCGTAGCGCTCGTCGCCCTGGTGGCGGGGCAGGTAGAAGCGGACGAACAGGTCCAGCTTCTCGGCGGGCGAGGCCGCCCGGTCGGCGGCCTGCTGGAACCGGGCCCAGAGGTCCGTCTGGCTCCACACGAGGACCTCCAGCAGGAGCCGGTCCTTCTTCCCGAAGTGGTAGAGGATGTGCCCGGTGCTCATGCCCGCCCGCGCGGCGATGTCCGACATCCGCAGGCCCGCCGTCCCCTTCTCGGCGATGAGGCCGATGGCCGCCCTCATCGCCCGTCCCCGCGCCTCGTCCCCGCTGGGCTGGCGCTTCCTGTCGATCGGGGCGGGCAGCCCGGGCCCGGTCTCTGACGTCGGCATGAGCTCACTTTCGGTTCCGGGAATCCAGGTCACAAGTCTAGGTACTCCACATCTAGATTTTTGGTCTAGACTGAAAATCTAGTCAGGATGAGGAGAGCGGGGCGGCCGTGTGCGGCGGCCGCCCCGCCGGCCGGTGGCCCCCTGTCCTACCCACCACCCAGGAGACACCCTCATGACGCGCGGATTCGATGTCGTGGAGACCCGTATCGCCGACCTGCGCACGGCGCTGGAGAAGGGCGAGACCACCGCGGTCGGGCTGCTCGACGCCTACCTCGCCCGGATCGACGCGTACGACCGGCCCGGCACGGCCACCGCCCTCAACGCGATGGTCGTGATGAACCCGGACGCCCGCGCGGAGGCGGAGGCCTCCGACGCCCGCCGTGCGCGCGGCGAGGCGCTCGGCCCGCTGGACGGCATCCCCTACACCGCGAAGGACAGCTACCTCGCGAAGGGGCTCACGGCCGCGTCCGGCTCCCCGGCGTTCGAGCGACTGGTCGCCCAGTGCGACGCCTTCGCGATCGAGCGGCTGCGCGCGGGCGGGGCCGTCCTCATCGGCCTGACCAACATGCCCCCGATGGCGAACGGCGGCATGCAGCGCGGCGTGTACGGCCGGGCGGAGAGCCCGTACAGCGCGGACTGGCTGACCAGCGCCTACGGCTCGGGCTCCTCCAACGGCTCGGGCACGGCGACGGCGGCCTCCTTCGGCGCGTTCGGGCTCGGTGAGGAGACCTGGTCCTCGGGCCGCGCCCCCGCCTCGAACAACGCGCTCTGCGCCTACACCCCCAGCCGCGGCGTGATCTCGGTCCGCGGGAACTGGCCGCTCGTCCCGACCATGGACGTCGTGGTCCCGCACACGCGCACCATGGCCGACCTGTTCGAGCTGCTCGACGTGATCGTCGCCGACGACCCGCAGACGCGCGGCGACCTGTGGCGCGCCCAGCCCTGGGTGCCGCTTCCCTCCCCCTCCCAGGTGCGCCCCGTCTCCTACCCGGCCCTCGCGCCCGCCGACGCGCCGGCCGCGTCCGCGGCGCTCGCCGGCAAGCGGGTCGGTGTGCCCCGGATGTACGTCAACGCGGACCCCGACGCCGGAACCAACCCCGACGGGGGCATCGGCGGCCAGACCGGACAGCGCATCGACACGCGCCCCTCGGTGATCGCCCTGTGGGAGGCCGCGCGCCGCGACCTGGAGGCCGCCGGCGCCGAGGTCGTCGAGGTCGACTTCCCCGTGGTGACCAACTACGAGTCCGACCGTCCCGGAGCGCCCTCGCTGCTCACCCGCGGACTGGTCAGCCGCGCCTACCTCACCTTCGAGATCGAGGACCTGTCCGCCTGGGCCTGGGACGACTTCCTGCGCGCCAACGGCGACCCCGCGCTCTCCACCCTGGCCGAGGTCGACGGCGCCGCCATCTGGCCCAAGCAGGAGGGCGAGCTGCCCGACCGCTACGACGGCTTCGACGACACGATCGGCGACTACCCCCGCTTCGTGCGCGAGCGCCCGTACGCCTCGCTCGCCGACATGCCGCACCTCGAACAGGGCCTGCGCGGACTCGAGGAGACCCGCCGGGTCGACCTGGAGCTGTGGATGGACGGGCTGGGCCTGGACGCGGTGGTCTTCCCCGCGGTCGCCGACGTCGGCCCCGCCGACATGGACGTCGACACGGCCTCCGCCGACCTCGGCTGGCGCAACGGCGTCTGGGTCGCCAACGGCAACCTCGTCCCGCGCCACCTCGGCATCCCGACCGTGACCGTGCCCATGGGCACCATGGCGGACACCGGCATGCCCGTCGGCCTCACCTTCGCGGGCCGCGCCTACGACGACAACGCCCTGCTGACCCTCGCCGCCGCCTTCGAGAAGACCGGCAGCCGCCGCACCGAGCCCCCGCGCACGCCGCGCCTGCCGGCGCAGTGACCCGATGCCCCGGGCCGACCGCGTCAGCCGACCGCGCGAGCGGCCGGCCGGCCGGCCCGGGGGCCGCACCAGGGCCCTTCAGGCCGCCCGGACGGCGGGTCGGGCCCGCGGGGTCAGGGACGCGTAGTGCAGGGGGGCGGACGGGTCGACCGACACGTCCAGCGGGGCCGGTTCGGCGCCGGAACGGACCAGGAGGTCGCCCACGGCCGCGATCATCGCACCGTTGTCGGTGCACAGGGTCATCGGCGGCACGCGCAGCTCGATGCCCGCGGAAGCGCACCGCTCCTCCGCGAGGGCCCGGACGCGGGAGTTGGCGGCCACGCCGCCGACCACGACCAGGGTCTTCACGTCGTACGCGGTGCAGGCCGCCATGGCCTTGCGGGTCAGGACGTCGGCCACGGCTTCCTGGAGGGCGGCCGCCCCGTCGGCCACCGGCACCTGCTCGCCGCGCAGGCGGTGCTGCTCGACCCAGCGGGCAGCGGCGGTCTTGAGGCCGGAGAAGGAGAAGGCGTACGGGTCGTCGCCGGGCCGGGTGAGCGGGCGCGGGAAGGCCACGGCCTCGGGGTTCCCGTCCCGGGCGGCCCTGTCGACGGCGGGCCCGCCCGGGTACGGCAGGCCGAGGATCCGGGCGGCCTTGTCGAAGCACTCGCCGGCCGCGTCGTCGAGGGTGTCGCCCAGGTGCAGGATCGGCTCGCGCACCAGGTCGCGGACGAGCAGGAGCGAGGTGTGCCCGCCGGAGACGATCAGCACCACGCACGGCTCGGGCAGCGGCCCGTGCTCCAGGGTGTCGGCGGCGACGTGCCCGGCGAGGTGGTGGACACCGTACAGCGGCACCCCGGCCGCGTAGGCCAGGGTCTTCGCGCCGGCCAGGCCGACCTGGAGGGCCCCGGAGAGGCCGGGGCCCGTGGTGACCGCGACGGCGTCGATCCGGCCGAGCCGCAGTCCGGCCTGGTCGAGGGCCTGCCGGACCACGGGGTTGAAGGCATGCAGGTGGGCACGGGCGGCGATCTCCGGCACCACCCCGCCGAACCGGGCGTGCTCGTCCATGCTCGACGCCACCACGTGCGCGAGCAGCTTCCCGTCCTGCACGATGCCCGCGCCGGTCTCGTCGCACGACGACTCGATCCCCAGCACCACCGGTCCGCCCACAGCTCCTCATTTCTCTTGCCACCCATCTGCACCTGCAATATATGTGCAAGAAGCCGTCCGATGGTTCGTGCGGGAACTCCCCGGGCGCCGGTTACGACTACGCCTCCGGCAGTTCCCCGGAGGACGGCCGCCCCGGCCGCGGACGCCGGGAGCTCAGCCGCACAAGGACCCAGTACCTGGAGTACCCATGGCCGGAAGCCAGCCCGGAGGCCGCGAGCACGCACCCGGCAGGAGGTGGGCGCCGATGCCCGGCCCGTCCCGGTGCGGCCCGCTGCATCACCAGCACCCTCGTCACGGCATTGCCGGAGACGGCGAACACCCCCACGGCGACGGCCCCGGCCCACACCAAGGGCCCCACGGCCACCGCCGCCGCGAGGAGCACGGCCGCGCCGAGCGCTCCGCAGGCGAGCCACCCGGGAAGCCACTCGGCCCGGCCGGGACGCGCTGCCCCTCGACCATCCGACCCGGCCCGCGATTGCCCGTCGCGCCCAACACCGCGACCAAGGCAGCGGCCGCAGTCGGCCCCAGCCCCAGTTCCCGCGGGCCGAACAGCGCGAGACAGGTGTTCACCGAGGCGATGCCGCAGCCCGGGAACAGCGAGAACACCGCGAGCCAGGCGACCGTGCCCCGCGGGACGAGTGAGGTGCGCGGCCCGCCGACGGAGACCGGCGGGTCGACGGGCAGGGTTCGCGCCGCCCGCAGCCCGGTGGCGAGAGCCGCACCGGCCGCCGCCCACACCGCGCCCCTCCACCCCAGCCCCGAGGCCAGGGCCGCGAGCGGCAGCCCGGCCGCGAACGCCCCCAGCTGGACACCGGACTGCTTCATGCCGGTGACCGCACCCCTGCGGGCGGGCGGCACCGCCGCGAGGATCGCCCTGTCGGCCGCCGGGTTCGCCGGCGCCTGCGGCGCCCCGCCCAACGCGACCGCGCCCAGCAGCAGTCCGGCGCCGGGAGCCGCCCCGATCAGCGCGAGCGCCACCGAGGAGACCAGGAGCAGCGCCACCAGCGAGCGCCGGGGCCCGAACCGGTCCACAATCCGGCCGTCTGCCCGGGATTCCGTCCCTTCGGGCACGGCAGTCGCTGCTTCCTCCGCTGGCACAACCGTCTCCTTCTGAGGTCGCCACAACTCCCGGATGCGCAGTCAGTCGGTCGCGCCCCCCTGCCGGTTCCCGCGTCTCCCAGTGGCCTGCACCACACGTCCCGGGTCCGGAGCAAGAACCGGACGGGCCCCACTCACCTCGTGCGCACCCCGGTGCACGGCGCACGACGAGGGTGCGAGGATGAGCCCGCCATGACACCAGGCCACTGTTCCCGAGCCGTACGGGCTGCGATGTTCGCAGCCCTGTGCGTGGTGCTCGCGGCCACCGGTCACGTGCTCATGTCGGGAACTCCCCTGCCCGGGTGGGCCTTGGCCGGCGCGTTCGCCGGCGCATCCGCCCTCGCCTGGTCCCTGGCCGGCACCGAGCGCGGGCTCCGCGCCGTCACCACGGTCGCGGTCGCCGTCCAGGCCGCGCTGCACGCCGGGTTCTCCCTGGTCCAGTCCCTCACGCGACCGCTTCCGGCGGGCCGGTCCTTCGCCGAGCAGTGGGCGCAGTACCTGACCTGCGGGGATACGCGGATGTCCCCCTCCGAGGCCGCACGCCTCGTCGACGACGCCGGCCTCGGCGGCATGGTGCACCAACCGCCGCCCGGGACAGCCTCGTTGGCGGACGCGGGCGCCCACGCCCACCACGCCCTCCACGGCATGCCGGACGCCATGCAGGGTGCGCCCGGGATACCGGGTGCAGCCGTGCCGGATGCGCACGCCATGGCCGGCATGTCGACGTCTGCGTCCGGAATGCTGGCGGCGCACCTGCTGGCCGCCGTCGTCGCGGGACTCTGGCTCGCCTACGGCGAGCAGGCCGCCTTCCGGCTGCTGCGCACCTTCACGGCATGGCTCTGGACGCCGCTGCGGCTGCTCCTCGCCCCGTCGCCGGTACCGCACCGGCCGCCACCGCGCGCTCGCCGCAGGCGGGACCACAGCCCGCTGCGGCAGCTGTTCCTGATCGACGTCATCACCTCACGGGGTCCGCCACCGGGAACCGCTGTCATCTGACAGCCGGCTCCCCGAGCGCGCGCAGGTGATCCCCGGTCGCGCCTCGGGCATCGGCCATGCCCTCCGGCAGGCCGTACACCTCACCGGCCCGCCGACCGCGGCGCCGGACACCACACGCGTAAGGACCTTGTGGCGATGACCCCTGCCCTGAGCACCCGCCAGGATTCCGCCGCGCCGAAAACGGCCCGGCACACCCCCGGCAGCGACGAAGCCGTCACGCGGCTCGCGCTCGCCGCACGCGACGGCGACCCCGACCACACCGACCGCTTCGTGCGCGCCCTCCAGCGCGACGTCTGGCGGTACGTCGCCTTCCTCAGCGCCGACGCCCAGGCGGCCGACGACCTCACCCAGGAGGTCTTCCTGCGCGCCCTCCCCGCCCTCCGGCGTTTCGAGGGGCGCTCCTCCGCACGCACCTGGCTGTTGTCCATCGCCCGCCGCACCGTGGTCGACAGCATCCGCCACGCCGCCGCCCGTCCCCGGCTGTCGGACCACCAGGACTGGCAGGCCGCCGCCGAACGGGCCCAGTCCTGCGGCGTCCCCGGATTCGAGGACGGCATCGCCCTCGCGGAACTCCTGAGGGCCATCCCCGCCGAGCGTCGCGATGCCTTCGTCCTGACCCAGCTTCTGGGCCTGCCCTACGACGAGGCGGCCACCGCCATCGGCTGCCCGATCGGCACGGTCCGCTCCCGGGTGGCCCGTGCCCGTACCTCGCTCACAGCGCTCCTGAGGGAGGCGGAGACGCCTTCGGCCGACCGGGAGGACCGGGCGTCCCGGGAGTGGAGCCAGGGGCGCGTCGTCGTCCGGCCGGCCCGTGCGGAGGCGGCGCTGATCGGCTGAGTCGCGGGCGGGGAGGGCGAAGCGCCGGCGCGCGCCCTCCCCGTGGCCCGTCGGCGTCCGGCCCCGAAGCTGTCGACGCATTCGGCCTCCGAGCCGTGATGTGTCAAGGGGGGTGGCCGCCCTCCCGTTCGGGGGCCAGGGGCAATGATCTCGCAGCGGTGTCCTGGAAGAGTCGGTGTCAAGCAACCGACCGGCCCGTCAGGGCCGGTGACCAGGGGGAAGACTCATGTACCGCAAGCGCGTCGCCGCCGCAGTCCTGCTCGCCTCAGCGATCGTCGGAGCGGCCGTGCCCGCGGCGTCGGCCCGGTCGGCAGACCCGGTGCAGCGGCAGCTCGACCTGCTCGTCAACAGCGACGGTGTTCCGGGCGCCCTGGCGTACGACGGCAGGACCACCCGCACCTCCGGTGTCGCGGACAGCGCGTCGGGGCGGCCCATGGTCGATGCGAGGGGGCGGATCCGGCTGGCCAGCGATACCAAGGCGTTCACCGCGGCAGCCGTGATGCGCCTGGTGGTGGACGGCCGGGTCCGACTCGACGACCGCGCCGGCCGCTACGTGCCGCAGCTCGCCGAACGCCCCATCACCGTCCGGCAGTTGCTCAAGCAGACCAGCGGGCTGCCCGAGTACACCACGCTGGTCGACTGGACCCGGGCCGGCACACCGGAGGAGTATCTGGCCCTCGCGCTCAAGGAGAAGCCGGTCTTCGACGCCGGTACCGACTGGGGATACTCCAACACCAACTACCTGGCACTCGGCATGGTGATCGACAAGGCGTCGGGAGTCGGCTTCCGGACGTACATCGAACGAACGGTCCTGCGCCCGCTGCACCTGGACGACACCTACTGGCCCGCCCCCGGCGAACTGTCGCTGCGCGGGCCCCACGCCCGCAACTACGGCGTCAACCCGGCCGCGCCGGAGGCCGGCCGGGTTGACGTGACCGATCTCCCCGGTTACGAGTTCGGCGCATCCGGCGGCCTCGTCTCCACGCCCGAGAACCTCAACGCGTTCTGGGACGGGCTGTTCGGCGGCCGCCTCCTGCCCGACTGGGCGCTGCGCCAGATGACCCGGGACACGACCGAGATCGGCGGGCGCGACGTCTACCCGGCCGGCAGCCGCTACGGCTACGGCATCGCCTCGATCCCGCTCAGCTGCGGCGGCGCGTACTGGGGCCACGGCGGCGATCTGCCCGGCAACTCGGTCGGCGGAGGCCGCGCCACGGCAGGCCGCGGGACCGTGACCGTGTACACCACGACGTGGGCGGCGGAGGGCGAGAGCCTGCGTCACCTCCAGGGGGCGGTGGACGCGGCCCTGTGCGCGAAGCGCCGCTAGGACCCGCCTTCGCCGCCGCGCCGCGTTCCGTGGGCAGGGGCCGTCAGGGTGCCGCAGTGGCCCCAGCCCGAGGTGGCGGACGTGGAGGCGACCTGTCCGTTGAACTGGACGCAGGTGCCGCGGGCGTCGAGGCGGACCGGGCCGGCGTAGTACTTGTAGTCCGGCCTGCTGTCCCAGTCGCCCTTGTTGTCGCTGGCCCGGAACAGCCCCACGGCGATGAGCTGCGGGGTGCCGATGCCGCTCTTGGGCACGGTGTAGGCGCAGTTCTGGCCGGTGGCGGCGTTGTAGTAGAGGTAGGTGTACCCGGTCGCGAACTCCAGGGTGTCGACCTTGGTCCCGTCGCAGACCGGTGCGGCGGCCCGTGCGGAACCGGCCGCACCGATCACCTGCCCCGTCAGGGCGAGGACGGCGGCGGCCGCCGCCACCGCGCCCCGCCGGATCAGTTCGCCCGTTCCGTGCCGCGCCACGCGTGATCGGGAAGACACGTTCACCACTCCTCGTCCTGGAGGCGACAACGTCGCGGCATTCCCTCACGCGGCGCCGGAGGCCGCAAGACGCCTCCGGCACCCGCGGCCGCACATGACCGGAATCAGGTGGAGGTGGGGCCTGTTCCGGCAGGTGCCGCCTTCCCGGGCGGCGGGGCGGCTCCCCCTCGGGACGCGCTGCTCGCGGCCTTCAGCGGTGGCCCAGTACGTTGACCACCCGGCCGTTGGGGTCGCGGACGAAGAACCGCCGCACCCCCCATTCCTCGTCCTGCAGGGGGTGGACGATCTCCGCGCCGCTCTCCCGCACGGCCGCGTAGGCCGCGTCCACGTCGTCCACTTCGACGCTCATGTCGGGAGTGACGGGTGCGGTCCTGTCCGCGGCCATGAAGCTGATCTGCGCCGTCGGACTGGACGGGGAGGCGAGCGTCATGATCCAGCCGTGGTTCATGACCTCCTCGAAGCCGAGCAGGCCGTAGAACTCCCGGCTCTCCTGGACCGCCTCCGAGCGGACATTGGGTACGACGCGGCGGACGGACATCGGCGACTCCACTCCCCAGTGACGGGTCAGGCCAGGCCCGAGGCGATGGCGCGGCGGACGGCGTCCGCCCGGTCGCGGATCCCGGCCTTGGCGAACAGGTTGTTGATGTGCGTCTTGACGGTGGCCTCGCTGATGAAGAGCCGCTCGGCGATGCCCCGGTTGGGCAGGCCCTGGCCGATCAGCGCGAGGACCTCGCGTTCGCGGGGGGTGAGGTCTTCGGGCAGGGGCCGCCCGGGCGAGGGCTCCTTGGCCCTGGCGGTGGCGAGGAGGCGGTCCTGGACCTCGCGGTCGAGTACGGACTGGCCGGCGGCCGCGGCCCGGATCGCGCGGGTGATGTCCCGGCGTCCGGCGTTCTTGGTCAGGTAGCCGCGGGCTCCCGCTCCCAACGCTCCGAGGATCGAGTCGTCGTCGGCGAAGGTGGTCAGGACGACCACCGCGACCTCGGGGTGCTCCCCGGCCAGCCGGCGGGTCGTCTCGATGCCGTCCATGACGGGCATCCTCAGGTCCATCAGGACCACGTCCACCGGGCCGGCGGCGACGGCCGCCAGCACCTCGGTGCCGTTCGCCGCGGCCGCGACGACCTCGATGCCCTCGGCCAGGGCGAGGACCGCGGCGAGGGGCTCGCGGACGGCGGCCTGGTCGTCCGCGACGACCACCTTCAACGGCTGCTGCTGTGCGTCGGGTCCGGTCATTGCGGGATCACTGCCTCCACTTGCCAGTCGCCCTGGTGCGGGCCTTCGGTGACCGGGCCCGCCGTGAGCGTTCCCCCCAGCAGGGCGACGCGTTCGCGCATGCCGATCAGTCCCATCCCGCTGCCCGCGCCCGGGACCGCGGGGCGGGTGGCGGGGCGGTTGCGGATCCTGAGTACGGTCGATGCCGGGGCGAACCCCAGCTCCACGGCGACGGCTCCCCCGGGAGCGTGCCGGGCCGCGTTGGTCAGCGCCTCCTGGGCGATCCTCAGCAGGTTCTGCACCACCCGGGCGGGCAGCTCGCGCACGGTCCCGGTGACGGTGAGGACGTCCCGGTGGCCCGAGGACGCGAGCATCGAGGCGAGGGTCTCCCGCAGCGGCAGTACGTCCTCGCGCAGGGCGTGCACGGTCCACTGCGCCTGCTTCAGGCTCTCCTTGACGAGGCCGTGGGCCTTGGCGTGGGCCTCCCGGACCTTCTCCAGGTCCCCCGTGTCGATCAGCGCGTCCGCCAGCTCCAGCTGCATGTTGATCCCGGCGAGGGAGTGCGCCAGGACGTCGTGGACGTCCCGGGCGATCCGGCCCCGTTCACTCAGCACGGCGGTGCGCGCCTCGGCGCGGGCGGCTCGTTCGGCCGACTCCGCCGCGTCGATCGCCGCCCGGACGGCCTGCCGCTGGCTGCGGTTGACGATGCCGATCACGACCGGGACGCCGGTGGTGAGGCCGAGGACCCACGGCAGCGCCTCGTGCCCCGGTCCGAGGCGCAGGTACAGCACGGCGCCGCAGAGCAGGCTGCAGACCGCGGCCAGGACGAGGGCGGGCCTGGTGTCCAGCCGGTATCCGATGTGGCCGGCGAGGAAGAAGGCGAAGAGGTACCCCGTCCCGCTGCTGCTCAGGCCGATCAGGGCGGCCGCCGCGACGACCCCGAGCGAGAGCCAGACCAGGGCGAGGCGCGGCGGGACCCGGTGCTCGGGCAGCCGACGGGCCAGCAGCGCGGCGGAGTTGACCGCGAACAGGGCGGCGACGGCCAGGCCCCGGCCGCTCGCTCCCATGGGCCGGATCGTCAGGAGCCCCACGACGACGACCGCGACGGAGACCACCCACTGCACGCGCGGGTCGTGCCCCGGTACGGGGCGCGCGCCCGCACCCCGGCCGGTGTCGTCGCCGGGGTGCGGGGCGCTCGGGTCTGCGGGCACAGGCCGAAGATACGGCACGGTCAGACCGTCGGGGCGGGCGCGGGCAGGGGACGGGCCGTCCGGACCGCCCGACTGCGTACGTAGATCGTGGCCACCCGGGTGACGACCTCGGTGAGTGCCATCAGGACGAAGGCCGTGACCCACGCCTGCTGGCTGGTGATGTGGTGCGCGAGGCTGAACCGGGCGACGTCGTCGGCGCCGCCGCCGTGCTCCACCCAGGTCTGGAACCCCATGCGGGCCCCCATGCCGGCGATCCAGAGGACCGCCGACACGGCGCCGGCCTTGATCAGGAGGTCTCCGTCGAGAGCGCGGATGCGGGTGTGGATCCCCCCGGCGATGCCGAGCGCGGCGCCCACTGCCGTCAGGGCCCCGATCAGGACGAGGTCGTTCCCGGCGGTGGGGACGGAGTCCAGGTACGAGTACCCCACGAAGGCCACGATCGCCAGCGGAAGCAGGAAGGTCCTGTGGTCGAGACGGCCCTCCCGCAGCTGCCGGAAGACGATCAGGACGAGGGCGATGTCGGTGATCCACTCGGTTGCTGTCATGCCCTCCAGCCTGCTGTGATGCCGCCCGCCGCGCCTGGACCCGGGGGTGGAGAAGAGGGTGGAGATCCGGCCGCCCCGGGCCGGTGCATCCGTCTGCGCCGCGAACAGGGAAGTGCCGAGGGAGGTGTACGCGATGAGCGACACGCACGGGCTGCGGCCGCCGGAGTCGGTCTGGGAGTACCCCCGTCCACCGAGCGTGGAGCCGGACGACCGGCATGTGGTGATCCGACACCGGGGAGTGACGCTCGCCGACTCCCGGGCTTGCCGGCGCGTCCTGGAAACGAGCCATCCCCCCGTCTTCTACGTGCCGCGCGACGACGTGCGCACCGACCTGCTGTCCCGGTCACGGACGGAGACCTTCTGCGAGTGGAAGGGCTCGGCCACCTACTGGACGCTCGTCATGGGCGGGGACACCGTCACCGATGCGGCCTGGAGCTATGAGGATCCCGCGACCGGCTACTGGAGGATCGCCCAACACCTGGCGTTCTATCCGGGCCGAGTCGATCTGTGTACGGTCGACGGCCGGCGCGTACGGGCCCAGCCCGGTGACTTCTACGGCGGCTGGATCACGGACGAGATTCAGGGCCCGTTCAAGGGCGGGGCGGGAACCGGTCTCTGGTGAAGCCGACGATCACGAGCGGGCCCGGTTCTCAGCCGTGCGACCGGTCGACGGCCCCGGTCGCGCTGCGGGGAGACCTCCGGCGCACGACCATGGGTCTGGGTGCGCTCTTCGAGGCGGGTGCTCGTGAGCGGAGAGGACGAGCATGGGAACAGAGCCTGGGACGGCCGCCCGGAGGGGGGCGTTCGTCGCCGTCGCCGTGGCCCTGTTCTGCGTGCAGGTCGACTTCTTCGCACTGAACCTCGCCCTTCCCGGCATCGCCCGTGATGTCGACGTGTCGGACTCCGCTGCCCAGTGGACCCTGTCCGCCTACATGCTCGCCATCGGCTGCTTCTTCATCATCGGCGGCAGGGTGGGCGACGTCTTCGGGCGCAGAAAGGCCCTTCTGGGCGGGCTCGCGCTCTTCGTGATCGGTTCCGTCGGCTGCGCGCTCGCACCCGGGCTCGTGGTGCTCGTCGCCGCCCGCGTCGTCCAGGGCGTGGGAGCCGGCTTCGTCTTCCCCGTGTCGGTTTCCGTCATCAGCAACACCTTCACGGAAGAACACCGCGCCCGTGCACTGGGCGCGGTGTTCGGCGTGGCGAACATCGGGACCGCGTGGGGACCGTTCGTCGGCGGCGGGTTCACCCAGGGGCCCGGCTGGCGGTGGATCTTCTGGCTGCTCGCACCGCTGAGCGCCCTCTCACTGGTCATCGCCGTGTTCTTCGTACCGGACTCCCGTGACCCCACCGCGCCCCGGCAGCTCGACCTGATCGGCTGCCTCACCGTGGTGTGCGCGCTCGCGGCCCTCACCCTGGCCGTCGAGCGGGGCAGCGCCTGGGGCTGGGACCACACCCGGACGCTCACCCTCTTCGGCGTCGCGGTCCTGGCCGGCTTCCTGTTCGTGCGGCGGGAGAACCGGATCCGCCATCCGCTCGTCGATCCGAAGCTCTTCCGCAACATTCCCTACGTGCTGGTGACCGCAATGGGCTCGGTCGCCAACATGGGGTATGCCGTGACCGTCTTCGTCGCGACGCTCTACCTGCAAGGTGTCAGAGGTCTCTCGCCCCTGATGGCGGGTGTCGTGTTCCTCGCTCCGGCTGTGGTGGTGGCGCTCTCCGGCCCGCTGGGGGCCGGGCTCGCGCCCCGGATGCGGGCCACTGCCGTCATGGCGCTCGCGGGGGCGGTCGCCGGCACCGGCATGATCGGTCTGACCCTGGTCACCGCCTGGTGGCTCTACGTTCCCGTGTTCGCCTGGTGCGGCCTGGGCCTCGGGCTGGGCTGGACGTTCTCCAGCGTCGCCACCCAGCAGGTCGTACCGGCGGCCAGAGCGGGGGAAGCGTCGGGGGTGCTGCTGACCTTCCTCGTCACCCTGGGCGCCATCGCACTGGCCGCTGCGGCCTCCGCGATCACGGCCATGACACCCGAGGTGCCCGCCGCGGCGGCGTACGACGCGATCCTCCGGTTCGGCGGCTTCGTGATCCTGTCCGCCTCCGTCGTGGTGATGGCCGTCAGGCATCAGCTGGTCCGGCTCGGCAAGCTGCCTCCCCTGTCCATGCGGGCGCCTTGGCCGCCACCGGCGTCGCGGGTGCCGTGATGCCGTGGCCCGCGGAGGCGGTGAGGGCCTGCCTCGGCGGCGGGGTTCCGCCAGGGTGTCGGCGAGCCGGTCGGCGGCGGCCGCCCCCGCGCTCAGAGGTCCTTGGCATCCGGGTAGTGGTGGCGGAGTTCGCTCAGTACCCGCTCGTCGACCGCCCTGACGTCCCACAACGAACTGTCGAACTCGGTCAGGGATCGCCGGATCGCCGGTCCGGCCCCGCCGGCGGCGTCAGCCGGTCTCCGTTCCGCTGCGGCGGGCGGTGACGAGCAGGTACTCCCACTCCATGACCCCGTCCTTCAGTGCGCCGGCCGCCAGGGCGGCAAGGGCCCCGTCCAGGGCGGCGGTCCGCTCGGGGTCGTCGGCGAGGTTCCGGTAGACCGCGATCGTCGGCCCGTAGGCGGCCTTGAAGAACTCGCGGAAGTCCTCCGGCTCGCGGAACGCGTCCACGCGGATCGTCCGCCGGCGTGCCTCGACGTCGGTGACGCGGTCGCCGAGCAGGGCCCGTACGTGCTCCTCCCGCCCCCACAGGGGCGGCGGCTGGGCCCCCGGGGGAGGCGGCGGCGCGTAGGGCTTCATGGTGGCGAACATCTGCCCGATGAACCCCTCGGGGGTCCAGTTCAGCAGCCCGATCGTGCCGCCGGGCCGGCAGACCCGTACCAGTTCGTCGGCGGCCGCCTGGTGGTGCGGGGCGAACATGACCCCGACGCAGGACATCACCGTGCCGAAGGAGCCGTCCTCGTACGGCAGTGCCTCGGCGTCCGCCTCCTGCCAGCTCAGCACGGCGCCGCGCGCCTCGGCCTCCTTCTGCCCCAGGGCGAGCAGCTCGGGGGTGAGATCGGAGGCCACCACGTCACCGCCGGCCAGCGCGGCCGGGATCGAGGCGTTCCCCGACCCGGCGGCGACGTCCAGTACCCGGTCCCCGTCCTTGACCCCGCAGGCCTCGACCAGCGCCGGTCCGAGCGCCGCCACGACCTGTGTGGCGACCGCCGGGTAGTCGCCCAGCGCCCACATCGTCCGGTGCTTCGCCTTCAGTGCACGGTCGGCCTCGCCCGCGTCCGCCGCATCGGTCATGCCGTCTGCCTCCCTCGTCCGTACGGCGGCGATGGCTCCGCCCTCCTCCGAGGATAGGAACCCGGCGGGCCCCCGGCCCGGCGAAACACCGCCGCGGACGGCATCAGCGGAAGGGATGGCCTGGCGCTCCCCCGATGCACGGGGCCCTCCGCGTCAGCCGGGGGGGGTGGAGCCCGGCCCCGGCCCGTGCTCAGGGCCTGCCCGGTCAGTCGGCCCGGTCAGTCGGCCGGCCGGTCGGCCCGGGCCCGGAGGAAGCGGTGCAGGATGAGGTGGAGGGTGGGGAGTTGCTCGGCCGGGTGGAAGGAGGGGTCCGTGGCGGCGCTGGTGTAGAGCGAGGCGATGAGCGCGAGGACCCAGGTGGCCGTGTCGTCCGGATCCAGTCCCGGGTCGATCCGCCCGGTGGCTGCGGCCCGCGTCAGGAGGGCGCTCACCGCCGCGTGTTCGGCGGCGTTGTCTCGGCTCAGCAGCGCCTCGAGCTCCGCGTCGCGGTACGCCTGGACCATGGCCTCCATGACCAGCTGCGGGACGAGCGGCTGCACGGCGGCCTCGGCGAGCAGGTCGACCGTCTCCAGCAGCGCTTCCCACGGGTCCTCGGCCGACCGTGCCCGGGCGAGGCGTTCGGCCTTCTCCTCCCGGTCTCCGTCGAAGACGGCGAGGAAGATCGCCCGCTTGTTCGGGAAGTAGTGGAAGAGGTTCCCGGCGCTCATCGCGACCGCCTTGCAGATGTCGGCGGTCGTCGTGCGCTCGAAGCCCTTGGCCGCGAAGAGGGCGGCCGCGGCGTTCACGATGCGCTGTCGCTGGGCCTGGTGCTTGACCGGATCGACGGTCCTCACGGTTGTCGTCCTTCCCTCGGGGTGTGCGGTGCGGTGCGGGACGGGCGGGTCGGCGCCCCGTCCGCTCCCGTCTCATCCTCACGGATGATTAATAGACCGAGCACTCGGTTTATGTTGGTCCCCTCGCCCCCCGCCCGGCAAGTGAAGGGAACTCTTCGTGGACAGCGCTGCCGCACCCGCGCCCGAGCCGGCCATGCCCCGGAGGCTGTTACCGGTCCTGGGACTCCTCGTCC
The DNA here is from genome assembly GCF_040701585.1 of Streptomyces sp. NPDC093801. Classification (NCBI taxonomy): domain Bacteria; kingdom Bacillati; phylum Actinomycetota; class Actinomycetes; order Kitasatosporales; family Streptomycetaceae; genus Streptomyces; species Streptomyces sp. NPDC093801. Next base: position 42,376 of record NZ_JBFBDP010000028.1, on the reverse strand, counting down.
TCGCTCCGGTCTGCGCCGAGTACCTGATCGGGTACGACCAGATCATCGGTCGCCCGCTGGAGTTGCTGTCCGGCCTGCTCGTCCTGGCCCCGCTCTACGGCACCGTCGCCGTGCTCATCCGCGAGACCGCCCGCCGGACGGGGCGCGGGTGGCCGACGATCCTGCTGCTGGGCGCGGCGTTCGGCCTGGTCGAGGCGGGGCTGGTCGACCAGAGCCTCTTCAACCCCGACTTCGTGGCCGAGCCGTCCTGGGACCAGGAGCGGATGCCGACGTTCCTCCCCGTTCCCGGGGTGAGCGTCAAGCAGCTGCTGGGGTTCGTCGCGGGGCATGTGATCTGGAGCTTCGCCGCGCCGATCGCCGTGGTGGAGGCGTGCGTTCCGCGGCTTGCCGGCCGGCCGTGGCTCGGCCGTGCGGGGACGGCGGTGGTGGTGGTCCTGTACGTCCTGGCGGTGGTCGTGTTCACCCACGAGCACACCCGGACGTTCCTGGCGAGTCCCGTCCAGCTCGGGGTGACGGCGGTGGCCGTGCTCGCGCTCGCCGCTGCGGCCTCCCTCCTGCCGCGCCGGCTCGTGTCCGGGCGGGTCACTTCCCGGCGGGCCGTGTCCCCGTGGGTGGCCGGGGGCGCCGCGGTGGTGCTGCTGGCCGTGCACCAGTTGGCGCCGTCGACCTGGACCGGGACCGCGGTGGACATCGCGGCTCTGGCGCTCGGTGGGGTCCTGCTGCTGTGGTGCTCGCGTGGTGCGGGGTGGGGCGGCCATCATGTGCTGGCGGTCGCCGGCGCGGCGCTGGTGGTCAACGCGGCCCTCTCGTTCGCGGTCGATCCCCTGGGGGAGGTCTCGCTCCCCGTGAAGTACGCCGTGAACACCGCGCTCACGGTCGGGGTGCTGGTGCTCCTGGCGGGGGCGCACCTGCGGGTGCGCCGGGCGGGGAGCCGGGGTGGACCCGGCGCAGGGGCTGCGCCGCGCAGCGGCGTCCGGGCGGGCGCGGTGAGCACGACGAGCGATATACGGAACAGCGGAATTCGCGACGGCCGCACCGGTCAGCCGTCATGAATCCAGTCACAGGGCCATCTTCCACCAAGTAAGTCAAGACTTACTTTCAGGGATCTTCGACCGTATGGTGTGGGCCGGATCGAAGGAGCCCCTGTTGTCGAAAACGAATGGTCCCGCTGTGCGCGCAGTCGCATCGGAGCGGGATTACGTGTCCTCCGTGTACGCGTTACTCACCGAGCGGATTTCCGAGGCACGAGCAGATCGGGCGATTGTGCTCGGGTCCCCGGCGGAAAGCGCCGGTGAGGCATACGAGAGGGAAATCGCCGCCGAGCGTCTGGCCAAGGAAATCGGCCGGCTGGAGGGTGCCGAAAAGGGGCTGGTGTTCGGGCGCATCGACCGGACCGATGGAACGGCCCTGCGCATCGGGCGGATCGGACTCCACACGGATGAGGACGACCTGCCTCTGCTCGTGGACTGGCGCGCGAACGCGGCGCGGCCCTTCTACGAGGCGACACCGGTCCACCCGATGGGCCTGCGGCGGCGCCGGCACCTGCGACTGGAGGAGCGCACGGTCGTCTCGGTGAGCGACGAACTGCTGGACGGGACGGCCCCGACCGACGAGGACGTCGTGGGGGACGGCCCGTTGACCGAGGCCCTGTCGGCGCGGCGTACGGGCAGGATGCACGCGGCCGTCGCCACCCTGCAGGCCGAGCAGGACGAGATCGTCCGCTCCGCCCACCGCGGGGTGACCGTGGTGCAGGGCGGGCCCGGCACCGGCAAGACGGTGGTCGCCCTGCACCGGGCGGCCTACGTCCTGTACGCGTTCCCGCGCGCCGCACAGGAGGGGGTCCTGGTGGTGGGCCCGAACGCCCGGTTCCTCGACTACATCTCCCAGGTCCTTCCCTCACTCGGGGAGAACGACGTCGTTCTGGCGACCTGCCGGGAACTGGCCGGAGTGGCCGCCGAGGCGGTGGACCCGTTCGATACGGCGCGCCTCAAGGGCAGCTCCGCGCTCGCCGAGGCCCTGGCCGGCCTGCTGCGCGTCCGCCAGGCCCCCGCCGGTGACTTCACCGTGCGGGTCGGACAGGAGGTCGTCCACCTGTCCGCCGGGGAGGTCGCCGCGGCACGCGACGCGGCCGTGACGGCCGCAGCGGGGCACAACCCCGCCCGCCGGGCGTTCAAGGAGCTCTTGGTGGACGCCGTCACCGACGCGATGCGGCGGGACATGGGCGACCTCCTGGAGCAGATCGACGCCGACGCCGAGAGGATGACGGGCATCGACCTCGACCGGTTCACGGGAGCCGCCCGGCGCCGGGCCGAAGGTGCGGCCGACCCGGGTCCGGCCCACGAGCTGGACCTGGACGCCATCCGAGCCGATCTCCTCGACGACGCCGGCGTCGACCGGGCGGTCGAGGCGCTGTGGCCGCGGCTGGTACCCGGTGACCTCGTGAAGGCGCTCCTGACGGACGCCGACGCGCTCGCCGAACGCCTGCCCGGCCTGACCGTACGGGAGCGGTCCCTTCTCCTGCGCGGTCCGGACGCCCCGTGGACCGATGCGGACGTGGCGTTGCTGGACGAGGCGGCGAGCCTGGTCGACGGTCCCCCCGAGCGGACCTTCGGGCACGTCGTCGTCGACGAGGCGCAGGAACTGACCTCCATGCAGTGGCGGATGATCGTCCGCCGCTGCCCGGGCAGGGCGATGACGCTGGTGGGCGACTTCGCCCAGGCGGGCCCGGTCGCGACGGCACGCGACTGGAAGGAGGCGTTGGGGCCCCACGTCGGACCGCGGTTCAGACTGCACCACCTGACCGTCAGCTACCGCACCACGCAGGAGATCCTGGAGAGCGTACGGGACCTGCTCGCGCGGATCGCTCCGGACCAGAAGCCCACGAGGTCGCTGCGGAGCGGTGAGAGCCCTCGCACCGTGACCGCGCCTGCGGACGGGTCGGCCGCCGCCGTCGTCCAGGAGCTGCGCGCCCAGAGCACCGCGCACCCGGGCGAGCTTCTGGGGGTGATCTGCGCGGACACCAGGGTGAGCGAGCTGACGGCCCGGGGAATCGCCCACCACGCACGCGTCGTGCCGGCGTCCGAAGCCCGCGGCCTGGAATTCGACGGGGTCGTCGTCATGAACCCCGAGGAGATCGTCACGGCCCGCCCCGGTGGGGAAAGGGACTTGTACGTGGCCCTGACCCGGGCCACCAAACGCCTGTGCACCATCACCGTCCGGCCCGCCTGACGGCAGCCCCTCTCGAATCCGTCGAAGGATTCCGGGAGTGCGCCGCAGAAGAAACCCAGAGGGAGGGCATCCATAAAGTCGGTGAACATTTCGCTTTCGGCGTCGCCACCGGATCCGCCGTTTTCGAATGCGTCGGGAGCAGATGCGGCGCGAGTGGCTCGCACAGCGGATCGGCACTTGCGTGCGAGGGCCGCTCCGGGCAGAGTCCCGTCCGGCAGACGCCCACCGGGGCGATTCCGTGCGGGCAGGAGCTGGGGGCAGAGGGATGTGCGTCATGGATGCGGCGGCCAAAGAGGCTGCCGTCGCCCGGTTCGTCCGCGAACACCCGCAGGCAGGGCGGGCCGAACACGACCACCCCGCCCTGGCGGGCTGCGCCGATGCCGACTGGTCGCAGGCTCCCGGTTGCCCCGCCGGGATCCCGGTCCTCCTCCGCGCGCTCCTCGACCGGGCCGCCGGCCCCGAGGCCCTGCGCGTACTGGATAACCTCTTGATGAAGGACATCTTCCACCCGAGCGCGGCGATGCCGACCGCCTTGCCCTTCCTGATCCGCCTGGCGGCCCTCCCCGACCTCGCGGTGCGCCCCGACGTGGTCGTCCTGCTGGCCGTCGTGGCCGAGCTGTCCCGACCCGTCGAAGCGGACGGCGAAGGCCGGGCCGGGCTGTTCGGAAACGACCGCGACCACCCGGAACGCGAACAGTGCCGGGCCGCCTTCGCCGCACACGCTCCCGAGCTGCGCGCGCTGCTGGACGACGAGACCCTTCCGGACGGGCTGCTCAGCGCGGACGACCGCCAGTGCCTGCTCGAGGCCGCGGAACCGCAGCGGGATCGCGGTACGGCCGAAGGCGCACCGCTCCTCCCCTGAAGGCGATCACCGGCGAGTCCGACTCCGCCCGCGGCGTCGTCGTACGTCGGGGAATCGCAGCGTCCTCCCGTTCCGGAGCTTCCCGGAACACCATCCGGGACAGCGACTTCTCGTAAGGAGCGGGGTGTTGGTCGCGCGCGCGGGCGGGAAAACCGGATGCCGGGCTGTGTCCGGTGTGACCACACTGGCCGCACCACACACCGCCCCACCCCGAAGGACGTCACCGCCCGTGCAGGCCGCCGTCACCGTCACCCCCGCCCAGATCCCCGAACTGCTGCTCGGCCTCGCCACCGTGCGGCCCGTTTTCCTCTGGGGGGCGCCCGGCATCGGGAAGTCCTCGCTCGTCAGGAAGTTCGCCGATTCCCTGGGCCTGGAATGCGTCAGCCTCCTCGGCACGCAGCTCGCCCCGGAGGACCTGATCGGCGTACCCCGGATCCGTGACGGCCGCTCGGTCTTCTGCCCGCCCGAGGCCATCGCCCGCGACGAGCCGTACTGCCTCTTCCTCGACGAGCTCAACGCCGCTAGCCCGGACGTCCAGAAGGCCTTCTACTCGCTGATCCTCGACCGCCGGATCGGCTCCTACGAACTGCCCGCCGGCTCCGTCGTCATCGGCGCCGGCAACCGCGCCACGGACAACGCGCTGGCCCGCCCCATCGCCTCCGCCCTGGTCAACCGCCTCACCCACGTCCACCTCCAGGCGTCGGCGCAGGACTGGCTGGTGTGGGCCGGAGAGCACGGCATCCACCCGTGGGTCACGGACTACCTCACCGACCGCCCCGACCACCTCTGGTCACAGCCGCCCAAGACCGAGGAGCCCTTCTCCACCCCGCGCTCCTGGCACATGCTCTCCGACGCCCTGCACTCCTTCGGCGCGGAGCTGGACGAGCAGACCCTCAAGGTGGTCGCCCACGGCACCCTCACGCCCGCCCACGCCGTCTCCTTCTGCGGCTACGCCAAGATCGTCCGTCACACCTTCGGCATCGACGCCATCCTGAAGGGCGACGCCTCCTGGCCCACCCGGCTCCAGGACCGCGACCTGCTCTACTACCTCGCGGAGGCCTTCCGGGGCCGCCTGCTCAAAGAGCTCCCGGCGCAGAAGGAGCACGTCTCGCCGGCCCTGCGCCAGCACATCCACCGCTTCAAGTCGCTCCTCGTCCAGCTCGCCGAGATCTCCGTCGAGGTCGCCCAGACGGTCATCGCCGACGACGCCAACGGCCTGCCCGTACTGCCGGGATGGTTCCTGATCGAGGCCGCCCGCGACATGCCCCGCCTGGTCGAGGCCCGCCGGTGAGCCGCAGCCGCAAGGCCCGGGCGAAGGCCGCCGCCAAGCCCGACCCCGCCGCCCAGGCCTTCGCCGAGGGCCTGGCCCTGGTCAAGCGGAACCCGGCCCTCGGCGCCCTCGACGGCACGATCTGCCGTGAGGCCGCCTGCCCGGAGTCCCCGGACGGGGGCCTGGCCGCCGTCACCTCCAACGGCGTCGTCCACGTCCACCCCACCCGACGGGCCGAACCCCGCGAGTGGGCGTGGGCCCTCGCCCACGCCCTGCTCCACCTCGGTTTCGGGCACGTCCCGGCCGCCGCGGACGAGAACCGCACCCAGCCGGACCCCTTCGACCTCGCCGCCCGCTGCGCGGTCGTCAACCGCTTCCTGCTGACCTTCCCCGTCGGCCGCGCCCCCGACCACCTGCCCGCCGCATACCCCGGCGGCGACGAGGACGAGCTCGCCGCCCGCTGGCGCCGCGACGGCATCCCGCCCGCCTACGAACACTGCGGCACCGCCGGACGCGGCCCCGACCAGGTGCTGACCACCTGGCGGGCCTGGAACACCACCGTGCCCGACTGGCAGACCGGCTTCGCCGCCGCCCTGACCCGCAGCGTCTCGGCCGCCATGGACGTGGCCGGCGGCCGCCGCGACCGGACCACCGGCGAACGCGTCGCCCAGCGCCCCTGGGACCGGGCCCTGAACTGGTTCGTCTCCTCGTACCCGCTGCTCGGCGGGCTCGCCGCCGGCCTGACCGTCGTCGCCGACGCCGAACTGGCCCGCGCCCAGGACATCGCCGTCGCCGCCGTCAGCGCCACCGCCGGCGAGATCTACATCAACCCGCTGCGCACCTTCGAGGACGACGAATGGCGGTTCATCCTGGCCCACGAGATGCTGCACGCCGCCCTGCGCCACGGTGAGCGCCGCGGCGGCCGCGACCCGTACCTGCACAACGTCGCCGCGGACTACGTCGTCAACGACTGGCTGGTGGAGATGCGGATCGGCAGCATGCCCGAAGGCCTGTTGCACGACCCGGCGCTGCGCGGGCTCTCCGTCGAGGAGGTGTACGACCGGATCGCCGGCGACCCGCGCCGGATGCGGCGCCTGGCCACCCTGCGCGGCAAGGGCGCCGGGGACGTCCTGGGCGAGCCCCTCGCGCACGGCACGGGGCGTCCGTTCGCGGATCTCGACGAGTTCTACCGGCGCGGCCTCGTCCAGGGCTTCGACCTGCACCTGCGCGACGGGCGCGGCCTGCTGCCCGCCGGACTCGTCCAGGCGATCCGGGCCCTGGCCCACCCGCCGGTGCCCTGGGACGCCCGGCTCGCCCGCTGGTTCGACGAGTACGTCCCCGGGCCGCAGGCCGTACGGTCCTACGCCCGCCCGGCGCGCCGCCAGGCCTCGACCCCGGACATCCCGCGCGCGGGGCGGTACTTCCCGCCCGAGGAGACCGCCCGCTGCACCTTCGGCGTGGTGCTCGACACCTCCGGGTCGATGAACGCCGCGCTGCTCGGAAAGGCGCTGGGCGCGATCGCCTCGTACGCCGAGGCGCGCGACGTGCCGGCGGCGCGGGTCGTCTTCTGCGACGCGGCGCCGTACGACGCGGGCTACGTCCCGCCGTCCGAGATCGCGGGCCGGGTCCGGGTCCGCGGCCGGGGCGGCACGGTGCTCCAGCCGGGCATCGACCTGCTCCAGCGCGCCGAGGACTTCCCGCCCGCGGCGCCGCTCCTGGTGATCACCGACGGCTGGTGCGACAGCCTGCGCATCCGCCGCGAGCACGCCTACCTCATCCCCCAGGGTGCAGGTCTGCCCTTCACCCCGCGGGGCCCGGTCTTCCGCCTGACCTGACCGCCGTGCCCGACCGCGGGCCGCTGCCCGGCCCTCGGCGTCGGGGGCCCGGACCGCCCCGGGCGCCCGCGCACCTCCGGCACCGGGCGCCCCGTGGCCATGCGCCCCCGCCACTCGGCGCGCTCTCGCCGCGGGCCCGCCGTAGGCTGGACGTACACGCGCACGGCGAGGGCCCACGCGTGCTCGCAGCGCGTCAGTTCGCTTCCGTTTCAACCAACTCGGGGAACCCGACTCCTTTCGGAAGGAGACCCCGATGACCGCCAAGAAGCGTACGTCCGCCACCTCAGGGGCCGCCGCCACGGCGGACGGGCAGGAACAGCTCATCGCCTCGGCCAAGCAGTACATCCGGACCCACGGGTCCGGATACCTCAAGGACCCCAACATCTCCTCGATCGGCATCGGATACCGGGAGACGAAGGGGCGGCGGACCAGGGAACTCACCCTCCAGTTCACCGTCGACACCAAGGTCACCCCGGAGGGCCTGGCCCCGCTGAACACCACGCAGATCCCCCCGGTCATCGACCTCGGCGGCGGCCGGACCCTGCGCACCGACGTGATCGAACGCAGCTACCAGCCGCACTTCCTCGTCGTCCCCGAGGCACAGACCCCGGAGCGGCAGACGCGTGTCGACCCGGTCCGCCCCGGAGTGAGCGTCGGCAGCGTCCACCTGCACGCCGGCACCCTCGGCTGCATCGTCTTCGACAAGAACGACGGCGCCACCTGCATGCTCAGCAACTGGCACGTGCTGAGCGGACACAGCGGCAGGAACGGCGACGAGATCGTCCAACCGGGAACGGACGACGACAGCCGGCTCGCCGCCAACCGCCTCGGCGTCCTGCGGCGCGCCCACCTCGGCACGGCCGGAGACTGCGCCGTGTCGACCATCACCGAACGCGGCGTCGACACGGACATCCTCGGCCTCGGCGTCACACCGAAGCAGCTCGGCGAGCCCCACATCGACGACAAGGTCGTCAAGTCCGGCCGCACCACCGGCGTCACGCACGGCATCGTCACCCGCCCCTTCGCCAAAGTCCGGGTGCCCTACGGACCGCCGGTCGGGACCAAGGAGATCGAGTGCTTCGAGATCGGCCCGGACCCCCGCCACCCCGCACCCGGCGGGGAGATCAGCACGCACGGCGACTCCGGCTCGGCCTGGATGTTCAAGACGCGGGCCGGCAGGCCCTCGGACGTACTGGCCGGCCTGCACTTCGGCGGGGAGGACGCATCCGACCCCGTGGACCGGGCGCTGGCCTGTTTCCCGCGCGCCGTCTTCGAGCAGCTGAAGGTCACCCTGGACCCGCCGGCCGTGGCCTCCCTGGAATCCCTGGCCGCCGGGTACGCCCCCGGGTTCCTCTCCGTGCCGGTGCCCGTCCCGTCGCTCAACCCCTCGATCAAGGACACCGCCGTACGGATCGACGGCTCCGAGGTGATCCCGTACACCCACTTCTCGCTGGCGCTGAGCAAGCCGCGGCGCTTCGCGATCTGGGTGGCCTGGAACATCGACGGCGGCGCCCTCAAGGCCCTCAACCGCAAGGGGATCGACTTCGTCAAGGACCCGCGCGTACCGGCCGGGGACCAGGTCGACAACGCGCTGTACAAGGGCGCCGGCAACCGGCTCGACCGCGGCCACATCGCCCGCCGCGCCGACCTCTGCTGGGGCCCGCTGCCCGAGGCACAGAAGGCCAACCACGACTCGTTCTTCTACACCAACATCACTCCGCAGATGGACGACTTCAACCAGAGCAGGCGCAACGGCCTCTGGGGGAGGCTGGAGGACGCGGTGTTCGCGGACGTCGACGTCGAGGACCTCAAGGTGAGCGTCTTCGGCGGGCCCGTCTTCCAGGACGACGACCGGGAGTTCCGCGGGGTGCGGATCCCCCGCGCGTTCTGGAAGGTCATCGTCTTCTCCGAACAGGGCACGTTCAAGGCCAAGGCGTTCCTGCTGGCGCAGAACCTGGTCCTGCCCGAATCCCTCGAGCTGGACGAGTTCCGCGTGTTCCAGGTCAAGGTCGCCGAGATCCAGAAGCAGGCCCACATCCGCTTCCCCACCGTGATGACCGATGCGGACACCTTCGTGGTGCCCGAGTCCCTGGAGGAACGGCAGCCGCTGGAGAGCCTGGCGGACATCGACTGGAGCTGAACCTGCCGCGAGGATGCAGGTCAGGCCCCCCGCCGTCGAAGACCGCCCCGGGCAGGCCGCGGCCGGTCGTACCGGCGCGAAAATGCGTCGACGGCTCCCCTCGGCACCCGGCAGAGTGGCCACCCGTGACGAGCAGTGAACCGTGGACCCGCGCGACCGCCGACCGCTACGACGCCGAGGAAGCCGAAGCCTCCTCGGCCGCCGTTCTCGGACCCGCCCTCGACTTCCTCGCCGAGCTCGCCGGAGACGGCCGGGCCCTGGAGTTCGCCATCGGGACAGGACGGGTGGGAGTCCCGCTCCGGGAGCGCGGCGTGCCGGTGGTGGGCATCGAACTGTCCGAGCACATGGCAGCGGTGCTGCGGCGCAAGATCGCGGAGGACGCCCTCCCGGTCGCCATCGGGGACATGGCCACCACCGTCGTCCCCGGCGGGTTCACCCTCGTCTACCTCGTCTACAACACGATCACGAACCTGCTCACGCAGGACGAGCAGGTCGCGTGCTTCCGCAACGCCGCACGTCATCTGGAGCCCGGCGGCCGGTTCGTCATCGAACTGGGTGTGCCGCCGCTGCGGCTCCTGCCGCCCGGCCAGGTCGCGGTGCCGTTCGACGTCTCCGGGCAGCACCTCGGCTTCGACACCTTCGACCTGGTCGAGCAGATGCTCGTCTCGCACCACTTCACCCGCGACGGCGACGACGGCCGCTACCGCCGCGAAAACTCCCGGCACCGGTACGCCTGGCCGGCGGAGCTCGATCTGATGGCACGGATCGCCGGGCTCGAGCCGGAACGCCGCGTCGCGGACTGGGACGGGTCTCCGTTCACCCAGGACTCCACGAAGCACGTCTCCGTGTGGCGCAAGCCGGCCTGAGAGCCGGCTTGCGCCACAGCGGGTGGGCGGTCCGCATCGCCGAGTGGTGCATCCGGGGCGCGGGGGAATCCGGAAGACACGTACAGGGAGGCAGCCGTCCGCCGAGGAGGCCGACAATGATCCACGTGGTCCGCACGATGCTCATTCCCCGCCCGATGCAGGACGCCGTGAGGTACTTCGCCGACTTCGCGCACGCTGAGGACTGGGACCCCGCGACGGTCTCATGCGTCCGGCTGGACCGGGGACCCGTGAGTCCGGGCTCGCGATGGCGCAACGTCTCGCGCTTCCGGGGACGCACGAGCGCACTGGTCTACCGGCTCGACACCCACGAGGCCGACCGTCTCGTGTTCAGCGGAGAGAACGCCACGGTCCTCGTCACGGACGACCTCCGGTTCGCACCGGCGTCCGCGGACTCGACACGGCTGACCTACAGTGCGGCCTTCCGCTTCAAGGGCGTCGCCCGGCTCGCGGCTCCGTTCCTGCGCAAGGAGGTCGACCGGCTCGCCGACGACGTCGCCGCTGCCGTCGGCCGTGCGACGGCCCCCTGAGGCCCGAGGAGCAAGGGCTACGTCGCACGGGAGGGCAGCGGCGGCGTCACCCACCGGATGGCGGCGGTGACCACGCGGCCGCCGGGCCCCGCCACGGGCAACAGCAGCCGGACGCTGAGAGGGAGCCCGAGCCGGGACCTGGCCCATCGGGGCAGCAGACCTGCCGCCGCCGCTGCCAGCAGGGCGTACGGGACACGTACGGCGCCCGGCAGTGGAGGATGTGACAGCAGGTAGCCGGTGGTCGCCCGTGACTCGGCGGTGGGGCGGAGCTCCCCGCGGTACGCGCCGAGACGGGCGGTCAGCTCCTCGCGGGATTCCGGCGGCCCTTCCGCCCCCAGCCGGCGCGCGACGTACGCCATGTCGGCCACGTACCCGTCCTGTCCCGGACCGTCCAGGGGCCGGCGGCCGTAGCGCTGGTGGGCCCGCAGGAAGCACTCCGTCTCGGCGCTGTGGACCCAGGCGAGCAGGTGCGGGTCGCAGGCCCGGTAGGCCACGCCCTCGGCGGTCACCCCCGCTATCCGCTCGTGCACTCCCCGTAGCCGGAGCACGGCCCGCTCCGCGTCCTGGGCCGTGCCGAAGGTCGTGACGGCCAGGAAGGTGCTGGTGCGCTGGAGCCGGCCCCAAGGGTCGCCGCGGAACCCGGAGTGCGCCCAGACGGCGGCCATGGCGACCGGGTGCAGCGACTGCAGCAGCAGGGCGGCGAGCCCGCCGACGTACATCGAGGCATCCGCATGCACGGTCCGGATCGGACGGCCGGGTTCGAACCAGCGCGGCCCGGGAGCGCCGTGGATACGGGCACGCCGCTGCCGCGCCGCCGGGCCGGCGACCCGGAGCAGCAGTTCCTCCCCTGCCCGGGTCCTGAGCCCGAGCAGCACCGAGCGTGGCCACCGCACGCCCCCAGCATCCCTCGCTTCGGCTCCCCGCGCCGCCCGGAGCCCGGATTCCGCCTACTTGGGTGCGACCCAGACCTGGCGCTTGTCGCCGCCCGCCGCGTACAGCTGTACCGCGGTGCCGTTGACGGTCTTGCCGCCGGTCACGTCCAGTACCCTGCCGGAGGCCACGTGCACGATCTGGCCCTTGGCGTTGACCGTCCAGCGCTGCGCGGGCGAGCCGTTGCAGTCGTAGAGCTGGATCTTGTTGCCGTTGGCGGCCAGATTGCGCGAGTCGTCCAGGCACTTGCCCAGCGCGCGGAACGTGCCGTCCTTGCCGAGGATCCACGACTGGGCGACCGAGCCGTTGCAGGTGTACAGCTGGATCTGCGTGCCGTTGGCCGCCTTGCCGCCCTTGACGTCCAGGCACTTGCCGCCCAGGCCCGTCACCCTGCCCTGCGGGGGCAGCGCGGCACCCGCCCCGGCGGCGAGGAGCCGCAGCCCCTGCACGTCGAACTGCTGGACGTAGGTACCCGCCCGCTTGTCCTGGTAGGCGTACGTGGGCGAGCACATGACCGGGAACTCCCCGGAGTCGGTCCCCTTGACGCAGTCGCCCTTGGTCAGGCTGCGGTTGGCGTGGGTGAGGCCGAGCGTGTGGCCTATCTCGTGGCTGACGTGGTTCCTCATGTACGTCTCCCCCATCGCCGCCGTGGGCTTGCCCTGCGGCGTGAAGAACGAGTCGTCGATGTAGGCGTGTCCGCTGGTCACGGTCTGCGGTACGGAGGAATTGGTGAAGCCGCAGCTGAGGTTGGCGGTCCCGGAGCCGTCGCGGACCACCTTCCAGCCGGTGCTTCCCATGCTGCCCTCGTCGGCGGGCGGTACGCACGGGCGGTGCAGCACCCCGACGATCACCTCGCCCTTGGCGCGGACGTGGTCCCAGCCCACGGGGCTGGTGTCGACGGTGACCGGCAGCGTGGTGATCCGCTGGAGGTCGGCGGCGGTGGCCTTCGCGTACGGGGCCAGCCAGTCCGCGGACTTCTGGTCGTAGAACCTGATCGTGTAGCCGGTGGTCAGCCACTGGGTGGCGCCGCTCAGCTTCCACCCTTCGCCCGAGGGCGGGTTGGCGGTGCCGGCCCCGGCGGTCGTGGTGATGCCCGGGCGCGGTGCGGGCCCCGCCGGGTCGCCGAGCGTCAGCACCCCGCCCTTGAAGGCCGTGTTGTCGCTGGTGTAGGTGGCGGAGTCCGGCGCGTGGGCGTCCGGCGCGTCCTCGACGGGCGGGATCGTGACCGTCTCGGCGGCTTCCGCTCCGCCTCCGGAGTCCTCGGTACCGAACGCGGTGGGGGCGAGGAGCCCTCCGCCCACGGCCGCCGCCACGGCGCAGGCCGCCATCGCTGCCTTCCGGCGCTTGCCTATGAATGCCAAATCCCCGTTGCCTCTCCTTGTGAAAGCTCCCGGCCCGCACCCACCAGGGGGCGGAACACCGGGAGTTGATCAGATCATAGGAGAGGAAGAAGTCACCGCCTGCGCCACCCGGCGCGCGCGGGCTCCGGATCGCCGCGCCGGGCCCGTCGCAGCGCCGAGTGGACCAGCCAGCCCGCGGCGGCGCCGACCGCGTACCAGGCCAGGTCGGGGGCGTTGAAGGTGGAGCCGAGCACGAGACGGGCGAGGGTACTGCGCCGGGAGAGCTCCGCGGGCACCGGACCGAGCTGGAGGAACTCGACCGCCCAGCTGACGACGAGCGCGATCGCCGCGGCTCGCGCGGGCGACAGCCGCGGGGCGACCACGACGACGAGCGCCAGGAGCAGGACGGTGTACAGCGCGTCGCCGCCGTACTTGGCCACGTCCCCCGCCGTCACCGCCCTGAGCCCCAGCCCCGCGCCGACGGTCAGCACGGCGGCCGCCACCGCCGCGGCGCGGGTGCGGTCCGGACGGGCGGGAGCGCGGTCCGGTGCGGCGGGGCCGGGGAGCTCGCGGTCGGGGTGCGGGGGTGCGGAGGCCATCGGATCATGGTGCCGGATGCACGGGCCGAGCCGGTGCGGGGCCCGGCCGGAGCCGGAGGAGACGGAATGGGCCGGGCGGCCGTCCAGGGAATGGTTTTTTCGCCCATCGATGGAGTGACGTCCCCCCCGCGGCAGGCCTGTCGGCCGTCCGCCACGGCCGTCCCGGGCCGAGTGTGGAAAGGAAGCCGGTACGTCCGGTTCCTGGCGACTCCGAGGGAGAAGCGGCCATGGACTACAGCAAGCTCGCACCCCAACTGGCAGCCACCTACACGAAATACCAGCAGGAGGGCCGCAGACGCTCCCCGCTGGCGGCGACGGGCCGGATGCTCGGGCTCGTCTCGCTCCGGGAGCGGGCCAAACCGCTGCGGGTGGTGGTGTCGCTCGTGTGCGATCCGGACGTACCCCTGGACGGCGACCTCGGGGAGGGCGTCGAGCTCAACGCGGGCGGCAAGCGGATCCGTACCGCCATCGTCCCGATGGACTCCCTGGCGGACCTCGCCGCACACCCGGGCGTCCGGCGCATCGTCCCCGCCACGCAGCTGCGTCCGCTCCTCGACCGGGCGCAGGCCAAGGTGCACGTGCCCGACTTCCGCACGCGTACCGAACTCACCGGCAAGGGAGTCGTCGTCGGCATCGTCGACACCGGTATCGACCCGAGGCATCCGGCCTTCACCGGCCGGATCGACCGCATCTGGGACCAGACGGTCCAGGGCGGCGAGGGAGTCCCGGAGGGCGGCTACGGCGTCGAGTTCACCGGCATCGGAGCGGCCACCCCGTCCCGGGACACGGAAGGGCACGGGACCCACGTCGCGGGCATCGCCGCCGGCAAGGACGGAGTGGCTCCCGGGGCCCGTCTGGTGATGGTCAAGACCGACTTCCGGGACGCCCACATCACCGACGGCATCCAGTACGTCTTCCGGGTGGCACGCGATCTGGGCCTGCCGGCGGTGGTGAACCTCAGTCTCGGCGGGCACCACGACGCGCACGACGGCACCGACGCCATGTCCCAGGCGATCGCGGAGGAGTCCGGACCGGGCAGGATCGTCTGCTGCGCCGCGGGCAACGAGGGCGAGGACGACATCCACGCGCAGCTCACGGTCACCGAGGACGCCACCGCCTCCGTCCCCTGCCACCCGGGCGTCCTGCGGGGTGGGCCCGACACGTTCTGGCTCAACGGGTGGTACGCCGGCACGGAACGGTTCGAGGTCGCGATCGGCACGCCGTCGGGCGCCTCGACCCCCTTCCAGCCCGTACGCGGGCCCGGGGAGGAGACGGTGGAGTTCGACCTGCCGGAGGGCACGGTCCAGATCACCACTCCGGGCCCCGGTCCGGACAACGGGGACGTCAACTTCTTCGTACAGGTGGATCCGAAGTCCGCCGGCCCGCACACCCCCCACGCTGCTCCGGGGAAGTGGCGCCTGCTGGTGCGGGGCGACGCGGTGAACGGCGACGGCCGGGTCGACGTGTGGATCCTCGGGGACTCCGAAGCTCGGCCCCAGCCGCAGTTCAGCGGTCCCGGGGTCGACGACGCGATGAAGATCGGCTCGCCCGGGGCCGCGGCGTCGGCGATCACGGTGGCCGCCTTCACCACGCGTACGGACTGGAAGGACATCGACGGCGTCGCCGAGCAGGCGCCGTCGCTGGAACTGGGGAAGATCGCCGGTTTCAGCAGCGAGGGCCCCCTCCGGGACGGCTCCCAGAAGCCGGACATCACCGCCCCCGGCGCCATGATCGTCTCCTCGCTGTCCCGGGAGGCCGTCGACCAGCCGCGGGCGCTCGTCATCAGTCAGCGCGAGGTGGCCATGGCGGGGACCAGCATGGCCTCGCCGTTCATCGCGGGGATCGCCGCGCTCGTGCTCCAGCGCGATCCGCACTGCGACCCGGCCGCGTTCAAATCCCTGCTCAACGCCAACGCGGCCATTCCCGGCAGCCCCCAGGGCGCCGTGGACCACCGGTGGGGTCATGGACTCCTGGACGCCACCGGACTCTGAGGACGGACGTGGACGTGGACTACCGCAAGCTCGACGCCGCCCTCGGGCGGGCCCTCGGCGCCGGGGACGTCGACCCCGCGGCCCGGGACCTGCTGGTCCTCGTCCGCCTCACGGAGCCGCCGTCGGAGGGGCAGCTGGAGCAGCTGCGCCGGGCGGGCGTGAACGCCGCCGGCACCGGGCGCACGGTCCTGACGGGCACCCTGTCGCGTCAGGACGTCGAGACGCTCTCCGACCAGCCCTGGGTCCTCTCGCTCTCCCTGTCCGGCAGCAGACGCCCGCTGTAGGCCGGACGGCTCGGCCCCGGTCCCCGCGACGGCCCGTCGCCGTCCCGGGGACCGGGGCCCGGGGACCGGGGCCCGGGACGCGTGGCACACGCCGGGCCGGCCATGTGCGCGGCGGGTTCACGTCCGCTGCGTGAGTCGTGCGACCGCCGCGTCGTAGCGTGCCCGCAGCCCCGCGTCCGGCGACACCCGCAGCAGTGCGCCGAGCGCCCGTACCGCGCCGTCCTCGTTGCCGGAGGACTCCGCTTCCCGGGCCGCCCGGTCGAGTTGCGCGATGCCCTCGGCCTCCTCTCCGAGCCCCAGCAGCGCCTCTCCCCGCACCATGAGGAGCAGGATCCGGGGCACGTCGGCCGTGCCCGTCCGGTCCTCGAAGGCCAGGGCATCCGTCGCCGTGTCGAGGGCCTGACGCCATTTCCCCGCGTCGGCCCAATGCCGGGCGAGGTGCTGCATGGCCAGCCGCTCGATGGTCCGGTCGCCGGCCTTGCGCGCCAGTTCGACCGCCCGCCCGCAGCCTTCCGCGGCCTCGTCCAGGCCGCCGAGCGCGGCCTGCGCCAGGGCCAGGACGACCAGGGCGTTCGCCTCGGCCACCGCGTCACCGGCCCGGGAGGCGAGTGCGGAGGCGGCCCGCAGGTGGGCGAGCGCTTCCGGGATGCGTCCCTCCTCGGTCAGGACCCAGCCGAGCACGTTCAGCACCCGCGACTCGCCGTACGCGTCGGCGTCGGCGCGGGCCGCTTCGAGGCCGGTCTCCAGCAGGGGGACCCAGCCGTCCCGTACCCGCCACACCATCAGCGGCCACAGCGTCATGACGATCCGCCAGGTCCGGTCGTGCAGTCCGGCGGCGTGCGCCGCGGCCACCGCCTGCGTGAGGTCGTCCCTCTCGGCGGCGTACCAGGCCACGGCGGCGGACCGGTCGGCGAACTCCCGCACGGCGGCGGGCGGCCGGTGATCCGCCGGCAGCGGGAAGCAGTCCTCGTTGCCGGGCTCGGCCACCGCCACGGCCGCGAGGGCCGTGGCGATGTAGTGGTCGAGCACGCGCCGCAGAGCATCGGGCCCGGCGGCCAGGCTGCGTGCGTAGAGGCGCACGAGATCGTGCATCGTCCACCGGCCGGGCGCCGACTCCGTGACGAGGTGCGCGACGGCCAGCCGCTCCAGGGAGGTCTCGGCGGCCGCCGGGTCCGTATCCGCGAGGGACGCCGCCGCGTACCGGTCGACGTGCGTGCCGGGGTGGCGGCCGAGATGGGCGAACAGACCGGAGACCTCCCGCGGGAGCTGGTGCAGCGTCAGCCGCAACGCCGCCCGCACGCCGGTGTCCTCCACGTCCAGCAGGCTCAGCCGGCGGGTCTCGTCGGACAGCTCGGCGGCCATCGCGGCCAGCGACCAGGAGGGCCGCTGCGCCAGGCGGGCGGCCGCCACGCGCAGGGCCAGGGGCAGCCCGTCGCACAGCTCGGCGAGCCGCCGCGCGGCCGCCGGCTCCGCGCGTACGCGTTCCGTCCCCAGTACCCCGGCGAGGAGCATCGTGCCGTCCTCCGGCCCGAGCACGTCGACGGCGACGGGCGTGGCGGTGTCGGTGACGATGAGCCCCGGCAGCCGGTGCCGGCTGGTGACGACGGTGACGCAGTGGCGCCCGCCCGGCAGGAGCGGCCTGACCTGCTCGGAGTCCCGTGCGTTGTCGAGTACCACGAGGATCCGGCGCTCGGCGGCGAGCGACCGGAACAGCGCGGCGGCTCCGGTCACCGACTCCGGTATCCGGTCGTGCGGCACACCGAGCGCCAGGAGGAACTCGCGCAGCACCTCCATGGGGGCGGGCTCGCCCGTGTCGCCGAAGCCACGCAGGTCGGCGTAGAGCCGCCCGTCGGGAAATCCGGCACGGCCGTGGTGGGCCCAGTGCAGCACGAGGGCCGTCTTCCCGACCCCGGCGGGCCCGATGACCAGGCAGACGGGCGCCTCGCCCCCGGCGGCCCGGGACAGAGCGGCGAGCTCGGCCGCCCGTCCGTGGAAGCCGCGCGGCGCGCGCGGCAGCAGATCGGGCGCGCCGGTCCGCGCCGCGGCGTCCGGTACGGCGGCAGGGGCCGGAGCGTCCGTCGCGGGGGCCCGGCGGGGACGCCCCAGGCTCGCGGTGTGCTCCAGCTCCCGGGCAGCGGCCGCGTCCAGACCCAGGGCCGCGGCCAAGGCCTGCACGGTGCGGCGCTGCGGTCCCCGGGAGCGTCCGCGCTCCATGTACGACAGTGCCCGCACGCTCACGCCCGCCGCGTGCGCCAGCTCCTCCTGGCTCAGCCCGGCCCTCGTCCGCAGACCGTGCAGGAGCGCGGCGAAGCCGCCGGTGGCCGGTGTGCCGGTGTCCATGTCTGGATTTCCCCTGGTCAGTCGGCCCAGCCGGAACGCCGTACCTCGCCTGCAAAAGTATGCACGACTCTACTTTTGCAGGCGAAACGCCGCCGGCGGCGAGGGGATCCCGGTACCCGGTCCGCCGCGGTCCCCTCCTCCCTCGCCACCGCGGCGCGGCGGGCGCGCACCGTCGAGCACCTGTCGCGGGAACGCGAGGACCCGGTCCGGCACCGCTGCGTGCGGCGCCGGACCGGGTCCGTTGATCGTGTTCTCACCCGTCGCGCCGTTGCCGGCCGTCAGTGCGACGGGCAGGAGGCCTGGTGACCTTGCCGGCCTTCGCGGTGGATGTCGTCAGCGGCCGGCTGGGGTCCCGGACCGCGCAGGGCGACGGGGCGTTGCCCGTGCCGTAGCCGTACTTGTTCTCCGCCGCGTGCGACCAGGTGTTCATCAGGGTTCCGGACCCGACGGCCACGTCGTCCCGGCCGTCCTGGAAGATCACCAGGCGCTGGTCGTCGGCGAACGCGTTGTACGAGGTCACCCAGGACCACTGGTCGTAGCGCGCGTAGCCCTGCTCGCCGGTGTCCGCCGGCTGGTTCTCACGGTGGTTTTCCCCGGTGGAAGGCGACCGCCGGCGTCCCCGGGTGCGGTACGCCGGCGATCTGGAGCCTGTGGGTTCTCCCCGGTCCGTCGCGCAGCCGCGCACGAGGGGGCGTGGCGGTGAGCGACGGACCGGCCCGGCCGGGACTGGTCGGCTCCGGCCGGGTCGGCACCAGCCAACCGCGCCGGGACGGGGCCGACCAGGCACTTCACCCGGCAGAAGTACGGCCCGGCGTACTTCTGCCGGGGGGATGGGTAGATCCGCTGCGGATCGTGGACACAGGAGGGACAGCGGCGCGTTGCGACGATCCGTCCGTGTCAGCGTGCGCCGGGACGCGTCGCGGCCGCGGTGTCCGCCGCAACGGCCGACGCGCCGGTGGGCAGCCGGTCGAGCAGTCCCACGAGGCCGGGGCTGGAGTTGCCGAGGAACCCGTGGCGGATGCCGGTGGCGATCGAGGCGAGCATCGACGGCTGGAACGGCAGCGGCGCGTCGTCCGGGAGGAGCCGGGCGCGGTACTCGCCGAGCCCGATCGTCCGGTGGGGCACGCCGAGGCGTTCGGCGACGCCGGCGGCGGTGATCGGTGCGCCGACGGGGTCGTACGTGCGGTCGACGTGCACGCTCGGGTGGGCGGCGACGACGGCTGCGGGTGCGGCTGCGGCCGGGTCCGCCCGAGCCACCGCGGAGAGGGCGCCCTCGCCGCACCGATCGTTTCAGAATCAGATGGGCTTACGGCAAGACGTCACTCATAGGCGGAGCGGCGGTTGAGGACCTCGTCCCATACGTCGCCGCCATCAGCCCAGCTCCAGAGCCAACGTCGCAACGATGACGACGCATGCCGCAGGCCGTCATGCGGGTCTTCGCCCCATGTGGGCTCCCAACCGTCAGCGTCGTAAAGGAGCACCGGGTTGTCGACCGCAGTCAAAGAGAGGTGCCACTCCATCGTGCAGCCGCCGTACGCGAGGTGGAGCCACGATGCCGGCACACCCTGAGTCCGGTTCCGTTCGTAGACGCTGACCGCACACGGCCAGTCGTAGAGGTGCCCCAGTGGACGGTTGCCCTCGGTCAGGGAGGCGAGTCCACTGTCAGGGCCAAAGCCACCGTTGGCGACCTCGGTGTAAACGCGCCGCAGCAGTTCGGGGAGAGGGCGTCCGATTCGTCGTTCCGCCTTCTCCACCTCGGCCAGAGCGATCGGTGGGAACAGCGGCCCACGGGAAGCATCGGCGTAGTAGACGGCTACCTCCTCGGCCCCCGCCTTGAGCTGGACTGTTCCGTTGCTGCCATACGACACGATGTCGTCTCGGTCCTGGTCCAACCGCTCGCTGCCGTAACGCTCGGTTATCCACGCAACAGGAACGTCCGCTGCGTCGAAGCGCCGGCCCGGGTCCCACGCACGAGCCCGCAGCCTCTCGATCAGCATGTTGTCGTCCCTCTCCCCAGTGCTGGGCTCAGGGAGGGGCTCACGGCAACGTGTCGCGGGCCTGTCGTATGGGAGGTACGTCATGCATCGGGAGCTTACTGCTGGGCTGTGACTGCCTGCCGGAGCCGCCGGAGGCAGATGATGCTGCAGGCGAGTTCGAGCAGACCAGTAGCCCGCAGCTCCGCGAGAAGTGCTGCGTGCAGGCGGGGCCAGAGGCCGGCCTCTGTCCAGTCCCGCAGACGGCGCCAGGCGGTCACGCCGGAGCAACCCACAATCTGGATAGGCACGCCGCGCCAGGCCACGCCCGTGCACAAGACGTACAGGATGGCGCCCAGCGCGACCCGGTCAGGCACTGGCAGTCGTCCAGGATGGCGATGACGCCGTGCAGGCCGCGTCGGCAGCAGCGTAGCCACCCGTTTCCAGAGGTCGTCAGGAACAAGATCGACAGACATCCTGCAGACACTGCCCGGATACGCCGTCAGTCGTCAAAGCCATTCATTCTGAAACGATCAGTAAAGCCGACTCCAGCCCATCGGGCGTCCACGTCGGCAACGCTCCGAAGAGCTCGGCGCAGAGTCCGTTGCGCAAGATCGTCCACCCCGGCCGCCGGCCTCGACCACTTCCTCGGCGGCGATGAGCGTCGACGTCAACCACGCCGTGACCCGCAACACCTCGGCCGCGGCGCGGGGTCAGAACGTGGCGCGGAAGACGTGGGCCGCCATCGGCGCGGTGACCGGCCCCGGGCCGAGGCGGGCCGTCATCTCGGCGAGGACGGTCTCCCGGACGGCAGGCCCACCACCGCGCCCCTCCACGGCCGCACGCACCGGCGTACCCGTGAGATACCCGGTGACGAGGTCGGCGATGGACTCGGCCCGGCCCTGCAGCGTGAGTTCCCGCTGCTCCTCGACGACGAACCCCGCGGCCGTCAGGTCCGCCACCGCAGCGGCCGAGTCGGCGTAGCCGTGCGGAACCGTCGGGAAGAACAGCGGCGGATCGGTCGGGAAGGCCCGCTCCAGGCCTGCCTGCAGGGCGGCTTCGAAGGCGTGCTCCCCGATCGGACCCCAGGTGTTGAACAGGAACCGGCCACCCGGGGCCAGGACCCGCCGGACCTCGCCGAAGGCCGCGACCCGGTCGGGAAAGAACATGACGCCGAACTGACAGACGACCAGGTCGAAGGCCCCGTCCGGGAAGGGCAGCCGCTGTGCGTCCGCCTGCCGCCAGAGCGCCCCCGGGGCACGCGCCGACCCGAGGGCGACCATCGCATCGTTGAGGTCGGTGGCCGTCACCTCGGCCGGCGGGGGTGTCGTCGCGAGGAGCATCGACGTCAGCACCCCCGTCCCGGCCGCCAGCTCGAGGACGCGCCGGGGGTGGAGGGCCGCCGCCCGCGCGGCCAGGTCCTCGGCGAAGGGCCGGAAGACCACCGGCACGAGGTACTGCTCGTACGCCGCCGGCATCGATTCCGACCAGGTGTGGTCGGCCTGGGTTCCCGTCACTCCCCGCACGGTAGTACCGGCCGGGCGACACCGCTGCCCCGCCGCGCCGCCCCCTGTTGCGCTCGGGAGGGCCCCGGAGGGTGCCCGGGAGCTCGGAGCCGGTTCCTGCTGCGGACGGAACACGGCCGCTGGCGACCCCACGGAGTCCTGTTGCGCGACTCAGGTGAACTTCACCGTTCCGACCACGCCTCATCCGCGCCGCGGCGCCATTCTTGACGCCGGCGCCATGCGCCCCATCGGCTCGCCCCAGGAGATCCGTTTGCGTGTTCGGTCCCGCCCCGCGGCTGCCATCGCTATGGCAGCAACCCTGCTGCCGGCCCTCCTCGCCGCGGCCCCGCCACCTGACGGCGGTCTCACGGTGATGTCCGACGAGCAGTACGCAGCCGTGTACGGCCGGGACCGTCCCCGGGCCGCCGGCCTGGCGGCGGCGGTGTCCTCCGCCGCGCTGACCGCCTGGGCTCCACAGGTGCACTCGGCGGTCACCGAAGTGGTCGGGACCGTCACCATCACCGCCCACTGCGAGCGGGCGGCCGGGAACGGACGCCCGGACGCGGTGAACGAAACATGACGCCACCGCCCCGGTCCTCGGCCGGGCGCGTGGTCATCCGGCGGCCGCGGCGCGGTCGAGCTCGGACGCCGGAAAGGGCGTCCGCTTGCTCTCCCTGAGCAGCCGGCGGTGGAAACCGTCCAGGACCACGGCGGTCCGGGCGTGCCGTTCGATGATCGCCGCGAGCTGCGGCGGGACCCCGTCGGGCCTTCGCCCCGCGATCCACTCCTCCAGGAAGACGTCCGCCTCCGTATCGCCGCGGAAGCGGTCGACGAGGTGGTGGCGGAGCAGGTGGCTCGCGGTGTAGTGGCGGTCGTAGGCGAGGTGGTCCGAGAGGAACCGCCGCTCGGCCGTCGAGAGCTCGAAGCCCGTGCTCAGGGCCAGTCCGAAGTCGGCGAAGCAGATCAGCCGGCCGTCGGTCAGGACGTTGCGGAAGTGGGCGTCGAAGTGCACGAGCCCGCGGGAGCTCATGAACGCCGCTCCGCGCGCCAAGGCGTCCTCCGCCCAGAGGTACGGGGAGCCCGGGCCGGTCGGCGCAGCGTTCTTCCGCTGCTCGTGCAGCCACGCTCCGAGCGTGTACGGCACGTGCTCGAGGAAGAGCACCAGGCTGTGGGAGGCCCGGCCGATGGCCTCCAACCGCTCGCGAACGGCCCGGGATCCGTCCCAGTGGGCGACCGCTCCTTCCACTCCCCCGAACTCGTCCATGAAGTCCTCGGGCGGCGAATCGGGCAGGACGCGCCAGTGGTACATGAGGGGGAAGCCCTCGTACTCCCCCGTCAGGACCCAGTTGCCGGCCATGGTGTGGACCGCGAGCTCCCGCCAGGCACCGAAGCCGGCCGAGCCCACACCGTACTGGTAGAACGTCGGCAGGCCGAAGAGGTTCGCCGTGGAGCGGACGTTCTCCGGCAGGACCTCGAGGTCCGTCAGCGGCACCCTCTTGGCGAAGACCCGTGTCCCGTCGACGTCCAGCTCCACGGACCTGCCTCCGATGCCGGATCCGGTCGGACGGGCGGACGCCACCAGGTCACCGAGCCGCCGGTCGCTCAGCAGCGACAGACGCGTCGCCACCGTCCCGAAGGTGGCCAGACGGGCGGCGCGCCGGAAACCGGAGCGGCGCGTCGACGGCTCCTCGGTGCCCCCGCGCTGGACGTCGGTGATCATGGGTCCCCTCCCCTCGGCCGCCGAGCGGCCGGCCCGGTCCCAGGGTATGGGTGCTCCGCAGCGGCGGGCGGCCGGCCCGCTTCGCCGAGCCCGGGTGACGGTCGGGGCATGCGCCGGCCTCGTGCCGGACTCCGTCCTGATCACGGTGGCGTCGTTCATGTCCCCGGTTTCCGTGGCCCTTTGGACCGTCGTGGGCCGGGTGCGCCGTAGGTTGGTCCGGTGACAACGACGACCACGGCCACGGCCACACAAGAAGCGTTCCTGCAGGCCTTCCACGCCGAGCGTCCGGCGGCTACCGCAGAGGCGTTCGCCCGCGGACGCGCTCCCGACGGCCGGTCCAGCTACGAGCTGTTGTGCGATCGGGTGGCCGGATGCGAACGCGTCCTGGACCTCGGCTGCGGCGACGGTCTGCTGCTCGAGTTCCTGGCCCGGCGCGAAGAGAAGACACGGCTCGCGGGCCTGGACCTCTCTCCGGAATCCCTGGAACTGGCACGCCGTCGACCGGCGCTCGCGGGGGCCGGGCTGGAGGAGGGGCGGGCCCAGGCGCTCCCCTTCGCCGACGGCAGTTTCGACGCCTGCGTTTCCCACATGGCGCTCATGCTGATGGGCGAGATCGATCACGTCGCCGCGGAGATCGCCCGGGTCCTGGCTCCGGGAGGGGTCCTGGCGTGCGTGCTGGGCGGCGGGGCCGTCGGCGGCGAGGCCTACGAACGGTTCCTCGGGCTCTTGCGGGACACGATCGCGCGGGCGCCCGCCGCGCAGCGGATCCCGGCTCTGGGCGACAGGAGGACGCGCAGCCGCGAGGGGCTCGATGAGGTTCTCGCTCCGGCGGGCTTCGCCCCGGTGGAATGGGAGACGGTCGCCATCGACCTGAGCGGGACGGTGGAACGGGTGTGGGCGTCGGTCTCCGGCCTCTACGATCTCGGGCCGCTCGATGCGGCGGCCGTGGAAGGCCTGCGGGACGCCTTCTTCGCCGATGTGCGCGATCTGACGACGCCGGAGGGCACCGTCCCCTGCTCCTTCAGGATCCACATCGCCACGGCCCGGCTGCGTTAGCCGCGCCTCGGGGCCCGGGACGTGAGGCCGCCCTGCCCCAGACCTCCCCGCCGAGCCGGAGGTGGGCCCGGGCGGCCTCCCGCAGGCGGTCGTCGCGACGGCTTCCGGCGGACCAGGGGAGGATCCGGCGTTCGGAGTCGGCCCAGGTGCGCAGGTGGGGGCGGATCTCGTCCGGGGATTCCAGGTCATTGTCGCCGGGGCCTCGTGGACGTAGGAGGCGCCGGCGGTGACGGTGAGGGCGGCTCGGAGGGGCGTGCCGCGGGTGGTGGAGAAGGCGTGCGGGGACGGGACGTCGAGGGGCGTCGCCGCCGGCCGGCGCTTCGCGGTGTTCACGACCAGGACCTGCTCGCTCGCGTCGTGGACGATCGCGGGGCACCGGATCCGGCCACTGGACCGTGATGCCTCGCCGCTCATGATTGGACAAATGGTCGAATCGGCGACCACCATGACGCATCCACATCACGAAAGCCCGGGGGGGCGAACCGGGCGCGTGGTGCTGTTCCTCCGCTCGGTCCGCGACGTCCCCGTTCGCGACCTCGGAGAGACCTCCCCATGAGCTTCGGTGACCCGAACAACCCTTACGCACAGCAGCCCCCGCAGGACCCGTCCGGATACCCGCAGCAGGCGCCGCAGGGCGTGCCCCCGCAGTACGGCTACCCCCAACAGCCCCCGCAGGGCGCCCCGTACGGCTCCCATCCCGCTCACGGGATGCCGATCGGAGCGCCCGAGCTGGCGCACTGGGGCCTTCGCGTGGGCGCGGACCTGCTCGACACGCTGATCATCATCGGCCCGATGTACGCCCTGGGCTTCGTCGACCTGGCCACCGCAGCCGATCCGGAGACGGCCGAGCCCGGCGTCTTCTTCGCCGTCGGCGTCCTGTACGCGATCGCCATGGGCTTCTTCCAGCTCTTCAAGGAGGGCTCGACCGGCCAGAGCACCGGCAAGAAGGTGGTCGGCATCAGCCTGCTCCGCGAGGCCGACGGCAGCACCCTCGGCTTCGGGAGGTCCTTCGTCCGCAAGCTGGCCCACATCCTCGACAGCCTCCCCTGCCACATTGGCTGGCTGTGGCCGCTGTGGGACGAGAAGAATCAGACCTTCGCCGACAAGGTGTGCGGCACCGTCGTCATCCGCACCCCCAAGGGTTGAGTCCGCGCTCCCTTCCGCGGGCAGCCTGCCCGGGGAACCGACCACACCGGCAGGGCTTTTCGCGCGAAGGAGCTGGGAATGAGCGAGCTGTACCCCGCGATCGAGCCGTACGAGACGGGCGTGCTCGACGTCGGCGACGGCAACCTCCTGTACTGGGAGGTCTGCGGCAACCCGGACGGCAAGCCCGCCCTCGTGGTGCACGGCGGCCCCGGTTCCGGGTGTGGTACCGGCGTGCGCCGGTACTTCGACCCGGAGCGGTACCGGCTCGTCCTGTTCGACCAGCGCGGCTGCGGCCGCAGCACCCCGCACGCGAGCGACCCCGCGACCGACATGCGGCACAACACCACCCGGCACCTGATCTCCGACATGGAGCGGCTGCGCGAGCACCTGGGCATCGACCGCTGGCTGCTGCACGGCGGCTCCTGGGGCTCCACGCTGATCCTGGCGTACGCCGAGGCGTACCCGCGGCGGGTGTCGGAGATCGTCATCTCGTCGGTGACCACCACCCGGCGCTCGGAGATCGACTGGCTCTACCGGGGCGCGGGCCGCTTCTACCCCGAGCAGTGGGATCGCTTCCTGGCGGGCGCCCCCGGCACTGCGCGCGACGGGGACGTCGTCGCCGCGTACGCGCGGCTCACGGAACACCCGGACCCCGCCGTCCGGAACAAGGCCACCGCCGACTGGTGCGCCTGGGAGGACGCCGTCCTGTCCGGGGAGACGGACGGCGCCTCCCGGCCCTACGGCGACCGCCCGCCGGCCGCACGGCTGGCCCTGGTCCGCATCTGCGCCCACTACTTCTCCCACGGCGCCTGGCTGGAGGAGGGAGCGCTGATCCGCGACGCCCCACGGCTGGCCGGCATCCCGGGTGTCCTCGTGCACGGCCGGCTGGACCTGGCGGGCCCGCTCGACACCGCGTGGGAACTCGCCCGCGCCTGGCCCGGCGCCGAGTTGGTGATCGTCGACGACGCCGGCCACCTGGGCGGCGATACGACCACCACCCACGTGCGCGGCGCCCTCGACCGCTTCGCCCGCCGGACGTAGAGCGGGAGGAGCGGGAGGGGCGGCGCACCCGGTGGGCCTCGTCCGGCTACCGGTCGCGGGTGACGCTCCAGGCCGGCATGTGCTCGAAGAACGCCACGGCGTCGGGCCGCCAGCGCTCCCGCCACGTCGCGGCCTGGGCCGCGGCCTCGCGTGCGTGCCGGTCGGCTTCGGTCCGCAGCTGCCGGTCGATGCCGTGCGCCCGGGCGATGCCTCGGAGGCGGTCGAGGATGTCGTCGTCACAGCCCGGGTCTCCCAGGGCTTGGTCCAGCAGCTCGCGTTCGCCCGCGTCGCAGACGGCCAGGAGGGCGCGGACGGCGTAGCTGCGACGGCCGGAGCGGATGTCGGAGCCGACCGGTTTGCCGAGGCGCTCCGGGTCGCCGAACAGGTCGAGCCAGTCGTCGTGGATCTGGTTGGCGATGCCCAGGGCGGTGGCGTAGCGGCGCAGTTCGCCGTCGTACGGGGCGGGGTCGGCGCCGGCGGCGAGCAGGCCCAGACGCAGTGGGGCGAGGACGGAGTAGCGGGTGGACTTGTACTCGGTGACCTCGTGCAGGAGCTCGGTGTCGGGCGCGGGGTGGAAGTCGCGTTCGAGGTCCAGGAGTTGCCCTGCCACGGTGGCGGCCGCGGTGTCGGCGTGGACGGCGGCCATGGCCAGGGCGCGGTCGGGAGGCAGTGCGCCGGTGAGCAGGACGCGGCCGGCGAGGAAGGCGGCCAGGTCGCCGGCGAGGACGGCGAGGGCGAGTGCGGTGTCGGGCCGGTCCGGGAAGTCCTGGCGGTACGCGTAGTAGGTGGAGGGGCCGCCGCGCCGTGTGGGTGCGTCGTCGATGATGTCGTCGTGGATCAGGCCGTGGGTCTGCAGCAGCTCGATGCTGATGGCGGCCTCGTCCAGTCCGGGCACGTCCTCGTCGGTGACCAGGGCCGCGGCTTCGTGGAGCAGGACCACGCGCAGCCGCTTGCCTCCGCGCAGCGACAGCTCGCGCACCAGCTGGAGGGCGCGGGCGGGGAAGGTGCCCCGGCGCGGTATCTCCAGGCTGCTGCCCGCGGGGTCGGTCAGGGAATCGAAGTAGGCCGCGAAGCGGGCGTCGAACCGGCGCTGATGGCCGGCCGCGCGCCGCCGGGCGGCGGTGAGGGCGTCGTTCACCGGCCCAGCCTGCCACGTTCCGCTCGCCGGGCGACGCCCGGGGACGCGACCTCCTCGGACGGTCCGGCGTCCTTCTCGCTGCCGCCTCCGCCGGCGCATCCGGTCGGCGGCGTGGTCGCGGCGAGAGGGCGGAGGGTGAGGGTTGCCCTACCGAAGCACCGCCGCCAGCAGGTCGGTGCCCAGCGCCGTCAGGTCCGAGAGGTTGAGGCTGTAGCGGACGTACCGTCCCTCGCGCCGGCCCACGAGCAGGCCCGCGCGCCGCAGGAGGGCCAGGTGGCGGGAGACCTCCGGCGGTGTCATGTCCCAGGCGTGGGCCAGTTCGCCGTTCGTGTGCGCGCCGCGGGCCAGGGTGCGGAGCAGCCGCAGGCGCGCCGGGTGGGAGAGGGCCTCCAGCCGGAGGGCGACCGTGTCCAGGGAGACGGGCTGCGACGGGCCCGGCTCGGTCACCGGGTACTGGACCACCGGCTGCCATCCGGGGGCGTGGACCACCGCGAGGTGGGGGCGGCCGAAGACGCTGGGGATGAAGGTGACGCCGGTGCCCTGGGCGTGCGTCACCTTGTCCAGGAGCTTGTCCACGAGGATGCCGTCGCCGTCCGGCGCCAGGGTGACCGCGCCGGAGACCGAGGCGAGGGCCGCCCCGGGCCCCTGCCGCTTCAGCAGGTCGTTCTTCAGCCGCAGGTCGGTGGCGAGCCGCACGGCGGCGTCGGCCCAGGCCGAGTCGAAGAAGGCCTCGGCGCAGGCTTCCAGGGTCTCGCGGACGCGCGCCCGTACCGCCGCCGGGTCCGCGAGCAGCCGCTCGGCGAAGGCTTCCTGGCGCGGGCCCCGGGCCTGGGCCAGGTCGAGGGCCAGATCGCGGGCGGCGGCATTGCTGAGGGGCGACGGGCAGGTGAGGTGGATGCGGTTGCCGCAGGTGGTGACCAGCGCGGCGGAGACGTACCGTTCGTCGTCGATCCGGTCCACGTCGTCCAGTTCCTCCCCGAGGGTCGGCCGGGGCCGGGCCGGGAACATGAAGTCGGCCTGGGACGTGCGCCAGAGGAACTCGGCCTCCCGCAGCCGGTCGGCCAGCCCCGGCCGCAGCCCGGCCCACACGTCGGCGGCCCACGCGCCGAACTCCGGATGGTGCTCCGGTTCGGCGAGCACGTGCAGCATCGCGGTCAGTTCGGCCAGCGGGGACGCGGCGAACCGCAGCCCCTCGGACGGCATGCCGGCGATGTCGATCCTCAACGTCATCCGGACATCATCCACGCCCCGCCGGAGAGCACCGACGACTGTTGACGATCTCCGTCAACCGATGTGCCCGACCGGGCCGGCGAACCCACTGTTCACCCCATGACCGTCACGAGCACAGCCCCTGCCCCCAGCCCCGAGGCCGGACCCCGCGCCCTCCTGCGCGCCTCCGGCGGCCCCCGCTATGCCGTCGCCCTGGCCGTCGACGCCCTCGGTACAGGCCTGCTGAGACCGTTCCTCCTCCTCTACGGAGTGACGGTGCTCGGTCTGTCGGCGTCGGCCACCGGTCTCGCCATGACGGCCGGCATCGTCATGGGCCTGCTGTGCGTGCCCGCGGTCGGCAGGTGGCTGGACCGGGGCGCACGCAGCACCGTCGTCGCCGCGGCCATGCTGGTGCGCGTACTGGGCGTGGCCGTGCTGGTGGCGACCCCGCCGGGCCGCGTCTGGCCGTTCGCCGCCGCGGCCCTCCTCCTCGGCATCGGCAACCAGTCCTGGCCGGCCGCCCATGCGGCCCTCGTCGCCACGCTCGCCCACGGACGGGAGCGCGACACCGCCCTCGCGGCGGGACGCGCCCTGCGCAACGCCGGTCTGGGGGCGGGGGCGCTGCTCGCCATGGTCTGCCTGGCGGGCGGGACCTCGGCCCTGCAGGCGCTGGCGGGGGTCACGGGAGCGGCGTACCTGGCGGCCGCCGTCCTGGCGTGGTCGGTGCGCGTGCGCGCGGAGAGGCCGGATCCGGTGGTGGACCGGTCCCCCGGAGTTGCGGGACGCGAGGGCGCGCCACCGCGCATGCGCGCCCTCCTGGCCGCCAACGTCGTGTACGTCTTCTGCCTCAACGTTCCCGAGATCGCGCTCCCGCTGGTCCTGCTGACGCAGCTGCACGCCTCACCGGTGTGGTCCGCTGCGGTCTTCGTCGCCAACACGGTGCTGGTGGTCACGCTGCAGGTCCCGGTCACCGTCCTGATGGCCCGCTACGCCCGGCGTACCGCGCTGGTCATCGCCGGCGTCGTCCTCGCCGTCTCGTACCTCGGCTTCCTCGTGGTGACGCTGCTCGGTGAGGGGGGCGGGCACCGGCAGGGCTGGGCCGCCGCGGGCATCGCGGCCGTCTCCGTCGTCTGCACCCTCGGCGAGATCGTCTACGCCGGCAGCGCCACCGCCCTGGTGACGGCTCTCGCCCCGTCCCGGGTCCTGGGACGCACCCTGGCCCGCTTCGAGCTCTCCTCCGGCTTCGGTCTCGCCGTCTCCCCGGCCGTGATCACCGCCCTCGCGCCCCACGGCCCGGCCGCCTTGTGGGGCACCCTGGCCGCGGCCACCCTCCTGTCCGCCTCGGCCGTCGCCAACGAAGCGGACCCCGCGGCGCCGGAGGAATGAAGGCGCCGGGGCCCGGGGCCGGTTGGGGCGCGGCCGACCTGTGTGAGGGAGCCGGCCGGTGGAGGGCGAGTCGGCCAGGGATCAGTGCTCGCAGAGGGAGAACTCCCTTTCGTACAGCTGCTCGTTGTGTTCGTCGACGAAGAACTTCCTTTCCCGCATGAGCTCTTCGCGGTACGCCTCGGCCTGCTCGAGTGTCATGGTCGAGGTGTCGGACCAGGGCTGCTGCGGCGGGATGTCGGAGGTCGAGACGATCCGCTCGGTCGGGTCCACCAGGAAGAACGCGAGGATCTTGCGGTGGCCCGGCCGGGAGGGGTCCGCGAGGCGGAACGCGTCCACGCGGTGCTGCAGGGCGTTGGGGAACGCCAGACAGCGGCCCGCAGGGGTCGGTACCTGCCCCAGCATCTGGTTCAGCGCGTCCTCGTCCTCCAGGCCGTAGACCTCGCGCAGGCCGGCGTCGTCGTTCTGCTCGTAGTGCGGGTCGTCGAGCGCGGCCCGGAATCCCAGCCGGCTCTCGGTGATGTTCTCGCTGTCCCAGTAGTGGATGCCGGTCGAGACGATCCGTTCGTTGAGCATGCCCTCGACGTGCCAGGAGCCGCCGGGATACTCGGGCTTGTCCGGCGTGAGGTGGACGGTGGCGAGCTTGACGATGACCTGGAGCCGGCGGCCGCGCAGGTCGACGCGGGCGGATGCGTCGGGCAGGGCGGGCGCGGTGAAGGCCGGGGCGTCCGGCACGATCGGGTGGCGGTTCTCCAGCCAGGCCTCATAGGCCTCGTCCCAGGCTTCGCGGGCATCCAGGTAGGCGGCGTTGTCGCTGTAGGACGCCGGGCGCGGGTACTCCGGTTCCGACTCGTACCAGCCGTAGGGATCGGCCTCG
Source organism: Streptomyces sp. NPDC093801 (assembly GCF_040701585.1). Classification (NCBI taxonomy): domain Bacteria; kingdom Bacillati; phylum Actinomycetota; class Actinomycetes; order Kitasatosporales; family Streptomycetaceae; genus Streptomyces; species Streptomyces sp. NPDC093801. Next base: position 11,095 of record NZ_JBFBDP010000028.1, on the reverse strand, counting down.
ATCCGCAGGGGCCGCGGGTGCATCAGGTCGGTCAGGACGTTCTCGAACAGCGGGCGCAGGCGCGCGAACACCTCGGGCAGGACGGAGGCCAGGGCGCGGTGCGTCTCGGGGTGGACGTTGTTGACGTAGGAGCGGAAGGCGACGGCGCCGTCGTCACTGACGTCGACGTCCGTGGGCAGCCACTGGAACCTCTCGGAGAACTCGTACTTCGCGAAGTGGTTCGCCGGGTTCTGCCAGGCCCGCTCCGGTCCTCCGCTCGCCTCCCTCACCAGGCAGAACAGGGAGGGGTGTACGAGATCCAGCACCTGGCCGCCGGATCCGGGATGCCAGTCGCGCTCCGCTTCGGGGACCTCTTCCAGGACCCGGACCGCCTCGCGCAGCCGCGTCCTGAGCTGTTCGTCGACGAGCGTGTCCGACTGCCACACCCCGTCGACCGCGGACACCTCGATCCCGGTGCGCGCGTCCCGCAGCGCCGCGTAGTGCTCCAGCTCGGCGAGGACGTACCGCACCTGTGCTTCGGTCAGGCCCTGTTCCACCGCTTCCCGCGTCCACTTGGCCACCAGGCCGGCGTCGTTCATCTTGTCGAACCAGGCGGGCTTGGCGCGCAGGTGCGAGCTGCACTGCATCATCTGCATTTCCCGCAGCGTCCGGGGCGTGGCGAACGCCGGGCGGCGGGAGGTCTGGAAGGGGAGCGGGAAGGCGGACGGGCCGGTCACTTGTGCTGGTCCTCACGATCGGTGTGCGGTGCCCGGAAGGATAGCCCGGGCCACTGACACCACAGCCGCGGCCCCGACCCGGTGGCGGACCGGTCCGGGGGCGGGAGGTTTGCCACCGGCGAAAGGGAGCACATGAGTGGTCACGACCAAGCCGGTACGTCACGAGGAGGTCCCCGATGTCGGGTACGGAAAAGGGCAGGGCCCGCGCCGAACAGGCCAAGGGCAAGGCGAAGGAGGCGCTCGGACGCGCCCTGGACAACGAGCGGATGACCGCCGAAGGCCGCGCCGAACAGGTCAAGGGCGACGCACGGCACGCGAAGGAAGACGTCAAGGACGCCTTCCGCCACTAGAGCGCACCGTACGCGCTCCGCCGTACCAGCCGGGCCCCGGCCGACTCCCCTCGGCCGGGGCCCGGACCGCTTCGCCCTGACGGGTGGGCACGGCTCCCCGGCTTCGGGTGGGGTGGTCGATGAGGAAGCGGCCGTGGCCGCCGGGCGCGGGGGTACACCGGAACGCGGCGGCGTGAGCGCGGCCTGGGCGCGCCCGCGCCACCCCGGCCCGCGTCCTCCCGTTCCTGGCAGGGTGCGGACCTGACCGGGGCCCGGGGGCCGAAACGGCCCGCCGGGCCCCGGCCGAAGCGTTCCGGCGGCGGCGTGGCGCCTGCCGACCCGGTCAGACGGCCCCGCGCCAGGCGCCGGTCGGGGTGCCGCGGTCCTCGATGAAGTGCTTGAACCGCTTCAGGTCGCCCTTGACCTGCCGGTCGACGAAGCCGAGCTTGTCGCCGATGTTCTCCGCCATCCCCTCGGGGTCGAAGTCCATCCTCAGTGTGACCTCCGTGTGCGCCGGATCGATGGGCCGGAAGGTCACCAGTCCGGACTGCTCCGTCTGTCCGCCCACCGTCACCCAGGCGACCTTCATGTCCGGGATCTGCTCGATGATCTCCGCGTCGAACTCCCGCTGCACACCGGCGACCTTGGTCACCCAGTGCGTGAGCGTGTCGCTCCGCTGTTCGATCCGCTCCACACCGTCCATGAACTGCGGGAACGACTCGAACTGCGTCCACTGGTTGTAGGCGGTCGTCACCGGCACGGCAACCTCGATGGACTCCTTGACCTGCGACATGGCACACACTCCTTCCAGCTCCGGATCGCCGCCGGCAGCCGCCGACGGCCAGGACATCCCTGCCCCGCCGCTTCGCCTGCCCCCCACGCGCCGTTCGACACGTCCGCCCGGGGAGCGTCCGCTCCGGCCTGTACGACATCCCCCTTCCGACCCGCTGGTCACTGCTCTGCGCGCCGGCGGGTGACCGGCGGGTCACGGGGTAGGCGCGTCCAGGAGCACCCCCACCCCTTGGCGAGCGAAGGAAAAGGAAGGTGAGGCGTCGAACGAGCGCCGTGGGAAGCCGCCCCGGACGGGTCGGCGACGAGCCGGTGGGCGAGCTGGTCCCCCGGGCTTCGAGTCCTAGCGGACCAGGCGGCTGCGGCTGCGGCGGAGCCGGAGGGCGAGGATGACGATGTCGATGATCAACACGGCCACGCCGATGAGGAGGAGGTAGAACAGGCCTTCGGCGAGTGCTCCGATGAAACCGAGTACGACGGCGACGAGGAGCAGGAGCAGGAACAGTGCCATCGGTTCCTCCCGTGGGAGTGGTCAGCGGCGGGCGAGGCGCCGCTCGCCGCCCGGTCCCGGCTGGTGGGTCAGCTCGTAGTGGGCGAAGAGCGGTGGTTCGTCCTCGGCCGCCAGGACGTCGTCGGTGCCCATCGAGGGGGAGGACTTGACCGCCTTCCGGGGGTACGCGACCTTCAGGTAGCCGGGCCCGACCGTTGCTCCGGCCAGGGGTACGAACACCAGGCGGCGGCGGGTCGGGAGGCCGACGGTGATGGTGGCGAAGGCCGGCTGGTCGGTGGCCGTGTCGACGTACACCGACTCCATCGTGCCGATCCTGTGGCCGTCGGAGTCGAGCACCTCGTGGCCGCGCCACTCCCGGATGTCACTCGCCTCGAACATCGGCTCTCCGCTTCTTCTGCCGGCACACGGCCGGGTCGGACCTGGCGGCTACCCGCCGCGTGGGCGCTCACACCATCCCTTGAGGACCGACACGGTCCTCGACGGCACGAGGAGCGGTTCCCGGCCGCCGTGCTCCTACGGCCGACAGGTGCCCGGCAGCGCGTGCCGGGCACCTGTCGCAGACCTGTCGTCGTCCGTTCGCGACCGGGTCAGGGTTCCTGGCGGCGGTCGCGGTCGCGCAGGGAGTCCTTGATCCCGCGGGCCTGTTCCTCCGCCTTGCCCGCGGTTTCGCGGGCCTTGCCCTTGAGCTGGTCCATCTTGCCCTCGGCCTGCATCCGCTCGCTGCCGGTCGCCTTGCCCGCGACCTCCTTGGCCTTGCCCTTGGCCTGCTCCATCTTTCCCTTGGCCTTTTCCGCCATGAGGAAACACTTCCTTTCCGAAAAATGGTCGGTCGCTGGACAAACTAGGCGAGATCGGGAGGGTTCGCTCGTCGAGGCGGGAGCGGACGGCAGGGGCGGGGTTCAGGAGCGCTCCGGCGCACCCACCGGCGGCTCGGGGTGCTCGGCCCGGATCTCCGGCTCCAGCCCCTGCGCGGGCGTGGTGGGGGGACGTCCGACATCCGCCCGCCAGGCCTCGAACGCCAGGGTCGTCGCCGTCACCACGACCAGGCCCAGCAGCCAGCCGCCCACCACGTCGCTCACCCAGTGCACGCCGAGCGCCACCCGCGTGTATCCGACGCCCACCACCGGGACCAGGGCCGCCGTCCATGCCAGCGGACGCCACCGACGGGGCACGAGGGGCAGCAAGGCCAGCAGCAGCACCGCGCAGGAGGTGGTGGCGGTCATGGCGTGCCCGGAGGGGAAGGAGAATCCGGGCGCCCGGGAGACCGGGTCGGGCAGGTGCGGCCGGGCCCGGGCGACGACGTCCTTCACGAGCAGGCCGAGCAGGCCGCCGGCCGTGGCGGTGACGGCCGCCCACAGCGCCAGCCGTACGGCGCGCCGCACGAGGAGCCACACCACCAGGGCCGCCACGAGCAGCCGCATCGTCACCGGATCCCACACCACGTGGGTCAGGAAGTCGAGCAGCCGCACCCACGCGGGATGCTCCAGCGCCGCGGTGTGCAGCCGCTCGGCCGTGCCCCGGTCCAACCGGAGCAGCGGCTCCCACTGCGACTCGACCAAGACGAGGGCCAGCGCGAACGGCACGGACACCAGGGCGGTGACGGCCACGGTCGTCAACAACCGTGCGCCGAAACGGGCGTCGGGCCCGGAGCGGCCCATGGCGCGCCCGGTGAGCACACGCCACGGCGCGGAGGGTCGGGGCATGGTCGGGGATCTCCTTCCAGGGGTCGTCCGCCGGGTCTCAGACTCCGGGGTCAGGAGTGGCCGGTTCGCCCACCCCGGCCCGTACGGCTTCCAGCTGCGCGGCGAAGGCCAGGCCCAGGAACAGGGCCATCGAGGTCAGGTAGGACCACAGCAGCAGGGACACGAACGCGCTGAGGGGCCCGTACACGGTGGTGAAAGAGCCGCCCGCACCCACGTAGAGGCTCAGCCCCCACGTCGCCAGCAGCCACAGCGTCAGGTAGACCGTCGCGCCGAAGGCCAGCCAGGTGTATCCGGGCTGGGTGCGGCGCGGTGAGAGGCGGAAGACCGCACTGGTGGCGAGGAGGGCCAGCAGCACGCCGACGGGCCAGCGCAGCAGGTCCCAGGCCCGGGCGGTGCCCGGTGCGAGGTGGTACACCTCGGCCACGGCACGGCTCAGAGGGGCGCCGAGGACGGTGATGGAGAAGCTGAGCCCGAGGGGCAGGCCGGCCAGCACGGACATGACCAGCCCGCGGGTGTACTTGGGCAGGAACGGCCGGTCGCGCTGCGTTCCGTAGATGCGGTTGGCGCCCCGCTCCACCTGGCACAGGGCGGTGGTCACGTTCACGACGGAGAACAGCAGGCCGAGCCAGAGCGCGGCCCGGCTGCCGTCACCGGACCCGTGCCGGCTCTGTGCCAGGGCGTCGTCCACCACCTCCCGGCTCGGCCCGCTCGCCAGCTGCCGGATCGTCAGTTCCGCGATCCGGCCGGCGTCCTCCGTGTGGAGTGCACCGGACAGCCCGACGAAGGCGATGGCCAGCGGGACGATGGCCAGCACCGTCTGGAGGGCCAGCGCCCTCGAGTGGCTGAAGCCGTCGGCGTACCGGAAGCGGATGAAGGAGTCCCGTACGAGGCTGCAGCCGCCGTGGCGCCGCAGGGCGGCCACCGCCTCCTCGGCGGACAGCTCCTCACCCTCCTCTGTGCGTTCGGCCCGCCGTGACGCCACCTCCCGGCGCTGCGGTACGCGTGTCGCGGTTCCCATGTCCGTCACCCCCTGTCGAAGTCGTGTACCCGGCGGCCCGGTCAGCCGCCGACGGTGTGCGCGGCCCGTCCTGCCCTCTCCGCTTCACCGGCCGCGGCCGTACGTCCCCGCTCCCCCGGGGCGTGCGGGGTGCGCGGGGGGATCCAGATCCGCAGTGCGCCGGGTTCCACCTCCGCGCTCAGCCGGGTGCCGGTGCCGATGACGTCGCCGTCGACCTCGCGGGGCTGGGGCCGGGCGAAGCGGAGGTCGACGCGTTCGGCGCTGAAGTACTCCAGCGCGCCGCCGGCCACGGTGCCGTCGCGGCCGGGCGCGGGCCGTCCGGGCAGCATGCGCGCCCCGAGGTGTCCCGCCGCCGCGAGCCAGCCGCGGACGCCGCGCGGGTCGAGCAGCACGACCTGGAGCCGGCCGTTGTCGGGCCGGGCGTCGGGCAGCAGCGGGAGTCCGCCCTGGAGGCTGCCGACGTTACCGATCACGACCATGCGGGCGCGGCGCTCCTGTACGGGGCCCAGGTCGAGCCGGATGGACAGGCGCATGCGGGGGTCTGCGAGGTGGCGGACGGCGGACAGCGCGTACGCCGCCCAGCCCAGGCGCCGCTTCACGCGCTCGGACGCGTCGGCGACCATGGCGGCGTCGAACCCGGCGCCCGCCATGACCGTGAACCGCACGGGGCGGGGCCCGGCGCCGCGGACCCGGCCCACGTCGATGCGGGTGGTCTCGCCGGAGAGGGCCGCCTCCAGCGCCGCGCACGGGTCGGCGGGCAGCCGCAGGTTGTGCGCGAGCAGGTTTCCGGTGCCGCAGGGAACCACCGCGAGCGGGATCCCGGTGTGGGCCAGCACGTCGGCGCAGGCGCGGACGGTGCCGTCTCCGCCGCAGGCGACGACCAGGGCGGTGTCGTCCTCGTCGATCCGCCCGGCGAGCGCGCCGGCCGGGTGCTCGGCGGACGTCCGGGTCCACACCTGGTCGGCGTAGCCGTGCCGGCGCAGGACCTCCCGAACGCGCTCGGCCAACTCGGGCGCGCAGCCGTGCGGGTGGCGCACCACCACGGCCCGTCGGCCTGCTTCGGCTCCGCGGGGACCGGGGCCGTCCGGCGGGCCGGCGGGCACCCGGTCCGCGGCGACGGCGCCGCGCGCGGTCGGTGCGAGGGGACGGGACCGCGCGGGCGGCAGCAGCGCGTGTGCCAGGACGAGCAGGGCGCAGGCGCCGTTGAGCAGACCGCCCACGACGTCCGAAGGGTGGTGCATGCCCCGGTAGACCCGGGAGCACGCCACGAGCACCGGGATCACGAGCAGGACGGTGACCAGGGCGGCCCGCACCCACCTCCGGCCGGGGCGCAGGCGGAGCGCCACGAGTACGGCGAGTCCTCCGAACAGGGCCGTCGCCGCGCCGACGTGGCCGGAGGGGAAGCTGGACGTCGGCGGCGCGGCGTCCAGGTGGAGCACCTGGGGACGCGGCCGCTCCACGATGAGGGTGACCAGGAGGAAGACCGCCGACTGCGCGGCGACGGCGCCGGCCAGGAACAGGGCCTCCCGCAGCCACCGCCCGCGCGAGACCGCCAGCACCGCGGCGGCGGCGAGGGCGGTCAGGGCCGTGATGCTCGGCGTGCCGGCCAGCTGGGACAGCCACTGCGACAGGTGGAGCGCGGGCCCGCCCCGGTGCGCGGCCAGGACGCGGTCGACGCCGTCTTCCGCCGCCACCGGCCACCGGTCCGCCAGCGGGCCGGTGACCACCAGCCCCAGGCCGACCATCAGGACGGCCTGTACGGGCAGCAGCAACAGGACGGGCAGGCGGCAAGGTGCTGGAGGAGCGCTGTGTCCGGGTCTCATTGACGGCTTGTAACCCATGGCGGGCCGTCCATGCGTGTCCTGCGGCTCCTCGCGCGACCGGAACCGGTCGGGGCCGAGGTCCCGGCTCAGCCCCGCCGGGGCGGCACGGTCACGACCGTTCCCTCGGCCACGCTGGGCGCGGTGGCGAAGGCCAGTTCGGCGCCGGTGATCTCCAGGAGCCGGGCCAGCCGGCGCGGCACGGTGCCCGCCAGGACCACCGGGCGGTCCAGGGCGGCCTGCAGCATGATGCTGAGCGCGGTCGAGTCGACGAAGGTCACCTCGGCGACGTCCAGGACGAACCGGGTGACGCCGGGGGCCGCGGGATCCATCGCGGTCCGCAGGTCGGCCACGTTGTCCATGTCGAACTCCCCCGCCATCACGACGATGCGCACGTCCCCGTCGCTACGGGTCCCGACGCGGCTGCGTGCCCCGTCGTGGTGCGTGTCCCTGCTGCTCACGTCCGCTCTCCCGACATTTCCGTTGGCATTCCCGAACCCTTCCGGCCCCTCACCGGCCTCACCTCGTGCGGGGCAGCTTGACCACGGTGACGAAGAAGTCGTCGATCTGCTGGATCGCCCGGATGAACTGGTCGAGGTCCACCGGCTTCGTCACGTAGGCGTTGGCGTGCAGCTTGTAGCTGCGCAGGATGTCCTCCTCGGCCGCCGAGGTGGTGAGCACGACCACGGGGATGTGCTTCAGCTCCGGATCCGTCTTGATCCGTTCGAGGACCTGCCGTCCGTCGTACTTGGGCAGGTTGAGGTCGAGCAGGATCAGGTCGGGACGCGGGGCGTCGGCGTGCTCGCCGCGGCGGTACAGGAAGTCCAGGGCCTCCAGACCGTCCCGCACGACGTGCAGCACGTTTCCGATCTTGTTGTCCTCGAATGCCTCCCGGGTCATGAGCTCGTCGCCCGCGTCGTCCTCGACCAGCAGGACTTCGGCGGGGGTGGCCTGGGGCCGGTCGGTGGGCGTGCTCATCAGGACGTTCCTTCGGTGGATACGGGGGCGGGCGACCCGGATGCGGCGGTGGCCGCCGGGGTCTCGGTGGTGCCGGGGGCGGCGGCCGCGGCGACGGGCAGGGTGAAGACGATCCGGGTGCCCTCCCGGTGGCCGGTGTCGATCCGGATGCGTCCGCCCGCGTGCTCGACGATCTTCTTGCAGAGCGCGAGCCCGATGCCGGTGCCGCCGTAGGTCTCCCGGCCGTGCAGGCGCTGGAAGATGACGAAGACCTTCTCGGCGAACTCGGCGGGCACTCCGATGCCGTTGTCGGTGACGGTGAAGGTGTGGAAGCCCGGCTCCGCGGCCGGATCGTCGGTCACGGCCACCTCCACGCGCGGAGGCCGGTCGGGCGAGCGGAACTTGACGGCGTTGCCCACCAGGTTCTGCCACAGCATCGTCAGCAGCGTCGGGTCGCCCACCACGTCCGGGAGCCGCTCGGGCCGGGTGATCTCCGCCCCGCTCTCCTCCACGGCGGCGGCCAGGTTGCGCAGTGCCCGGTCCAGGGGGGCGTCCATCGGGACCGTCTCGCGCGTGTCCTGGACGCGGCCCACCCGGGAGAAGGTCAGCAGGTCGTTGATGAGGACCTGCATCCGCTTGGCCCCGTCGACGGCGAAGGCGATGTACTGGACGCCGCGCTCGTCGAGCTGGTCCCCGTACCGCTTCTCCAGCAGCTGGCAGAAGGAGGCCACCTTGCGCAGCGGTTCCTGGAGGTCGTGCGAGGCAACGTACGCGAACTGCTCCAGCTCGGCGTTGGATCGGCGCAGCTCTACCGCCTGCGCGTCGAGTTCGGCGGCCGTGCGGTCGAGCCGCTCGGCGTTGCGCCGCGAGGTGTTCAGTTCGGCCACGGTCCGGTGCCGCATGGCCTCCACCGCCCGGGCCAGCGCCTTCAGGTCGGAGGGGCCGCACAGCGGGATCTCCTCCTCGAAGGCGCCGTCCGCGACGCGCTGGGAGGTGGTCCGCACCCGGGCGAGCGGCCGCAGCACGCCCACGTGGAGCAGTACGGCGACGGCCGAGCCGGCGAGCAGGAAGGCCACCACGATGGCCAGCAGGACGCGGTCGCGCTGCGAACGGGCTTCGCCGAAGGTGGTGCGGGCGTCGTCCTGGAGGCGGTCCAGGCGTGTCTGCTGCGCGGCGATCCGGCGGCGCACCTCGTCGAAGCGGTCCTTGCCGGCCTGGGCGGAGGGCGGGGCGGTGCCGTTCTCCACGGAGGCGATGGCGGGGGCCGCGAACCCGTCCCGCCAGGTCCGGGCGGCCTCCTGAACGGCCGCCAGGTCCCGGCGCACGCCCTCGTCGCCGTGGAGGACCGTCGTCAGGTGGCGGGCGGCCTCGGTCTCGTTGGCCAGTCCGCGTTCGTACGGTTCCAGGAGCGCGGGCTCGTCCGCCAGCAGGTAGCCGCGGACCCCGGTCTCCTGGTCCAGCAGCGCGGTCTCCAGCCGCAGGGCGTCCCGCTGGGCGGGCAGGATCTCGTCGACGAGCCGGTTCCCGGCCGTGGTGGTGCGGGACAGGAGGGCGGCGCCGACCGCCCCCGTGCCGACGACCATCAGGGCGAGCACGACCAGCACGGTGGTCAGCCAGGCCTGGAGGCTCGGCCCCTGACGGTCCGGGACCCGTCCGGGGGGCGGTGCGGCGGGCTGTGCGGGGGAGGTCACGAGGACGGGTTCCATTCGAGGTGGAGGACGGCGACGTCGTCGGCCAGGCCGCCCCAGTCCGCGGCGAGGCCCTGCGCCGTCTGGATGAGGGTGTCGACGAACGCTTCCGCGGGCAGGTCGGCGTGCTTGCGGGCGATCTCCAGGAGACCCGCCTCGTCGAGGCGGTCGGAGCCGGGGCCGGTGCGCCCCTCGATGAGGCCGTCCGTGAAGAGCATCAGGGCGCCGCCCTCCTCCACCGCGACCTCGCTGACGGGCCAGCCGACGCCCCAGCCGGGCAGGATGCCGAGCGCGGGCCCTCCCGGTACGGTGCGCAGTTCCACGGCGCCCGCGGAGCGGACCAGGAGGCCGGGGTGCCCGGCGCGCTGGACGGATACGGCGCGGGTGCCGGCCGGGCGGGTGAGGGAGACGAGGGTGGCGAAGATCTCCGGGCCCGATCGTTCGGCCACCAGGATCCGCTCCAGGAGGGCGAGCAGTTCGGCGCCGCGGGCTCCGGCCATGACGAAGGACCGCCAGGCCACGCGCAGGCAGACGCCGAGTGCCGCCTCGCTGGGGCCGTGCCCCGACACGTCGCCGACCACGGCGTGCGTGGCTCCGTCGGGGGTCTGGACGACGTCGTAGAAGTCCCCGCCGAGCAGGGTCTGGGCACGTCCGGGGTGGTAGCGGGCGCAGACGGTGACGGTGTCGGCCGCGTCGTCGAGCAGCAGCGGTGTGGGGAGCAGGCCGCGTTCGAGGCGGGCGTTCTCCTCCGCGCGCAGCCTGCCCGCCTGGAGGGCCGCGGCGGCCAGCTCGGTGCGCTTGCGCTGGATCGCGTAGCGGATGGCCCGCATGAAGACGTCGGCTTCGAGGCGGCCCTTGACCAGGTAGTCCTGGGCTCCGGCCGCGACGGCCGTCAGTCCCGCCCGCTCCTCCGACAGGCCCGTCAGGACGACGACCGCGGTCTCGGCGGACACGGCGAGGACCTTCTTCAACCCGTCGAGGCCCTGGGCGTCGGGCAGGTGCAGGTCCAGCAGGACGCACTCGGGGGCCTCGGTCTCCAGCAGGTGGAGGGCGTCGGCGAGGGAGCGGGCCCGGGCGAGACGGACCTCGGTTCCACTGTCCTCCACGAGCTCCTCGACGAGCACGGCGTCGCCCTCGTCGTCCTCGATGAGGAGGACCTGCGGCGGTACTCCGTTCCACAGGGCCAGCGAGTCGTCCGGCCCTGCCGGGGACGTCTGCCGCGGCCGGATCACCGGCTGCTGGTGTGGGGGGGCGGCAGGGCGCGGGGCCCCGAGCCCGGACGTGCTCACCATGGCGCCGGGTCTGTCCCTTCTCGTCTCGGACGGCGGACGCCCGACGGACGCGTGGTTGCGTCGGACAAGCCTAGGGTGATCATTTGCCGTTAGGCAATATTTTACGGACTCAATGATTCTGACCTCCCCCGCCCTGGCCGAAAACCGCCGCTCGGCCCGGAAGCGGCAGCCGGGCCCGTCCTCAGCTTGATCTTTATCCTCGCTGCTGTTTCAGGCGGATGTGTTCGGTGAGGGTTTCGGCTCGTTTCACGGTCTTCCCGGGTTCGTGTCGT